>JABDJL010000056.1 GCA_013002505.1 Lysobacterales bacterium | reverse complement strand
GAGTGGTCTTACGCCCGTTGAGGTTAATTCAAAAGTTTCAAGAATTGCCGGGAAACCCGCTAATTAAGAGTAAAGGCAAAAATTGGGATCGAGTCCAATTATTCGAGATTAGGCGGCACACCGACTTCCCTGATCCCAACCTGATTTGAACAAGCCTCTTGGAAAAAGGCTCTGACCCTCCAATCTCCTTCATAATGGTCCACGCGGCACTCATCCGCTGACCGCCAACCGGGAGTACAGACATGGCCTTGGCCTGCATGTTCAAGCCAAGCAAGCCGGTATTCGCAGGCTCATGAAGCCGGTAGAACATCTGGGTAGCGCCCGTATTCCCGGCACCTCCGACACGCTGGATTTATACCTGGACAGGGACGATTTCGTAATCAAGCTCCAGGGCCGATACGAGCTGATGAACAGCCGTAAGCACGGCTCGGAGGACGCGCTGGGCCAATTGCCCTGTCGCCGGCTTTCCAACCGGGCCGATGCCCGCGTCCTGATTGGCGGACTGGGCATGGGGTTTACCCTGGCCGCGGCGCTGAAAGAAGTCGGCGCATCTGCGCGAGTGACCGTTGCTGAGTTGATTCCCGAGGTGGTGGCGTGGAATCGGGGGCCACTGGGTGAGGCTAGCGCTTACCCGCTGCAAGACCCGCGAACCCGCGTATATATCGGCGATGTCGGCGAATTATTGCGTGCCAGCACACGCACCTTTGACGTGATCGCGCTCGACGTGGACAACGGGCCCGAAGGCCTGACCAAGCGCGCCAACGATTGGCTCTACTCGCTGGATGGAATCGTGGCAGCACGCGAAGCGCTCAAACCCGCGGGCATCCTGGCCTACTGGTCGGCAACGCCCGACCGGGCGTTTGGTGCCCGACTTCGCCGTTGTGGATTCCAGGTAGAAGAGGTACGCGTACACGCGCACGGGAAAAAGGGCACTCGCCACACCATCTGGCTGGCCGAAATAGCCTGAAATATCTGCGCAGCGGTTTCGAACCAGGCGCGCCATGGGAACAGCGTATCGCTTGTTGCCCGGCACGCCTGCCGAAGGCATCTCCTGGCTCTGGGGCTTGACGCTGGTTTCGTAAGCTTTTTTCTCGCATTAGATCAATCAGGCATGTGGAATTTTCAGTCGAAGGAAAACCAAACTAAAACCAGGGAAAATCATCATGTCGTTACGTGCTGCACAACTCACGCTGGCTTTAATTTCTTTTTTGGTCGCCGCGCCAGTGGCGGTGGCGGGTACAGTGGATCTCCGCGACCTGCCTGGCAACTTTGACCAGTCTTCATGGAATGGCGGCGGAACGCGATTCTACGCACAGTCGCTTTTGGCAGATGACAACTATCTGACATCAGTCGCTTTTCGGCCGGTTCCGCAAGGTGGTGGTCAGGAGTTTCAATTTTACATTACAGGCGCGAGGGTAGCCGGTGGCGGCCTGGGTTTTGAGCCGGATTTCAATGACATACGTTTCATTAGCGACAAAGGCACCCTCCCTCCCGTCGCCGATGGATTCGTCGAGCTTGCTTGTGACCCGAACGCGACCGTCACGCCTGATGAGACCGTGTTCCTTGTGTTTGACGGCCTGACCGAAACAGGACCCTCTGCAAAAGTTCGGGCGACAGAGTTCGGAGGCACGGAAAAATACCCACCTGGGGAATTTGTATTCCTCAATACTACATACGGCCCACCGCCGGACAATTCGTCCAGCTGGAGTCATCGTGCGGGCGATAACGAAGACCTGGCCGTTCTGGCCGTGTTCGCCGACCAGCCGGTGGCTAATGGTCTGGACTGTGGCAATGTCATTTTTCGTCAACCAGAGGTCCCAGTCCCAACGATGTCCCAAGCTGCACTGACGACGATGCTGGTGTTGCTGGCATTGCTTGGTGGTTTAGCTATCCGGCGTCGTACTGCCTGAAAGCGAAGAAGAGAAAAGGGGTCGGATCCAATTATTTGGGATTAGAAGGCCCTGAAATTGGATCCGGCCCCTTGTCAGCTTGGTTTTCCCGAACCTGAGTTACAGGGGTGGGGCGCCCATAATCGAGCAAGGGCTCCGAAAGGATGAATTCCACAAGTTGGGCTGTGAAGTCGGCATCACCGGTGAAAATTGCCGACGCTTTCTGTCGGTTTAATCTGCCCCGTTACTCTGGCTCCTTACTGCTTACCCCATTACTTCTCGTTTTTTATCGTCTGCACTGACACCTCAAGCCGATTGCTGTTAGCGTCTTTTTGGAACTGATCACGGGATATTCAGCATGATGCGGTGCTTATTCGTGTCCCTGTTGGGCGCGTGCTTTTTCCTGTTTGGCGCCCAGGTCGGAGCGCATGAAGACGGTAGTGATCCATATGATGAACGCGGCCTGGCAAAGGGACAATGGGTGCGACCGGCACTAACCCGCGCCGCTCAAGCCATCGCTCTGGACGAACTGCACATCAACCCGGGCCTCAACGATGCCTGGGTCAGCGACGGTGCGCCGTTCCAGGGCCTGTTCATTACAATTTATCCCGAACTGGAGTTGGTGTTTGTCGCCTGGTTCACGTTTGACTCCCAACCTGTCACTGGCGTGGCAGCCTTCGGTGCCGCCGATCAGCGGTGGGCGACCGCCGTGGGCAGTTATTCCGGGACTCGCATCGAACTGGTGTTGGAACTCACCACCGGTGGTCATTTCAATACGGCCGAGCCGCTGGCTCAGCAGAACCATGCCTACGGCACAATGGTCCTGGATTTCCAGGATTGCAGCAGCGCCACGGTCACCTACGACGTGCCGTCCGCTGCACTGTCGGGCATGTTCGAAGTGCATCGTGCGGTCGATTCCAACATTGCATTATGCGAAACGCTGTCGTTGGCCTATGACCCCCAGCCCGGCCTGAAGAGCCTGCCGGAGTTCGTAAACCCCGACACGGCCATTGCGATCATCGATGTCTCCGTAATTCCATTGACCGAGCGCGGCCTGGTGCGGCCGGGTTACGACCTGTTCATTGAGGGCGGCATCATCACGTCACTCGGTCCTTCAGGCACGGTCACGATTCCCGACGGTGCCGTCGTCATCGACGGACGGGGCCTGTATGTCGGGCCAGGCCTGGGTGATATGCACACGCACCTGACCACCTCCGGACAACCCGCAATGAACGAATCCGGCCTGCTGTTGATCGCGAACGGCGTGACCACGGCGCTGAACATGGGGGACGGTGGCACCCTGAACCTGCCAGGGCTGGACGCGCAATTCGCGGGCGGCGCGCTGATCGGACCAACCGTCTATGCCGGTAAGGATATCTTCGGTCCGTCCGACGGTTTCTCACCCAACCGTACGGCGGCAGACCGGGCCGGTGCAACGGCGATCGCACAGCGGGCCTTCGACGAGGGCTACGATTACATCAAGCTGTACAACGGACTTTCCCCCGAGGTGGTGGATCAGTTTCGGATTGAAAGCGCACGACTGGGCATGCCGATGATCGGGCACATTCCGAAGTCCATGAGCATGACCGCAGCACTGGATGCCGGTCAGCAGATGGTGGCGCACACGGCTGAGGTCTATTTCACATTCCTGGCAAATCAGCCAATTGAGGCCTTGCTGCCAGGTGCTGCCCAGGCACTGATCAGCCGAAACGTGTACCTGACGGACACGCTGACGGCATCCGAGGCGTTTGCCGATATGTACGGCGGCAACACCGAGCGCCTGGAGCAATACCTGCAGCGTGATGGTATTGAGTACATCCCGCAGGCGATGATCAATGGCTGGATGGGCTTCTTCAATGGCGGACTGCAGCCCCCAGGCTCCCAGCCGGGCCAGCTTGATGACCGCCTGGCCTTCTTTAAGCAGATGAACCGATCCTTCGCAGACCAAGGCGTACGTATGTTGCTGGGTACGGACTCGCCCAGTGCCCATGTGGGCCTTGTGGCGGGGTTCGCTGTACATGAGGACATTCGCCTGTTGACCGAAATCGGCCTGACTCCGGCACAAATCTATGAAATGGCGTCGGTCAACCCTGGTATGTTCATCACCGAATCGTTGGGGCTCGATGTCGGTTTCGGCACACTGGAACAAGG
>JABDJL010000055.1 GCA_013002505.1 Lysobacterales bacterium | reverse complement strand
ACATGACAGTGGGCCGCCACGCGTGACCCGATACTGGTCCATCGATGATCACTTTTCATCAGCCGATGGCGCCGGCATTCAGGCCGCGGATTTCCACGGACGCTACCGGGAATTGTTCGAAGACAGTGTGCGCCGGCAATTAATGAGCGATGTGCCGCTCGGGATATTTCTCTCCGGCGGAGTGGATTCTGCCCTGATTACCGCTGCGGCTGCTGCCCAGGAAACCGGGTTGCATTGCTTTACCGTCAACGAAGAGGCCACGCGTATGAGTGGAGACCTGGACCAGGCCCGTCGCGTGGCCGGCCATTTCGGTAACCCCCTGCACATACTTGATCTCGACCAGGATGAGGTGCTGGGTAATCCGGAATTTGACCTGGCTGAGCTGGAGCGCATGGTGTGGACCATGGATTCGCCGCGATTCAGCCTCGAAATCTATTTCAAGTACCGTTTGCACCGCTTCGTCAAATCACGGTTTCCGGAAATCAAGGTGGTATTAATCGGGCAGGGTGCAGACGAGTTCTGCGGCGGCTACACCAATGAACATGGTGACAGTTTCAGCGACTGGCCTGAATACGTGGAAAACGCGGCGCTGCCGATCCTGGCGGCGTTTGACGATTTGAAGAAGAACGCCAGGTGGCCAATTCCGGAAGCGGCATTCGACGTCGCAACGGACAGCCAGCGGCCCGTGTTTCACCGCATCATGCAAATGCACGTGACGTCATTGCAGTTCTACAACCTGTGGCATGAAGACCGGACCAGTTCGGCGCACGGCATCGAAGCCCGTGTGCCCTTCCTGGATCACCGCCTGGTGGAACTTGCAGCGTCGGTGCCGCCGGCACTTCATTCCGAATTGTTCTGGGACAAGCAGATCGTGCGTGCCATGATTCCTGAACTACTGCCGGCTTACCCGGCCGACCGGCCCAAGGTGCCATTCATAGACGTGCCGGGTAACCGTTCGATCAGGCATGTCTATGCCGGAATCCTGAACCGGGTATTTCCGGACTTCCAACAGCAATACCCCTATTTTTCACCGGGAACGCCACTCGGTGAACAGGCGCGGATATTGCGCTCACAGGCCACCGCGGGAAATGCGGGCTGGTACACCCAGGCACGCAAACTGCTGCACATCATGTGCACGGCTATATTTGAGCGCCGGTGCCAGCAAGCCTGAGTGGTCGCATCGCATTCTGCCGGTTTCATTTTGCATTGTGATTTTGCGGTGGAAAAAAAAGTAAACTGTTTCCGGCACCCGAGAGCCTTTTTCCTGGAGTAGCAAATGAATCAACAGGTAAGCACATATCCCATCGGAACACCCGGGCAGGCCTGGGGGAATGCCGAAAAAGCCGAATGGCTGGCGCGCCAGCGCGTGAAGCGATCCTATGCCGACGAAGTGATCACCCGGATAGACGGGCTGCGGGCAGATTTCGATGTGCAGCAATACGGCGCGCTCCCCTACGACACCGGGCGCTATCCGCTATTCCTGGTGTTGAGCCGGGAATTTGACGAAGACAAGCCGACAGTCCTGGTCACCGGTGGCGTGCACGGCTACGAGACCAGCGGTGTGCAAGGCGCGCTGCGCTTCATGAAGACGCGCGCAAGGTCTTTGGAAAGCCAGTTCAATTTCGTCTGCGCACCCTGTATCAGCCCGTGGGGCTACGAGACAATCAATCGCTGGAACCGCGGCGCGGTCGATCCCAACCGTTCTTTTTACCCCGACAGCGGCTCACCGGAGGCTGCATCAATCATGCAGGCTATCGAGCAGGGCGGCTGGCGGTTTATCGCGCATTTCGACCTCCACGAGACCACCGATTCGGACAATGACGAATTCCGGCCGGCACTGGCCGCTCGCGACGGTAAAACCATGGACAACTGGCACATTCCGGACGGGTTCTACACGGTCGGCGATTCCGCCCGGCCCGAACCCGGGTTCCAGGGCGCCATCATCCGTTCGGTTAAGAAGGTGACCCACATCGCCCCGCCAGATGCCGATGGCGGAATCATCGGTGAGAAACTCCAGCAAGAGGGCGTCATCAATTACGATGCGCGCAAACACAGCCTGTGCATGGGCATGACCGATGCCCGCTTTGTCACGACCACCGAAGTCTACCCCGACAGTCCGAGGGTCACCGATGAGAATTGCACGGATGCCCAGGTTGCAGCGGTTTGTGGTGGACTGGAAGAAATTTCCTGAGTCACCGGCAACCGGGCTACGAATCCAGGAGAAATGGCCGATCCGGCCGAACCGATGGAACCGGCCCCACGACCTGCGGCGCGCCTTTCGTATTTTGAAATAACTCGGTGCCGGAAACGCCTGGTTCGCGATGACTCGTCGGATGAAGCTGGCGCATCTGTTCGTGCGACAGCGCATAGACCACCCGCCCGACATGGCTCCAGCAGATGGCGGCCGCACACATGGCGCATGGCTCACAGCTGGCGTACAAGGTCGAGGCAGCCAGGTCTGTGCGGCTCAGCCCGGCGAGTTTCCGCAGCAGGTTGGTTTCAGCGTGGCCCGTAACATCGCCACTTTCGCGAACAGTGTTGATGGCGTCAATGTGGCTACCGCCATTGCCGGGCACCAGCCTGGCCGTAAACGGTGAGGCGCCTTTTCGGGCAATTTCAATCGCCATCTCCACGACCGCTTCGAGGTGCTCGATGTCATCGCCATTAAGGCCTTCTGTCGGTGAAGTCATGATCCGGGGTCCGCAATTTTTCTGTCCAGGCTTGGCCCAGTTTACTATTGCCATGTCAGTAGCGTCATAAGCCTATTGACTCGACTGGCGTCGATTACGCTATTCTGGCGCCCATGAACAAGCTCAGCCCTATACAGGCCCGCGTGCTCGGCTGCCTGATGGAAAAGAAGGAAACCACGCCTGATCAGTACCCGCTGACACTGAATGCTTTGCGCAACGCCTGTAACCAGAAGTCTTCGCGATCGCCGGTGACCCATTACACCGAGGGCGAGGTGGGACATGCCGTGCGCGAATTGGAAGGGTTGGGCCTGGTTCGGGAAGAGTGGGGGGTGCGGGTCTCAAAGTATCGCCACCAGGTTGGCAGCGCACTGAAGCTGCATTCACGGGGCATTGCCCTGTTGGGCACCTTGATGCTTCGTGGGCCGCAAACCGTGGGCGAACTGAAAAGCCATTCGCAGCGGATGTTTGAATTCGATGACCTCGATGATGTCCAGTTTGCGCTGGGCAAGCTGCAGGGCCATGAACCACCGCTGGTCATGGCATTGCCCCGCCAGCCTGGCCAGAAAGAAGGGCGGTTCGCACACCTGATGTGCGGGGAACCGCCGTTGGACGAAGCGCTGCCAAAACAAGCACCGGTTACGAATTCCGGCAGCATGGAAAGGGCTGGCCTGGAGGCGAGAATCGAAGCCCTTGAAGCCGAACTCGCGCGGCTTGAAGACAGGCTGCAGCGACTGGAAGAGGACGGCGGTGGCTGATTCAGGCACCCCGAGCACCGGCGATTTATCACAGGCACCGGTGACGCCCCGGGGCGCTGGCAAGCCCGGCCTGGTGTACGTCATTCTGCTAGTGCTGGTTTTGTTCCCGTACGCCTTTCACCTGTTTTCATTCACGGTATTCGAAGGTTTCGCCACGCTTTCCAGCGACAGCTTCAGCTACATACGCCAGGCACTGGTTTGGTCACCTTATTCGGGGACCGAAGCGCATGTTTTGAATACCTTGCCGGAACACGTTCGGGCGCCCGGGTTTTCATGGTTGCTGGCAATCAGCGGTGCTGCCGAGTCGACATTGCGGGCGCACCTGCTGGTTTCCGTCTTGTTGCTGCTCAGCATCGCCGTTGGCAGCTGGATCGCTTACCGCAGCGCCGGCCTGGTCGCTGGAATCGGTCTTGCAATCGGCTTTTGCCTGTTACCGGGAGCAGTGATTTCGAGCCTGCCCATACTGTCGGAAAACCTCTACCTGTTGGCCTCGATGGTGACGCTGATGCTGTACGAAAGGGTCCTGCGCGGGGCGGACGGCAAGCCATTGATCAAATTCACCTGGCGCCTTGCGCTCCTGGCCTGCTTACTGTTGGCCATTCTGACCCGCAGCGTGGGACTTGCCCTGGTCGCCGCGATGGTCACCGCGGCCCTCATCGGGCCGGGGCAAAAAGCGCCGGGCAAGCCGGCGGTCATCCTGGTCAGTGTGCTGGCAACCGCTGGTTGGCTGTCATGGATCATGCTGGGCGCCCCTGCCGACATTCCCGGGGAGCAATCATATTTCATCAGTATTTTCGCCGGGCAGGACCAGTCGCTGGCCGATGGCCTGGCGTTCTTGTGGCATTCGATCAACCAGAATATTTCGGCCCTGGTCCGTGCCTGGATTCATTACCTGACGCTGACCCATGACAACCCGCTGCTGTTCGCTGGCGCTTTCCTGCTGCTTGCCGTGGTGATGCTGAGTACCGCGCTGCGCGCGCTGCAGTTGAAGGCCGATGCGCTTTACCTGTGCGCCTACCTGGCCATCATCCTGTTGTGGCCATTCACGCAGGGAATGATGCGATTCCTGCACCCGATGGTCATGTTGCTTTTATTGCAACCGGTCCTGTTGCTGGGGCGGGGTTCGCTGCGGGCAAGCGGAGCGGGGCGATCGCTGCTGATTGGGTTGATCGTGTTGATTTTGATTGGTGGCGGACTGGCCGCCCAGTACCGCTTGCTGGGCCTCCAGCAATTAGCGGAGCGCCATTACCCGGCGGCCAGGCATGCGCAGGAATATTACGCGTCCCTGGATCGCGTCGCTGCCATTAACCTGCCGATGGTTTGGCAGGCCACCATCCAGCAGATGAAATCGTCCGCCGATGTGATCCCGCAGCAGAGCACCGTGGCGGCGGTCAAGCACGAGGCGTTTATGCTGCTGGCTGGCCGCCGGGCTGTCATGCTGAGCTCCCGGGTCAGCTACGAAAAACAATTGTGTAATTTCCATCTGCAGGATGTTGATTTTGTCTTCCTGTCCCCGATCAACAGCCAGCTTGTTCCACAACCTTATGAATTAGTTGATGAATATTCAGAAATCACCGAATTCGTGTTATCCCGGAACAATGCTGACGGGTCGCCCCTGGCATATGTTATCAAGCTCGATAAACAGGCCTATGTATCGGCGCTTGAGGAGGCTGGCGTGCAATGCACCGGCGTGGCGCTGAACTAGGCCTGGCGCTGGTCTGAATCGAACTGCTGCTGCGCGTTTTCCAGTTGTTCGGAAGCCTCCAGCCATTCCCACTCCAGTGACTCGAGCAATTTTCGATTGGCGCCTTGCTCCTGGACCAACTCCGCAAGCGCGTCCTTGAGCGAAGGGTCGGCATAAAAGCGTTCTTCTGACAGTTTGCTGTCCAGCTGTTCCAGTGACTTACGGAGTTCGGTCATTTTCTTTTCGATTTGGCGGACCCGGCTTGTCAATGGCTGGAGTTGTTGACGCATCAGCGCTTGCTGCTGGCGCTGTTCCTTCCTGCTCGGTGGGGCCTTGCTGCGATTTTCGGAACCGCTGCTGGCAAGCGCCTGGTCCCTGAGCCAGGCCGGGTATTCATCGAGTTCGTGCCTGAACTCCATCAATTCGCCATCGTGAACCATGTAAAGCTCGTCACACACGGTACGCAGTAAGTGGCGGTCATGGGAGATGACCAGCATGGCGCCGGAATAGTCAACCAGCGCCATGCTGAGCGCATGGCGCATTTCCAGGTCGAGGTGGTTGGTCGGCTCGTCGAGCAGCAGCAGGTTGGGCTGCTGAAGGATCATGACCGCCAGCACCAGCCGTGCTTTCTCGCCGCCGGAAAACGGGCTGACGGGTTCGTCAATGCGCTCACCGCGAAAACCGAACTTGCCGAGGTGGTTTCGCAGCTCCTGGTCCGTCAGGTCCGGTGCCTGCTGCTGGACATGCCACATTGGACTGCAATCCATGCGCAGCAGGTCGAGCTGGTGTTGAGCGAAGTAGGCGATGCGCGTATGACGGTGCAGCGTACGCTCGCCGGACAGCATCGTGGACCCGTCAACCAGGGTCTTGAGCAGCGTGCTCTTGCCGGCGCCATTGACACCGAGCAGGCCGATGCGACTGCCCGCGGCAATCTCCAGGTTGACACCACTCACCACCGGCGTTTCGTAACCGCAATCGACCTTATCCAGTGACAGCAGGTGTTGTGGCTGGCGCTTCGGTTCAAAAAACTGGAAGTGGAACTGCGAGTCTACGTGCGCGGGTGCGATGACGGTCATTTTTTCCAGCATTTTCAAACGGCTCTGGGCCTGCCTGGCCTTGCTTGCCTTGTACCTGAACCGGTCCACGTAACGCTGAATATGGCGGATCTCGCGTTGCTGCTTTTCGTGCATGGACTGCTGCAACGCCAGCTGTTCGCTGCGAATACGCTCAAACTGGCTGTAGTTGCCGGTGTAGCTGTTGATGGCCTGGTGTTCAATGTGGGCAATGTGGGTGCACAGGCTATCGAGAAAATCGCGGTCGTGTGAAATAACCAGCAAAATGCCCTGGTACGATTTAAGCCAACGTTCAAGCCATAAAATGGCAGGAAGATCGAGGTGGTTGGTGGGCTCGTCGAGCAGCAGAATATCTGACCGGCACATCAGCGCCTGTGCCAGGTTCAGGCGCATGCGCCATCCTCCTGAGAACTCGTTGACCGGCCGGCGCTCATCGCCCGCGGCAAAACCAAGGCCACTGATCAACCGTGCAGCCCTGGTGGTGGCGGTATAACCGTCAATCACGTCCATGCGGTCACGAAGTTCGTGCAGGCGGGCCTGACTGCGGGGCGATTCCGGCGCGGCTTCCAGCCTGCCGATTTCCTGCTCCAGTTTCCTGAGTTCCCGGTCACCGTCCATGACAAACTCAATCGCGGCAAGCCCGGTGTTCGGACTCTGCTGATCGACGTGCGCAATGGCATAATCCGGATCCACCTGGATTTCACCCAGGTCGGTTTCCAGCTCTCCGAGCACCAACGCGAACAGCGAAGACTTGCCGCTGCCGTTGATGCCGATCAATCCAACCCGCTGGCCACGATGAACCTGCAGCGAGGCATCCTGGAACAATAACTTGGCGCCCCGCCTGAGGCTGGCATTGTCCAATCGGAGCATGGAAACCTGGTTGAAATCAGTGGAGGAAGCGGATATTAACCGAATTTCACAGCCTGTTCAGGGCAACACCAGTAGCCGATCACACGCCCGCACTCGCCGTGTGCGATGTGCTGGCCTATAGTTAAACCAGAGGATGACGCTGCGCAGGACACTGCGTTGGACATGAATTTGAAATACACCATTCAACTTACGCTTACATTTCACCTTCTGGCGCTGGCCCTGACGGGCTTGCCTGCCAGGGCCGAAGTCAGCCTGGACCTGCCCTTCAAGGCGAACAACCTTTCCTGGCGCGAATATTACGCTCGGAACAAGGCCACGCACGGCGGTTCGGTACAAAAATACGGGTTTGACCTTGTTGCCCGGCGGTATAACAGCCAGTTGGCTCAATGGTCGATGATTTCCGTCCCATGGCAGACCTACGACATGGATCCGCGCAATGATCTGCACGTCGTTTATGAACAGCCCGTGTATGCGATGGAAAGCGGCACCATCGTCGCTTGCTGGCGCAACGCACCTGAAAACCCGCAGGCGGCGCGCTCCGATGAGGGGTTTGGTAACAAGGAAGCAAATTTCCTGCACGAGAAATTGCGCAGCGGGTTCATGCCTGGCGGCGGCAACATCCTGTGGGTGGACCACGCCGATGGCTCGCGGGCGCTGTATGCCCATTTTCGCACCGGCACGATACCGGCAGCCTTGTGTGCAAAAAACAAGGCGTTGTTCGACAAACCGTTCAACGAGCAGTCTGAGACCATGCTGGCGGAGGCAGAGCGGGTCGAAATCAAGCGCGGTCAATACCTGGGCCTGGTCGGCAACGCCGGAAATTCAACCGGCCCACATCTGCATATCCATGTAGAACGTGACGGGCAGGCCGAGGCCGTTGTATTCAATCATGGCCTGGCTTCGCCGGTCATCGGCAGCGTTACCGACCCTGGCCAATGGGCCGCGTTCAAGGGCGGGTCGATTCCGCCCGGCCCAAACCTGATCTGGCCGCCGCGCAAGCTGGGCGATCACTTTGCGCGTCACGGCTTTCCCGCCGCTCAATTTCAAAAGTGGTTCCTGCACCTGTCGGACTCGGGATACTGGTTGACCTGGATCGATCTTTTTTCCGGCGCCGGTGGCGACTATTTAAACATGGTCTGGCAACCGGCCAGGGGCCGCTGGCGGGCGCATGTCGGCATCGATGCAGGCCGCTTCCAGGAAACATTCAACGAGGCCGTCGAGGATCGCTATTTTCCGGTGCTTGCGGATGTTGGAACGTGGAGCGGAATGCCCCGCTATGCAGCCATTTACAGGGAAAATGAGCCGGGGCGTTTTGAATTACGCTTCGGACTGACAGACGAGCAGGCGCAGGCCGGGTTTAAGCAGTTGGTAGCGCAGGGATTCGTGCCGCAAAGCTCATCGGTGATTTCCATCAATGGACAGCGGCGGCATACCGTTTTGTACCGCAAAGCGGCAGCGGGTTCCTTTTGGGCCCGTTCCGGCATGACGGCGGATGAATACCAGCAGGCCTGGCAACTGAACCAGGCCGCAGGGCGCAATGTCAGGTTCCTGGATGTCTATCGTCACATGGGCCAGGCATATTTTTCTGCGATTTTCAGCGAACTTCCCAAAGGCGAAGGCATCGGCAAGCACGGCCTGGACGGAAGCGCATTCCAGCAGGCGTTTGAAGAAGGCTACCAGGAGGGTTTCCGCCTGCAATTGGTGGCGGGTTATGACGGAGCCAATGAAAGGCGATACGCCGCTTCATGGTTCAGGCAGGCGGCACCGCTGGAAAAAGCGGCGCGGGTAGTGGCGCGGGGGCCTGCTGCAACGGCCGATGCGCCGAGTGCCAAGCTGTCGATAGGCCATGCCCAGCGGGCTGAACAGCGCATACCGCAGCGAATGCGCCACAGAACCCGGGCAGTTGGGTCTTCGGCAGACGAAGGCGGCGATATCATTCATAGAAGAGACTGATACCCGGCTCATTTGCCTGGCCCGTTGAGACTATCGCTATTGCATGCCACATAGCGTATGATGCGCGCCTTCGGTGCATCGTTGGTCTGCACCCCGAGTCCCACCGGCACGTTGCCGGCATTCCTCGATAAACAATCACCAGTTTGGCCTGGACCGCGGCGGCAGCAATGCCGGCATCAGGACAAATCAAGAGAAACAACAATCATGTCATTTGAATCACTCGGCCTGTCGGCCGAAATCCTTCGTGCTGTGTCAGAACAAGGCTACAGCGAACCTACGCCAGTCCAGGCAGAATCCATTCCTGCAATCCTGGCCGGCCGCGATGTATTGGCGGGCGCCCAGACCGGAACAGGCAAAACGGCGGGCTTCACGCTGCCCATCTTGCAGGGACTGATCGGCGTTCCGAGGCAGGCCCGGCCAAGGACACGCGTGTTGATCCTGACACCCACGCGGGAACTGGCGGCACAGGTGCATGAAAGTGTTCGCAGCTACGCAAAGTACCTGGACCTCAAGTCAAGCGTGATATTTGGCGGAGTTAACATCAACCCTCAGATTCGCAAGCTGAGCCAGGGGGTCGATATCCTGGTGGCAACACCGGGGCGCCTGCTCGACCACGTGTCGCGCAAAACGCTGGACCTGTCCAGCGTCGATTGCCTGGTGCTGGACGAGGCCGACCGGATGCTCGACATGGGCTTTGTTCATGACATCCGTCGGATTATCAGCCTGATGCCCGAAACAAGACAGAACCTGATGTTCTCAGCGACTTACTCGAAGGAGATTCGCAAGCTGGCCGACAGTTTTCTGAACCGGCCTGTCAATATTGCGATTTCAACCGGCAACACGGCCGCTGATGGTGTTACGCACGTGGTCCATCCGGTGGACAAGGCCCGCAAACGGGAAATGCTGTCGCACATGATCGGTTCGAACAACTGGCGCCAGGTGCTGGTGTTCACCCGTACCAAGCATGGTGCAAACCGCCTCGCCAGGCAAATGGCCATGGACGGCATTTCGACTGCCGCCATTCATGGCAACAAGAGCCAGGGTGCCCGGACGCGTGCGCTGGCCGATTTCAAGCGCGGAGAAGTGAGGGCACTGGTCGCCACCGACATTGCGGCGCGAGGCCTCGATATAGAGGATCTGCCACATGTCGTGAACTACGAATTGCCCAATGTGCCAGAAGACTACATTCACCGGATCGGAAGAACCGGCCGGGCAGGCCAGGAAGGAAAGGCCGTTTCGCTGGTGTGTATCGACGAGGCTGAGTTGCTCGGCGGTATCGAAAAGTTAATGAAGAAACCGTTACGGCGCGAGATTATCGAGGGCTACGAGCCGGATCCGTCGATCAAGCCGTCGGTAAAAACCGCCAATGGCAGGCGCTCGCGGAATAACCGGTCTGGCCGGAGCCAGCCAGCCCGGAACAGCTCAAGCCGGCGCGGTAACGGCAGGCGCCATTCACGACGCGCGGCTTGAGCCTGGCCTGACCCGAAAGTCCGGGTATCGGCCGGAGTACCAGGACCGGCGCGGCGATTGGCTTGCGCCCAGCCAGTGGCCCGCTTACTCCAGCGTTAGCTGTTCGCCCGGACTGTCAAAAATCACCGCATCGGGCAGCAGGTTAAGTACCTGTGTCCGCTCGGACGCAATCAGGCCACTTTGAAAATGTGCGGCAATGATCTTCCCGGGCGCCAGCAAGGTGTTGATCAGGTTGAAATTTGCCTGGCTGATAAGGGTATTGAATGTCGGCAGTATGATCGCGTCTAGTTCGCCGGGCTGCAAGCCCAGGAATCCGATGTTGTCCGCCGCGTAATCAAAATCACCGGCGTGCAGGATTTTCTTGCCCCCGATCTCGACCAGGAAGGCGAGATTGGTCACCCCTGAAAAATCGTTACCGAACTGGTTGAAATGACGGGTATGAATCACGGTAACGGGTACGCCGTTAATCGTCAGTTGCTGTTGTTGTCCACGCGGAATATTGATGATCTGGACCTTGGACTGGTCACTGATGCTGCCGGCACCGGAAGAAGAGGAGGCCAGGAAGCGGGTATTGGCCTGGTTGGACAAGAATGCGTTGACCGCTGTAAAACTGACATGATCGCCGTGTCCGTGGGTCAGGCCGGCGACTTCGACATCTTCATAGGGCGCATTGCCGCCGTTAATGTTGTTCTGATCGGTAACTGTCGGTGACACCCAGCCCGACAGGCTTGGCAAGACGCCGTCAATGATCACCTCCTGGCCGCCATGCTGAATCATCACGCCATGGTTGCCGATATAGGTCACAGCGACCGGGTCGCTGGGTTGTTCCGCCTCGCAGCGCGCGACGTTGTCGGCGGCGACACGTGTCAAGGGGATTGCACCCTGTTGCATGGCGGAGGGAATGTTGAAAGTCAGCAGGGCGTTATTGCAGTCTGCGAACTCGATCGTGACCGTGCCATCGGAAACCTGGTCTGGAACAGGCGTGGCGCTGTTGAACACGCCGCCCCCCGTGACTTCTACCTGCAGCGTGGCCGTATCGCCTTCGAAAGGGCCGGCGGCGGTCAGCCAACGGTGTTCGGGCCTGCCGAGAATCGCCATGATCGACCCATCCGGAGGTTCGGTATCGAAAGTGAACCAGGACAGGAACACGATACCCAGTTCTGGAAACACCATGATGAAAAAACCCTGGCCCGGAATGCCGGGTGTGACCCATGCGTCGTTGACGGTCGTGTTTATCTGGAACGTCGCTGCTGCGCTGCGTGCCGCGAGTATGGCCTTGCTGACCTGGTTACTGGATGCGTCAACCGGGTGATGGGCTGAGTGGGACAGGGCATCGAAACAACACAACAAGCCTGTTGCCAGGATAAGCACTAACTGCCAGGAAGTGAGTGGATGCTTTTTCATGGGTGTCTCCATTGGCTGTGTAAACGGGATATTAGCTACGATAATTCTCGTAGAAATATAGCCAGCAAAGACATGCATGCCCTGTCAAAAAGATAAGAAACGACAATCGCGCAAGTCTGTATCACGCGCGAATTTACCTGCATCGCAGGTCTGCATCCACTGATTCTGTGAGGGCGCCGGAGTGGTTTATACTGCCATCAGTCCTTTCGATCGGAGTGCCCTTAATGGCCACCAAACGCCGCACCGGTTTCACCGCACCAAGCGTGCTGGGCAGATTAGTCGGCCGTGTCGGATCGAAGGCGGCAGGCGCCTCACCAGGTACCCTGGTGCACACGGGTCAGCGCAAAGCAGACGAGGTACTGATTCGCCTGATTGATTACGATGCCGATTCCCTGCAGGAACGAACGCTGGCCGACATTAGCGAGTGTTTCGATCTGGCAGACGACCCGCCGGTCAGCTGGATCAATATTGACGGCCTGCACGATGTCAGCGTTATCGAGTCGGTAGGCAAGCAGTTCGGCCTGCATCGGCTGGCGCTCGAGGATGTCCTGTCTGTCTCGCAGCGCCCCAAGGTCGAAGAATATGAAAACCACTTCCTGTTCATCGGCAAGATGCTTTCCTTTGATGTTGAAGACGAGTCCGTCGTTTCTGAGCAGCTCAGCCTGATCGTGGGTCCCAGTTACCTGTTTTCATTCCAGGAGCGACAGGGCGACGTGTTCGATCCGGTTCGCGAGCGCATCCGGCACGGTAAAGGCCGTATCAGGTCGCTCGGTCCGGACTACCTCGCCTATGCCCTGATCGACACCATCGTGGATAACTATTTCCGAATCCTCGAGCAAATAGGTGATCGCATCGAGCAGATCGAAGAGGCGGTGTTGCAGGATCCGTCAATTGAGTTGATGCACCGTATACACCACTTGCGGCGTGAGATGTTGGTGCTGCGGCGCGCCGTGTGGCCGCTGCGTGAGACGCTCGGCCTGATGTACCGGGGGGAGATTCCGAATATCGATGAGCGTACCCAGCTGTACCTGCGCGATGCCTACGATCATGCCGTGCAGGTCATTGATACCGTCGAATCGCTGCGCGAAGTGTTGTCCGGCGCGATGGACCTGCACATGTCGGGCGTCAGCAACCGCATGAACGAGGTCATGAAAGTGCTGACCATCATTGCCACGATATTTATCCCCCTGTCGTTTTTTGCCGGCCTGTACGGTATGAATTTCGAGTACATGCCCGAACTGGGTGTGCGTTGGGCCTATCCGGCCTTGCTGGCGTTCATGGCCTCGGTCGGAATTGGCATGCTGTGGCTGTTCAGGAAGAAAAAGTGGTTATGAAGGCGGTGCCCTGACGGGGTTTAACTGCTTGCCTGGCTGACGGTTAGTTCCGGTACCGATTTGATCTCCAGGGCCGTCGTGACATCGGTACTGAACGTCATTCCTGCGTCGCTCAGCGCTTTCCAGCACGCAGTCTTAACGGCGTTGGACACGCTGACAATGCCTTGCTGGCTTCTCGTGGTATCCATCCAGAAATAGACCCCGTACACCACGTGACTGTCAGCGAAATTTTCGATACTGACAAATGCCTGTGGTTCGGACAGTACATTGGGAACACGGGCAACCGCGGTTTGCAGCAGGTCGGCGACCGCCGAGGGATCGTCGTGGTAGGCGACACCAATTCTGAACCCGGGGCGTCGCAAGCCATCGCGGGTGTAGTTGTACAGCTCTTCACGAAAAATCTGGGCGTTCGGTACAAAGACATCGCAGGCATCCTCGGTGCGAATATGCACTGAACGGATATCGATGGCTCGAACGGTGCCCGTCAGGTCGCCCGTTTTGACCAGGTCACCGAGTTCAAAAGGGCGGCTGAATGTCAGGAAAATACCCGCCAGCAGGTTTTCACCGATTTCCCGGAATGCAAAACCCAGCACGATGGCAACGACCCCGCCGGTGGCCAGCAGGCTCGCGGCAACGCCCTGGAAACCCATGACGCCGAGCGCCAGCAGGATGCCGACGACGCGGATGCTCCAGACCACGATTCGCCTGACGAAACGGACGTTGGAGCGCAGTTTCTCACTACGCTGAAGAACGCGGGTAATCAGCTTTCCCACCGCGGAAGCAACGCTGGCGAACACCAGTAACAGCAGGCCGGCATACAGCAATCTCGGTGAGAAACTGAGGAAGGCTTGCCAGTCTGCCTGGAGGCTTTCGGTGACGAAATTCATCTCGGGTTATTTAAGGTGCAACGATCGCCCTTGTCAATGCCGCCCTGGCCAGCAAGCGCGTGGAATCCAGTACCGGTAGCGGCGAATTGTCTTGGTTTATGATCAGCGGAATTTCGGTGCAGCCCAGGATCACGGCATCGCAGCCACCTGATTTCAATTGATCGATAACTGCCTGGAAATAGGCCACGCTTTCCGGCCTGAAAATGCCATAAACCAGCTCTTGCATGATGATGCGGTCAATTTGGTCGCGTTCCTCAACCCCTGGCCGCAAAAAATCTATCCCTAGTTCGCTCAGCTTTTCGGGATACACGTCGCTGTCCACCAGCCAGCGGGTGCCGGTCAATCCCAGCTTCTTTTGGCCTCGTTGCGCTGCTTCCCGGGCCACCACCTGTGCAATGTGCAGCCACGGCAGGGGTGAGCTTCGCTCGATCAGTGGCAAGGCCTTGTGAATCGTGTTGTCCGGGCAGATCAGGAAATCAGCGCCGATTGCAGCCAGTTTGTTGGCCGATTCAAGCATCAAGCCGGCCACTCCCGGCCAGTCATCGTCGTTCAGCCGTTTAACATAGTCGGCGAATGGCGGCGTGTGTATCGATATTTCCGGGTGGGCATGGGCCCCGAGCAACGCCGGGGCTTCGCTGCAGATGGTCCGGTAACACAACGCGGCGCCCTCGGCCGAACAGGCAACGATACCGATGTGATTCACCTTGGCTTGAGACCCGGTTTCCATGCGTGTTTAAGCTTCCGATTGGGTGGTCCGAAAATTTTACACGCACGGCGAAAGCAGCACATCGCCCGGGCAGCAAGGCAGCCTGATTCGGCGGCCAATCGCTGCTAAGCTTGGTATAAGGGTACCAGGGGAGGTCAACATGAATGAATCCGCCAGCAAGACGCCGATCCATTTTTGGATTGTCGCGATAATCTCGTTGCTCTGGAACAGCGCAGGCGCCTTTGACTACATCGCCACGCAGACCAAAATGGAGTCCTACATGAGCCAGTTTTCGCCGCAACAACTGGACTACTTTTATGCCTTTCCGGTTTGGATGGTCGCAGCATGGGCCATTGCCATCTGGGCATCACTCCTGGGTTCGGTAGCCTTGCTGCTGCGCAAAGCCTGGGCCGTCTGGTTGTTCGCCGTCGCCCTGGCCGGCGTGGCCGTGAGCACTGTTTACAATTTCGTGCTCAGCAATGGCGCTGAAATCATGGGGCAGGGGGCGGTGTTGTTTACCGTCTTGATATGGGCCGTCGCATTGTTCCTGTATTTCTATGCGCGTGCCATGTCCGGCAAAGGCGTTCTGAGAGACTGAGCAGTGGAAATAGCCGTCGCGGGTTATTCTTGAAACTCTTATTGGCCGGCCAGTTATGGATCAGCACATCACCACTAAGTCAGCCAGGGCCATTACCTGGTTTGCATTCACAGGTGGCGCCCTGCTGATCCTGGCAGGTATCGGTCTTTGTGCGATGTATGTCGTCGAAGCCGTAATCCGGCGCCTGGGCGAAGCAGACCAGTCACTATTG
This sequence comes from Lysobacterales bacterium, assembly GCA_013002505.1. Taxonomy (GTDB): domain Bacteria; phylum Pseudomonadota; class Gammaproteobacteria; order Xanthomonadales; family SZUA-36; genus JABDJL01. The sequence goes on along the minus strand of JABDJL010000055.1, from coordinate 32,963 downwards.
TTCTGGTACCTGCCAATCCTTTTTATAGGCTTGTTCAGCCTGATGGGCGGCATCGGCCTGTTGACGTGGGCAATGCTCAGAAAACGAAAACAGCCGGACTCCCCGGACCGTCGGTAGCCGTTTCACGATCAGCAGGGCCTGGCGTCGACAGCGCGCCGCGCTGTTTACTGGTTTTGATATTGCGCCAGGATAATCTGTATTTGCCCGTCTTCCAGCAGGCGGTCCAGGCTTTGGTTGATTCGTTCAAAGGTCGCTTCATCTACCGAAGCACGGCTGAACATGAAATGTACGTCGTCGGTGTCGAACCGCACGGGGTGCGGCCTGATCGAATCCGACAGGTTCTTGCGCCGAATGATCGAAGCACCGACATACTTGTCTTCGATCAGGGCGTCGACTTCCCCGTCGAGCAGCAGCGAGATACTGATTTCACTCATCGGGGAATAGTGAAACTGTTGCGCGAACCTGGAATCATCCTGGTAACTTGCGACCGGTTCACCGTATAAATAACCGTCAATGACGCCAATCTTCATGCCCTGCTCGGCCATTTCCTCGAAAGTGACCGCGGCCAGGCTTTCAAACCTGTCCGCGAGGACATAGACCAGGAATTCTTCATCACGGTATGCGCTGGTGAAATGCGCAAATTCTTCTCGTTCGGATGTCTGGGTCGCGCCTGCCAGCACATCCACTTCACCTTCATTGAGCATGGCCAGCAATTCCGCCCAGCTGCCCTTTTTGAATTCCAGCGTGCAATCGGCGTTGTGAACCACGGCGGTTAACAGGTCGACATCGAGACCAAAAACGTGCGTGCCGTCGATCTGGTACTGGTAGGGTTCCCACGGATCCCAGCCCATGACCAGGCTGCACCCGGAAGCTGCCGCGACAGTGGCGCCCGGCGCCGCGTCCGGAGAGCTGGATTGGTGGCCATCGTGATCGGATTTTTCACAGGCAGGCAGGAATACGCTCAATGCGCAAAGAACGATCAATCTGCAAACGGTCATCTGACTACGCCCCGGACCTGGACAACAGATCCTCTGTTTCAAGTTTAGCCCAGATTCGGGAACGCGGGGGATTTTGCCTGAAAATGCGGAAACAAAAGGGGCCTTGAACAGTTATCTAGAATGCCAGCGTGGCCGACCAGAAACCACGTGATGAATCAGCGTGCCCAGGCCTTGGGTGAAACCCTGATTGCCCCCGGCGGTAGTTGATTTGAAACCCGGGCACTGCCAACGACAGTCGCCCAGCTGACAATAACGTAGCGGATCCCGGATTTGACCTTTTCGGCTTCATGGATGTAACGGTTATCGGATGGGAACACCAGCAGGTCACCCATTTGGGGGTGAAAGCGATAATTGAAATTCGCAAAGTTGATGCTGCCGCCGGTGAAGTCATCATTGAGATAGATCAACAGGCTCAAATCGCGGTCCTTGACCCTGAACCAGTTGTGGCTGGCCGGATCCAGCAGGCAACTGTCGGCATGCGCCATGAAATAGCCTCCGGGCTGGTAGCGCAAAATGGTCGGTGACTCGAACCAGTCGACCACGTCGCCGGTTCGCGCGGCAACCCCTTCAAAAGCATCGGCCACGCGATCGCTGATCTGCTTGCGCAGTGTTCCCGGTTTGACCTCCGTACAGACGCGGGTGGAATCCCCGCGCGTGGAAAGGTTTCCGCTTCCGGCTTGTTTGATCCGGTGCACGGTAGATTTTTTTATTGGCCGGGACTGCAGCTTTGAGACCCATTTCCGGCAAGTCGTCGGATCAAGGAAACCCCGTTTTGCAACGACCCCGAAAGGGGGCTCACGGTCTTTGCGGTCCAGTCCGCAACAGGCGCCAAAAGTCCGGCCGCTGCGGCAAAAACAGGGATGCTCCGGAGCGGGGTTGAACCATGGAAGGGGAATTCTGGTTTGCATCACTAATTTCTGCCTGGCTGAATTGCGATCCCAGCCTAACGAAGCGGCCCGCTCCGCATCAAGCAGAACGGCGCTTGATGGCCGGTAAAATTGGGTTAAGCTTCAAACAATGATGGTGAGCAGGATTCCTGAAGATGAATAAGTACACCGCAGCGTGCCTTATCTTGATCGCAATATTGACCTGCAGTGCTGTTGGCGCCGACGACGAACAAGCGCTGTTCGTCGTGCATTTCACAACCGGTCCCAACTGGGACCAGGACCAGCCGCCGACCGCGCAAGATGGATTCCAGGGACATTCGTCAAACCTCGGTCATTTACGTGAACAAGGCAAGATCGCCTTCGGCGCTCGTTACGGGGAATACGGAATGATTTTTTTTGCCAGCGAGAGTATCGATGCGGCCCGGCAAATTCTGGATAAAGACCCAGGGGTCGTCGCCGGTATATTCACTTATGAAATCGCGCCGATGAACGTGTTCTACCCCTGGCGGGAGAGCAAGTGACGGCCCCGGTGGAAACTGGCTTACCCTAATGAGCCCGCTCGTGGTTTCAATTCCGGCGTGAGGGCAGCGTATTACAGTGAGTTTGAAGGCCCGGTGACGATCGAGTCAGTTGCCGACCCGGAACCCGCTCCGCACGGCGTGGTGATCCGCGTTGAAGCCAGTGGTTTGTGCCTGTCAGACTGGCACGGCTGGAAAGGGCATGATCCGGACATCACGCTGCCCCATGTTCCGGGCCACGAACTGGCCGGTGTCGTCGAAGCGGTTGGCCAAAAGGCCAGGAGTTGCAAGCCAGGTGACCGCGTGACCGTGCCATTTGTATGTGGGTGCGGCGCCTGTCCGCAGTGCGATGCGGGACAGCAGCAGGTTTGTGATCGCCAGTTTCAACCGGGATTCACGCACTGGGGGTCATTTGCCGAATACGTCGCGATTGACTACGCGGACGTCAACCTGGTTCACCTTCCCGAGTCTATTGACTTCGTGACTGCCGCCAGCCTCGGTTGCCGTTTTGCCACTGCATTTCGCGCCGTTATGGAGCAGGGCAAAGTCAGCCCTGGGCAGTGGGTGGCCGTACACGGCTGCGGCGGCGTGGGACTCTCGGCGATCATGATTGCCCGTGCCGCAGGCGCGCAGCCGATCGCAATCGATATTTCGGATTCCAAGTTACGGTTGGCGAGAAAGCTGGGCGCTGTTGAATCCATCAATGCCAGGTCAGAAAGCGATATTGCCGGGCAAATCATGCAGATCTGCGGTGGCGCTCATGTTTCCATTGATGCCCTGGGCGATCCGGAAATATTCGGTAATTCAATAACATGCCTGAGAAAACATGGCAGGCACATCCAGGTCGGAATACTGGACCCTGCCTGCACGGCCGCGGCGCCCACCGCTGTTATCATCGCACGGGAGCTGCAGATCCTGGGCAGCCATGGTATGCAGGCGCATCGCTACCCTCCTATGATCAAGATGATTTCCGACGGCGCCCTGCAACCATGGGTCCTGGTTGGCGAGACCATTGGCCTGGATGAATTGCCCGGACGGCTGGCCAACATGGATCGTTTTGATCGTAGCGGTGTCAGTATCGTCGACCGGTTTTGATCAAGCATGGCTTTCGGGGCTGACAGCAAAGCCCCGGCCTGCGGTATCATTGATCGGCTGAGTCCCGGGAACGCGAAGCTGGCGTTGGCCGGGAGCAAATCAATTAAGCAATAAAGGACGGTTTCATTATGAATCAGTTTTTAATGGCCGCTGCCGGCCTGCTGCTCCTGTTACCGGGGCAGGCGTTCGCCGACAGCGACAAGATACTGCCATACCCCATTTATCAGCATCGCCTGGATAATGGCCTGAACGTGGTCACGGTGCCATTCGACTCTCCGGGACTGGCTTCTTTTTATATCGTGACCCGTGTCGGCGCCCGCAACGAGGTTGAGGAAGGCGTGACCGGTTTTGCCCATTTTTTCGAACACATGATGTTTCGGGGCACCGACCAGTACTCGAAGGCTGAGTATGCAGCTGCTCTAAAATCAACCGGCGCGGCGGCCAATGCCAACACGTCGCAGGACCGTACCGAGTACCACATGACGGGTAACGCAGAGAAACTGGAGTTGATGTTTGAACTGGAAGCCGACCGTTTCCAGAACCTGAATTATTCAGAGCATGATTTCAAGACCGAAGCCGGCGCGGTCAAAGGCGAATACACCAAGAATTTCGCCAGTCCGTACAGCCGCATCAACGAAAAGCTGCTGGAAACGGCTTTCACGACCCACACCTACGGGCACACTACCATGGGTTACTTTGACGATATCGTCGATATGCCCAACCAGTTTGAGTATTCAAAAAAATTCTTCGATCGTTATTACCGTCCCGAGTACAACACCATCCTCGTGGTGGGTGACGTAACGCCGGAACAGGTCAACGCGCTGGCCGAAAAATACTTTGGAGACTGGCAGCGCGGCAGTTACGAGTCCGTCGTTCCGGTCGAACCCGGGCAAACTGAAACCCGTTTCGTACATCTGCAGGATGGCAGCATCCCGCCCTATTTCAGCCTCAGCTACAAGGGCCCCGCGTTCAGCGACGAGGAAATCGATATGCCGGCCCTGGACGTGTTGTCATCAATCGTGTTCTCGCCGACCTCTGATTTGTACAAGAAGCTGGTGCTTGAAGAACAGAAGGTTCGGTTCATCGGCGGCGGCGCTTTTGACAGCCGCGACCCGAACCTGTTCACGATCCAGGTTTCCATGGTCGATAAGGCCGATATTGGTTACGTCAGGGGGGAAATCGAAAAAGCCATCGAAAAATTGCAGCAGGACGGCGTGGACGAGGCGCAACTGCAGCGCACCAAGTCTTACCTGAAAAACAACTTTGCAATGGCCATGGACACGCCTGACGCCATTGCCGGTTCACTGAGCCATTACATCCAGCTGACCGGTGACCCGGAGTCCATTAATCGCCTTTACCGCTTGTATGACCAGGTTTCACAAGCCGACATCCGGGCCATGGCGCAAAAATATTTTCAGTCGCAGCGCATGACCATTGCGACGATCACTGAAGACCAGAAGGGGCCGTTCGAATGAAAATACCTAGCAGGACAATAGTTGCGCTGGCGGCCCTGCTGCTGGCATCGATTCCGGTCACTTCACCGGCTTCGGAAGTGGTCGAACTGAAACTGCAAAACTCCAACAAGATCGTTTTCAAAGTTCAGTTTAGCAACGGCTCCATCGCCGATCCGGCCGGGCAGCAAGGCCTGACTTACGCCACCGCGCTGATGATGGCGCAGGGCGGCGCCGGCGGCATGTCTTATGCGGCAATCCAGGATCGGCTTTATCCCTGGGCGGCCAATTACTCCGTCCAGGTAGACAAGCAGGTGGTGACATTCACGTTTCAGGCGCCGGCAGCTTATGCCGCGGAATTCTACCCAATCGTGAAAAGCGTTTTGCTGACGCCGAATTTCGATGAACAGGATTTCAGCCGCATTCAGAAACAGCAGCAAAATTACGTGGACCAGGTGGTGCGCGCTTCCTCTGACGAGGATTACAGCAAGTTTGCGCTGGAACACCTGCTGTTTCGCGGCGGTAACATGGCACACCTCACCGCCGGTACCTCGGCAGCGGTGCAGGCCATGTCACTGGATGATGTCAGGCAGCATTACCAGCGGGCGTTTACGCGCAACAACGTGAAGCTGGGTATTGCGGGCAACTACAGCGATGAAATGCTGAAGCAGTTCAAGACCGACATGGGCGAATTGCCGGATACGGAATTCGCGCTTCCGCAACCTTCAAAAGCGAATACTCCGGAAGGTATAGAGGTCGAGATCATCGCCAAGGAGGGGGCTTTTGGTTCGGCGATCTTTACCGGCGCCCCACTGGGCATTACGCGCCGTGACGACGAGTTCGCTGCGTTGATGATTGCCAATTCCTGGATGGGCGAGCATCGTAAATCGTATTCACGCCTGTACCAGAAAATTCGCGAAACCCGCTCGATGAATTACGGCGATTACTCTTATATCGAGTGGTACAGCAATGGCGGCCTGTTCCAGTTGCCGCCTTCAGGTGTGCCGCGTTCATCCAATTACTGGGCGATCTGGATACGGCCTGTACAGATTGCCAACCAGCTCAAGGCCCAGTACCCGGAGCTGGCCGACATTGCCATCGGGCACGCCCATTTCGCGTTGCGGCTGGCCATCAGGGAGTTCGACCTGTTGATTGAAAACGGCCTCGGCAAAGAGGACTTCGAGGCCACCCGTACTTTTTTGCGCAGTTACACCAAGCTATATGCGCAAAGCCCCGAACAGCAGCTGGGCTGGCTGATGGATTCACGATTCTACGGGCGCGAGGACTGGCTGTCGGAGCTCGATTCATTGCTTGCCAGTGCCACGCTGGAGGATGTCAACGCGGCGATTCGCAAGCACTGGCAGACCGATAACATGTTCGTCACCATTGTTACCGATGTCAGCGAGGCGCAAGGGTTGGCCGGAAGCCTGATCGGTAACGCGCCATCGCCGATGAGTTATTCGGACCTGGTCAAATCCGGCTTGCCCCAGGAAGTGCTGGATGAAGACGATGCCGTGGCGACTTATCCTCTGAACGTAAGAAAAGTGACCATCGTCGATTCGAAGGATACCTTCAGGTAAGTCCCGGCTGAATCAAAGCTACAAAAAACCCCGCTGCAAGGCGGGGTTTTTTATTGACGTCCTGGTGGGGTTCAGGCGATGTCCACCAGTTCGATATCGAAATTCAGCGCCTTGCCAGCCAGCGGATGGTTGCCGTCAACCGTGATGGTTTCTTTCGACACCGCGGTCACCGTTAGCTGCATGGCCTGGCCCTGCTGGTTTTGTGCCTGCAGCGTCATGCCCTCGGCAGGCTCCAGGCCCTCCGGTAGCTGCGTCCTGGGAACTTCCTGGACCATCTGCTCGTGCCTGGGGCCGTAAGCGTCTTCTGCCGCAATATTGACTTTCCTCGACTCTCCGACGGCCATGCCTTCCACGGCCTTGTCGAACCCGGGGATGACCTGGCCTGACCCAACCTCGAACTCCAGTGGGTCGCGGCCCGCTGAACTATCGAACTGGGTGCCGTCATCCAGTGTGCCGGTGTAGTGAATCTTGACCTTATCGCCTGATTTTGCCTCGCTCATCAATCACTCCTGTGTCATTAAAAAACCTTCACGCCAGCTTGCCATAACAGGACATAAACCCTGAACAGGGTTGGCATTTCATTAGTTGAATAAAATTATGACGCAGCTGACTCGAAGGGAAGGAGAACCATACCAAACCGCTTCGACGATTGCCAAATTTCGCGGTTCCGCTAATGGCTCCCGGCACCGCCTAGCTGACTTGCTTCATTAATGCCAGGGCTGCAGCTTCAGATGAGGCCGGATTCTGACCGGTGACCAGGTTTTCATCCTGTACCACGTGCGACTGCCAGTCCTGGGCGCGTGAATACTCGGCGCCCTTGGATTTGAGTTCATCTTCGAGCAGGAACGGCACAATATCGGTTAGTTGCACGGCAGCTTCCTCGGAGTTGCTGAATCCGGTCACCTGCTTGCCATGAACCAGTGGCAAACCGTCCTGCCGCCTGGTGTTTCTGAGTACGGCCGGTGCGTGGCAAACCGCGCCCACGGGTTTGCCTGCGGCATAGAATGCTTCGATCAGTGCGATCGAGTCGGGGTCATCGGCCAGGTCCCACAGCGGGCCGTGTCCCCCGGGATAAAAAACCGCATCGAAGCCTGCTGAACTGACGCCACCGAGTTGTACCGTGTTGGCCAGGTGTGACTGGGCCCCGGGGTCGTCGCTGAATCGCCGCGTTGCATCCGTCTGGGCATCTGCGGCATCGCTTTTTGGATCCAGGGGAGGCTGTCCTCCCTTCGGTGAGGCCAGCGTTATGTCCGCACCGGCATCTTTGAACACGTAGTAGGGTGCCGCGAATTCCTCCAGCCAAAACCCGGTTTTCTCGCCGCTGTCGCCCAGTTGATCGTGGGAGGTCAGCACCATCAGTATTTTCATTAATTCACTCCAGCTCAGCGAAGGCCGCCGTAAAGGCCACGCTTGATAAATTGACCGTCACCCTTGCGGCCCTGGTATTCCGTCTCCCTGACAATCACCTTGCCGCGCGAGATCACGGTTTCAGGAAAGCCTGTGACTTCTATGCCCTCGTAGGTGTTGTAATCCACCGCCATGTGGTGGGTGCAGGGATTGTTGACACTGATGGTTTCCTTGCGATTTGGGTCAAACACGACAATGTCGGCATCGGAATCGACCGCGATGGTGCCCTTTCTTGGGAACAGGCCAAACGTCTTGGCAGCGGCCGTCGATGTCAGTTCAACAAATTTGTTGAGTGATATTCGCCCGGCATGCACGCCGCCGTTATAAACCAGCGCCATGCGGTTCTCGACGCCCGGAGCGCCATTGGGAATCTTTGAAAAGTCATTCAGGCCCAGTTCCTTTTGTTCCTTGAAGCAGAACGGGCAATGGTCGGTTGAAATGGACTGCAGGTCACCAAATCTTAAGCCGCGCCACAGCTCGTCCTGGTTCCATTTTTCGCGCAGGGCCGGCGTCATCACGTACTTGGCGCCCTCGAAGCCTTCCTGCTCGTAGTAGGAGTGATCGAGAAACAGGTATTGCGGGCAGGTTTCGGCGAATGCCGGCACGCCCCTGTTACGCGCCAGGGTCACCTGCTCCAGCGCATCGGCGCAGGAAAGGTGGACGATGTAGACGGGCACATTGGCCACCTCGGCAATCGATATGGCCCGGTGCACGCCCTCGGCCTCCATGCGCGTTGGCCGGGTCAGGGCATGGTACTTCGGGGCTGTCTTGCCCTGTGCCAGCGCAGTCTTTACGATTTCGTCAATCACGATACCGTTTTCGGCATGCATGCACACCACGGTGCCGTCTTCACCGGCTTTGCGCATGGCCCGGAATATGGTGCCGTCGTCGACGTACAGCACGCCAGGGTACGCCATGAACAACTTGTAAGAAGTGATGCCTTCGTCGGCGAGTTTCTTGAGTTCCCACAAACGGTCGTCTTCCATGTCAGTAACGATCATGTGAAATCCGTAATCGATCGCGGTTTTTCCTTCCGCCTTTTCGTGCCAGGTTTCCAGTGCAGCCAGCGTGGACTCGCCCTTGGTCTGAATGGCGAAATCAATCAGGGTGGTGGTGCCGCCATGCGCGGCGGCCCGCGTACCGGTCTCGAAGTCATCAGCAGAGGTGGTGCCCCCGAAGGGCATATCCAGGTGCGTGTGCGGGTCTACGCCGCCCGGAAACACGTACTTTCCCGTTGCGTCTATGACCGTATCGGCCTCCATGTTGAGATCTTTGCCGATCACCGAAACGGTTTCATTTTCAATAAACAGGTCGGCGTGGTAATCGTCGACCGCGGTGATGATGCGTCCGTTCTTGATTAACAGCGACATGGCCGGTACTCCCGAATTTTCATGGTTCGCAAAACATTAGCAGAAAATGTGGCCACAGGGCGCGCGCAAGGCGCCTGGAGCGCGGGTTCAGTGATCAATATCAGGTAACGGCCTAGAGCTTCGCCCTGATCCGGGCCTCGGTAATTCGCCCGATCCGCGCCTCGCGCCAGATCATCAACATGTTCGAGGCAATGACGACGGCGGCCCCGGCCATGACATTGGGCAGCGGCCACTCATTCCAGATCAGCCAGCCAAAAAGCGTCGCCCAGACGATACCGCTGTAATTGAACACGGTAACGATCGCGGCCTTGGAATTACGATAGGCCACGGACAGCAGCCATTGTGCTGCAGCCCCGGACAGGCCAACGCCGAACAACAGCGGGATTTCGGCAGCAAGGGGTTTGACGGCGATAAATGGCAAGGGCAGGGCAGTGACAACGGTTCCGACAATGAAAAAGTAAAGACTGATGGTTTCTGGGCTCTCGTAGCGGCCCAGGTAGCGGAGAATGATCTGCAACGTGGCATGCATCAGCGCAGCGCTTAGAGCCACCAGGACGCCTATTGAGTAAACGTGCCCTGAAGGGCGTGCCATGATGATGACGCCAAGAAACCCGATCGCCACGGCGGACCAGCGCCAGGGCCCGACAGATTCCTTGAGGAAAAACACGCCCAGCACGGGAATGAACAGCGAAGAAGTGAACAGCAGTGCCGTCGTGTCTGCCATCGGCATCAGTGAAAACGCCGCGAACGTGGTGATCAGGCTCAGTGTGCCGACCACGGCGCGCACTCCGACCAGTACCGGCTTACTGCGCAAAACCAGGATTTCGCGGCGGCCGAAAGCAAAAACCATCAGCAGAAACGGGAGACTGGCGATCAGGTTGCGGTAAAAAGCGATTTCAATGACCGAGTGGTTTGTGCTCAACAGCTTGGCAAACACATTCATGACCGTGAACATGAAAAAAGCGCCCAGCGCAGCGCTCATTCCCCGCACAACATGCTCATTGTGTGTCAGGGCAGTACTTTTCTCTTTCATGATGATTTGAAACTGCTATTTTTGTCTTTGCACCGGGATAGCATAAAGTGCTTTCGATATTGATGTGGCTGCCTTTCGCTGTTTTATATATTCTGAGCTTTCACTTCCAAGACGGTGACCCTTCCGGGTTCACGAATTCTGGCAGCAATCCATGTCAACGAGAACGCTCAAAATACTCATACTGATTATATTGGTCGGATTGGTGATTCGGGCGGTCCACTTTAGCGCGATCAGCCAGGCTGCATTTATCGAGTTTCCCCTGTTTGCCAGCGAAATGGACATGCACGGATACTGGGAATGGTCAGATTCGATCATCGCGGGAGACTGGCTCGGGAAGGATACCTGGCATCCGGAGTTCGAATGGATGGCGCAACTGGCAAGCCCCGAGGAGTGGTCTCGTTGGTGGGGCGACCCCAGGGTTTTTCAACAGGAACCAGTTTACCCGTACCTGATTGCCCTTGGCAGAACCATCGGGCTGTCCCTGACAGGAATAATCCTGTTGCAGTTGCTGCTTGGCGCTTTACAGCCGCTGGCAACGTTTTTCCTGACCCGGCTGGTGTTTCGCGAAGACGGCCCTGCCTTGGTTTCAGCATTATTTGCCGCCACTTACGGACCCTTGTTGTTAAACCAGGGCGCTCTTCTGCGTGACTGGACGGCACCGCTGCTCGCTTCGATTGTGCTCGCGATGTTATTGCGCGCCCAAGCCTCCAGCCGCGGCGGTCAATGGTTCTGGCCGGGATTGGTGCTGGGCTTCACGTTGATGACGTACTCGACAATCCTGTTATTTCTTCCCGCAATGCTATTGTGGCTTGTCTGGGTCAGCCGGAACTCGTTGCGGCAAATGTCAATCAGGATGGGTGCCGCAACGGCTGGCCTGGTGATCGGGTTTATGCCGCTGCTGGCGCGCAATTTATACCTGGGGGTTTCGCCCTTCAGCATCTCGAACCGCCTGCCGGAAGGTATCGTTTCGGGAATTGCTGCGGACAGCAATCCGCTTGGAATGACGATTACGCAGTCGTTGCCCGGCATACTCGAGAAATCGCAGGGCAGCGCCGCAATTGCGGCAATCGAATCTGTCAGAACTTTCGATGGTGACTGGCTTGGGTTCGGTTCACTGATGTGGGAGAAATTTCGCGGATTGGTCGATCCTTTTGAAATACCCAACAACCTTTCCTACCTGTACGGCCAGGAGGTTTCACCAATAATGACATTCATGCCTGATTTTGGCTGGCTGCTTCCGCTGGGCATTCTGGGCGTGGTACTTGCACTGAAAAGAGGCAATGCCGGATCAGCGCATGGCTTGATGCTCCTGTTCGGCGCGTCGATGCTGCTGGCACTGATGATCAACCTCGTGCTGGGGCGTTATCGGCTCGCGATTTCCGCGTTCTTTTTTGTATACGCAGGCTGGGCGGTATGGCAAATCTGGAGTTGGGTCATCGCACGGCGTTTTCGCCAGGCCGCCGCACCCGGCGTCGTGCTTGCAGGCATCATTGTCACTCAGCAAATTGCAATCCCTGTTCAGGCATTGCGGGAAAGTGCCTTTTTTATGCTGCACCCGCCCAGCTATTTCACGGCAAGTTCCATTTACATGGCACGAGGCCGGCCCGACCAGGCGGTTGCGGAATGGAAAAGAATGCAACTTCGGGCAAGCAAGCTGCATTTTGAGAGTGCGGCCGATGCGGCAGTCGAACAGGAACAGTCTGTCAGGTTGCAATGGCTTTTTGGTGCTTTCGAGCTTGGCCGTAAAGACCTGGTGGACCTGAATCTCTCCGAAATTGACCGTTTGTTTGATCTTCGCCGCGACAGTTCGATGCGCGATTACGCCATGGGCGTCACCTATTTCAGGATTGGCCGGGCAGCCGAGGCCCGTTCGAGGCTGCAGCGCTTTCTCAGGGAGTATCCGCAGCTCAAAGAAGCAGAACAGGCGACAGCGATTATCGGCATGCTCGATGAGCCGTGAATCCAGGCCAGCCTTTGTTGAGGTCGTGTGAAATCTAGGCGCCCCAGGCAAGCATCAGCCGGTCGTCCTGGCTGGCGCTGTTTTTGATGGCGCAAGCAATTTCGGCAATTGCGCGGACAGGTTGTGGTTTATACTCCACATCAGGGGTTTACACAGATTCTGTAGGCTGTTTGTCCGAAATTTCGGACTTCGAACAATCCGGTTTTCAATGTTTATAAAAAATCTTTCAAAAATCACTTGTATTCAAATACTTATCATCATCACGGTGTTGATGTTGTATGCTGTTCCTGCGCAAGCACAAGCGCAGGATCCGCTGCTGTTTGAAGCCGACAAGGTACTCGAACTGACCATGCCAATCCGGTTCGATGCGCTGTGCAGACCGAGTACAGACCCTAACTGCGACTACACGCCAACAGTTTTCCAGTTTGTCGATGCCAGCGGTAATGACCGCACCGTGCCGATCAGCGTACGCCGACGGGACGGGTGGCGCGCCCAGCAAACCAATTGCCAGGTGCCAACCTTGTTCGTGCGGTTTTCCGGAGAGGACACCCAGGGCACGCCGTTTGAAGGGCAGACATCACTGGCCCTGACTTCGCATTGCGGAAAGGGTTACCTGCCGGCAAACGTGCCTTCCCGCAGGCTGCCGGATGATTTCGAAAGTTACGTGATCACCGAGTACCTGGGCTACCGCTTGTATAACCTGGTGACCGAATACAGCTTGCGTGCGCGGGCCGTGCGCATCAATTACGCCGATCCGGAAAATCCACGACGTGATTTTACCCACTACGCCTTTTTTACCGAGCACTTCGAATCGCTTGCCAGGCGTCATGGCGCTGAACTGGTGAACGGGGAGTTTGATTTCGCCAGCCTGGATATCGGGTCAACAGATCAACTGGCTCTGTTCAATTTCATGGTCGGAAATACCGACTGGTCGATCGAAGAGCAGGAAAATATTCTGCTGCTGCGAAGGACTGATGGCAGCGTGGTGCCGGTGCTCTACGACCTCGACATGTCTGGACTGGTCAGCGCCCACTATGCCAGGCCGGCGCCCGAACTGCCGATCAAGACAGTGCGCCAGCGTTATTACCTGGGTTATTGCCATGACGGCAACGCCTGGGATGAGCTGTTTACAAAGTTCTGGGACCTGCACCCCGAATTCATGCAGACCATCGCGACCATGCCCTTCCTGAATCGCGGTGAGCGCCGCCGTGCCGGCGTGTACCTGGAAACGTTTTTTGAAATTCTCAGGTCGGACAGAAAGCGCCAGGCCAAAATTGTCGATGCATGCCGTGCCTTACCCGGCGCTGATTGAGGTTTTCACGTTTTCTGCAGAGGCATGAAATAAACAGCCTGCTTTACAGTTCTCATGAGCGATCAGACTATTTCCCGCAGGGAGACGACGGGCACCGGATGAAAAGACTAGTAATCGTGTTGATATTGGCATGGCTGCCCGTGCATGTCGTGGTGGGCCAGGACCGTGCACCGCCCGGGGTCATCGTGGCCGAGGCCCAATCCAGGTTGTTTCCATTGTCCGTGGAAGCGCTGGGCAATGCTTCGGCGAATGAAGCCATAGAAATACGCCCGCAAATCACTGCTGCACTCACTGAAATTAGATTTGAGGAAGGGCAGGAGGTCGAGGCCGACACGATACTGGCCCGCCTGGAGGATGTTGAGCCATTGGCCGATCTGGCCGCTGCACGGGCCAACCTTGTGGATTCTGAAAGCCAGTTCCAGAGATCCCGCGAGCTGTTCCGCAGCCAGGCAGTTTCGCAGTCACAACTGCAACAGCTGGAAGCCCAGCGCGAGGCGGATCGCGCGGCGGTCGCGGCCGCAGAAGCGCGCGTTTCGGATACCGTCATCAAGGCGCCGTTCTCCGGCAGGCTCGGCCTGCGTCGGGTCAGTGTCGGAAGCCTGGTTTCTCCTTCCACGGTCATTACTACGCTCGATGACACACGTTTCATCAAGCTGGATTTCGACGTTCCGGAAATTTTTATTTCACGTATCGAAAAAGGCCTGGTGATCCGTGCCCGCAGCGCCGCGTGGCCAAACATCGAGTTTATTGGCACCGTTTCTTCGATTGATTCGAGGGTAGATCCCATCAGCCGAACGGTCACCATCCGTTCCATCATTCCAAACGACGAGGGCAGGCTGCGCGCCGGCATGTTCCTGACGGTCAGTCTTCTGAAAGAAAACGTTGTGGCACTGATGGTCCCGGAGCAATCGCTGGTGCCCGAACGAAGCACGCAGTCGGTTTTCGTGGTCGGGCCAGGTGGCATTGTCGAGCAGCGCCTCGTGTCAACCGGCCGCCGTCGTCCGGGCGAGATCGAAATCATTGACGGCCTGGCAGAAGGCGAACAGGTGATTGTCGAAGGCACGCAAAAAGCGCGCGATGGCCAACCGGTCACCATTCTCAGCACGCTGGACCCTGAACAGTGATTCTGTCTGACCAGTCGGTCCGTCGCCCGGTCTTCGCCACGGTGATTTCGATGCTGCTCGTCATCCTCGGCCTCGCGGCGATGATGAACCTGCCGGTGCGTCAGTATCCGGATGTCGACTCACCGGTGGTGTCTATTGAAACCAGCTATCGCGGAGCCTCTGCCGAGGTCGTCGAGACCAAGGTGACCCAGGTCATCGAGGAGCGCATCGCCGGGATCGAGGGCATCACCAAGCTCACATCAAGCAGTCGTGATGAGCGCAGCGATATCCGAGTCGAGTTCAATCTCGATCGTGACATCGATGGTGCGGCAAACGATATTCGCGACCGCGTTTCACGCGTGCTGGACCAGTTGCCGACCGAGGCCGACCCACCCGAGATCTCCAAGGCGGACAACACCTCCCAGGCAGTGATGTACCTGAACCTGACTTCCGACCGCATGAGCGGACTGGAGATCACGGACTATGCGGACCGCTTCCTGGTTGACCGGTTCTCGACAGTTGCGGGCGTGGCGCGGGTCAGGATATCCGGCGCGAGGCGCTATGCCATGAGGGTCTGGCTGTCGCGCGAAAGCCTCGCCGCCCGTGGCATTACCGTCAGCGATGTTGAAAGTGCCCTGCGATCAGAGAACGTGGAACTGCCTGCAGGGCGTATCGAATCCACATCCCGTGAATTCACTTTGCGCACCGACACCGGGTTCAATACGGAGCAGGATTTCAAAGAACTGGTCATTGGGCGTGGCATGGATGGACAGGTGGTCCGGCTTGGTGACGTTGCCAATGTGCGGGTTGGCGCTGAGAACGAGCGCAGCCTCGCGCGGGCCAATGGAGAGCCGGCAGTATCGCTGGCTATCGAACAACTGTCCAAGGCCAACAGCGTGCTGGTGTCCAGGGCAGTGCGCGAAGAAGTCAACAACATTGCGCCGGAACTGCCCGAGGGAATGACGCTGGGCGTCAACTACGACCGCGCCGAATTTATCGAGGCCTCCATGTTCGAAGTGTACAAGGCGCTGGGCGTCGCCCTGGTGCTGGTGCTGGTGGTCATTTACGTATTTCTCGGGTCGTTGAGGGTGACCCTGATCCCGGCCATAGTCGTTCCGGTGTCGGTGATTGCCACCTTCATTGTCATGGGTGCGATGGGTTACACGATTAACGTGCTGACCCTGCTCGGACTGGTGCTCGCTATTGGCCTGGTGGTCGACGACGCTATCGTGGTGCTCGAAAACATATACCGTCGTATTGAGAAAGGCGAGAAGCCGCTGCTGTCGGCCCTCGATGGTTCCCAGGAAATCGGCTTTGCGGTCATCGCAACGACGCTCGTGCTGGTCGCGGTTTTCGTGCCCCTGTCATTCATTGAGGGGGATGTCGGCAGGCTGTTCCGTGAGTTTGGCATCACCCTGGCGGCCGCCGTGCTCTTTTCGAGCCTGGTGGCGCTGACATTAACCCCGATGTTGTGTTCCAAGATGCTTTCGGGCGCGCAGACACGCAAAGGCCTCGCCCTGCACGTTGATCGTTTTTTCAAATGGTTGCGCCAGCATTATCGTGCAAGCCTGCAGAGAGTAATCCAGTGGCCGTGGCTGGTACTGGCCGGGGTGGCGGGCATCACGCTTTTCGCAGGGTTCCTGTTACGCAGCCTGCCCACTGAATATGCACCCAACGAAGACCGTGGCGCGTTTTTTATATCGCTGAGAGCGCCCGAAGGAGCGACGCTCGAATTTACCGACCGGTCCACGCGCCAGTTGGAGGAAATTCTGCGGTCCGAGACAGGTGATGGAAAGCCCCTTATCCGCTACCTGACGCGCCTGCCCGGGTGGGGCAGTGCGGCTGTCAACAACGCCACCATCATCGCACTGATGAGTCACTGGGATGAACGGGATATCAAGGACCGCGATCTCGCGAACCAGTTAAACAGCCGTTTTGACGAGATTCCCGGCGCTCGCATATTTGCCCGCACGCCCCGCGCACTGGGCATCCGGGGTAGCGGAATCCCGGTCGAGATGGTCCTTGGCGGCCCTGATTATGATCAGTTGAAGCAATGGCGCGACCAGATGCAGGCTGCCATGGAAGCCATGCCGGAATTGACCGAGGTGGACAGTGACTACCAGGAACGCAAGCCGCAAATGAAAATATCGGTGGATCGCGACCGGGCTGCCGTGCTGGGCGTGTCCCTGTCCAACGTCGGGCGAACCCTTGAAACCATGCTGGGTTCGCGAATCGTCACCACATACGTTGATCGCGGGCGGGAATACAACGTCGTGTTGCTCGGTGAAGACGCCGACCGTTCCAGCCCGGACGACCTGACCAACCTTTACGTGCGGTCTTCCCAGACAGGTGACCTGGTGCCACTTTCGAACCTCGTGGTCGTGACTGAAATGGCTGGGCCATCGGAGCTCAGGCGCTTTGACCGTATGCGTTCAATCACGATGACCGCATCGCTGGCGCCGGGTGTGCGCCTGGGTGAGGCCATCGACAAGCTCTATGACACGGCACAGCAGACATTGCCTGCCAGCGCCCGAATTGGCTGGGATGGAGAAAGCCAGGAGTACCTCGATTCCGGCAGTTCGCTGTACCTGACCTTTGGCCTGGCGCTGGTCATCGTGTTCCTGGTGCTTGCCGCGCAGTTCGAGAGCTTTATCAACCCGGTAATCATCCTCGTAACGGTGCCGTTAGGGCTGACCGGCGCATTGCTGGGCTTGTGGGCCTATGGCGGCAGCATCAACGTATTCAGCCAGATTGGCGCGATTTTATTGATTGGATTGTCGGCCAAGAACGGTGTCCTGATCGTGGAGTTTGCCAACCAGTTGCGTGACCGGGGCATGAAATTCAAAGAGGCCGTGGTCGAGGCCGCGGCCGTGCGCCTGCGTCCAATCCTGATGACCAGCGCCTGCACAACATTCGGTGCACTGCCGCTGTTGCTAGGCACCGGCGCCGGCGCGGAATCGCGCCAGCCCATCGGCATCGTGGTCGTTTACGGGGTCACCATTTCGGCAATCCTGACCTTATTTGTCGTGCCGGCTCTGTATGTGCTGTTTGCGCGTAAAACCTCTTCGCCGCAGCATGTTTCCCGGGTCATCGAGCGTTTGAGGAACACGGGCGGCGATCCAGTGACGGTGGCCAAGAATGTCGAGTCCTGATCCCGTTTCCAGTCGATTCAGGATGCCGACAACCGCTCGCGCAGCCTTGCAACCTGGTAGCGGCTGACAGGAATTTCCCGACCGTTTTCGAGTGCAGCGCTATAGCGACTACCTTCGTGGCTCTTCAATGACCGTACCTTGTCCAGGTTGACGGCGAATGAACGGTGCACCCGAACGAAATTGACAGGTGGGTTTTCCATGATCTGTCCCAGCCTCAAGTGATGAAGTATGGTTCGGCCGTCCGCACAAACCAGTTCTGCGAAATTACCGGCAGCAGCGATCATGATGACGGAGTCCGCGTTGATGCGTTCCGTGCGGCCGGTATGTTTCACCACAAAATGACTGGGGCGATTTTCCGGGTTGGATTTTGAGTCCAGGGTCTCGCGCCCTTGTGAGGTCCACAACCAGGTCAGCCCCAGGTAAGCTACGGTCGTGAAATAAACAGAACGGTCCAGCAGGGTGGTCACAGAAATCATTGCCGAGACCAGCCAGCTGGCGGCCAGCGCAGTGCCCAGAGCCAGTAACAAATCCATATTTCGAGAGCGCCAGCTTGCAAGACCCACCCACAGGGGCAGCGTGGCACCTACCAGCAATGCACAGGCGGTCTTGTTATCAAAGCCGTTCACAAAATAGCTGGCAACGAGCGCAATCGACGCTACCAGCAGCACCCATCCAGGACTTTCCCGCCCCAGGCGGTGCAGCGACAACCGCGTCAAGACCAGTCCCAGGCTGAACGCACAAATCCAGATGCCTGCACTACGAAACAGGTGCCAGTCATAGGGGTATGCCACCAGCGAACGACTCACTTCCAGGGCCATCTGGACCAGCAACAGTGCGGACATCAAACTGAGTAACAAGGCGGAGCGACTTCCACTCGATGCATAAACCCTGGCGAAATGCAGCGCGAAAAGAACCAGGCAACCGCACAAAACCAGTGGCAAGGCGTAAAAACGCAACTGGCGCCTGGGGTCATGCTGATAGCGACTGATATACAGGTTATGAAAAAGCTCTTGAGCGCGGTAGCCAATATTCTGACTTGAAACTACCAGCACCAATTCGTGCTCCCCCGGCTGGGACAAAGACTCCGGAATATGGATCACCGCATCAATCGGTCCCGGAATCTCTTCCGCGCGGCTGGCCCCGACATGGCCCTTGTTACCCAGGCGTGTTCCGTCCCAGTAAGCTTCTGCAGAGAATGGTCCGGCCAGAAACAATGCGTAGGGTGGAATGGGTCCTGTTCCAGCGGGTAACGCAACCATCATGCGAATCACCGCGATGCCCTCAACGACCCCTATATCGGCAATCGAAGCCTGGGTCCAGGATTGCGATTCGGAAAGCGCGTCAGCGCGTGACTGGTGAGCGCTGCGCGGGGCCGTTTCAACCTTGGATGCCATCCAGACCGGATTCGGCTGGTAGACCTGGTAGTGGCTGCTAATCAGTGCCACTACCATAATGAAAAGCAGCACCGCCAACTGAGCGCGCGGGTGTGCACGCTTTACGACGAGACCAGCGGTGTCCGTGGCTTGTGAGGCGTTCATGTCTTGCCTGAGCTATTGATCATTCTTATGGTGCATCCGGTCAATATTCATGGTTTTATCGGACCCGGAGGTGAATACAGCGTATACGACACTTCCGCCTGGTTCGACGGAGCAAATTGACAAAAGGATACACCGATGACCTGGAAAGCACTGAAATGGCCAGCCATTGCGCTTGTGCTCGCTGGTTCGTCTTTCGGCGGGTATCACCTGTTGAAAGACTGGAGATTCAATTCCGACGCACCGGAGGCGAACTTTCCGGCACCGGCGCACGCCGCCGAGGCACGGCGGCAGGATGTCCGGCATCTGGGCCTGTTCTTCGACCATGAGCGAAGCTGGACCTCAGCAACGCTGGCTGCTGCGAAGGCCGAGTATCAGGTACTCGAGGACATTGCCGAAACACTGAGTGATGCCGAATTTGAACTTGCGGTAGCGAGGATCGTAGCGTTGGCCGAAAATGCCCACACCAAGGTTCGCGAGTATAGCCGCACGCCACGATACAACCGTGTGCCGGTGCGCGGCCATTGGTTCGCGGACGGATACCACGTTGTACGTGCCTATAAAGGGTATGAATCCCTGCTGGGACACAGGTGGGTGGACGTCGAAGGCGTTCCCCTTGCCGAGGTTTTCCGGATACTGAGCCAGTATATCGCTGGCCCCGAAGGCACCTTGAAAAAATACATCCCATACCTTCTCGAGTCGCCCGAATTGATGCATGCGGCCGGGATCACCGCATCGCCCGAACGCATGCAGGTTACGCTGGAAGACCGTCGCGCTGAAACGGAGGAGCCGCTGAAGCCAGTGGTTTTCGAGGCCCCGTATCCCGACGCCGCGGACCAGATTGCACGGTCACATTACCTGTTGACCCGGCAGGTTTATGCCAATTCACAACCCGATTGGGCACCATTGGCGGTGACCGAACCGGAGTCGACCCCGCCGTACCTCGATTTTCCAGAGAACCATATGCAGATGAGGGAGATACCCGGCCTGGATGCCATGTACATGCAGTTCTGGACCAATAGTAATGTCGGCAGCACCAAGATTGGTGATTTCTGTGAAGAGGCACTCGAGGCGTACCGTAAAAATCCGACCCGGCACGTCATTGTTGATCAACGGTTCAATGGCGGCGGTAATTTGAGTCTGATCAAGGATTGCATGAGAGCTTTCGGCCAAAGCGTCCCAAGTTCAGGACATGCGTACATCATCATCGGCGGTGCCACATTTTCGGCCGGTATCTACAGTGCCGCCTTTCTCAAACAAGGCGCGGGAGCAAAAGCGGTGCTCGTGGGTGAACCGGTTGGTGATGCCTTGCGGAATTGGGCTGAAGACAACCTGTTACGATTGCCCAACTCGGAAATTGAAATCAAGTTCAGCACCGGAATGCACGACCTGGCACAACCCTGCAGAGACTGGAAAAAGTGCCACTGGGGCGTGATGTTCGTAGACCTGGCCATCGAAAACCTCGATCCGGATATTCCGGCGCCGCTGACTTTTGAGGATTTCGTGAACGGTATAGACCCTGCGATGGAAGCGATCCGCGCGCACATGGCCGGGACAAACTGAGTCTGGCATCACGGCCAGGTCTTCCTGATTGCCTTCGTGTTTTTGGACAATCAGGCCCTTAAAGCCTGAACTTTTTGCTCAGTTTCATCGCAAAAGCGCTGAGCCCGATCAACAGGAAGCCCATGAAAATAAGGCCGAAGGCATTGACCAGGCTTTCGCGGAAGAAATAGCCGGTGAAGCTGGTCAAGGCAATAACGGCAACGAACAACAGCGTACGGCTGCGCAGCACGGTGCCCAGATACATGAAGCCGGACGCAATTCCGAAGTACAGAATTTCAAACATGGTGCTTTCGATGACATCAAAAGCGCCAAAAAGGAAAAATACCGCGCCGGCGAAATACCAGAAAGGGGTAATGGCGGCGTGACGCGTCTTGTCGATGGCGTAGCTCACGCTGGTCAGGCCCACGCCCAGCGCCAGCGCCACGATCTCGAAGTCAATATCGAGAATCTGGCACAGGGTGCCAAACCCGGCAGAACCGAAAAACAGCGATGTGAACAGCAACACCGTGCGCTGCTTGGCCAGGAAAGTCAGAATCTGCTGGATAAATATCACCGCGCACATAAACAACAGGCCGTGCTCGGGATCGCCGCCGCGCGAGTATTCATTCAGCATGACCACAATTCCGGTTGGCTGCAGCAGCGCTGATACCAGGAACATGGGCGTGGTGACGCCGGAAAATCGGGCGTCGGTAATGGTCATCAGCGCAAACAGGTAAATCGCAAAGCCCGTTCCGAGGGTGACCAGTACGCGCACCGCCGAGTTGAAACTGTCCCATTGCATACCGATGAACAGTGCGATTCCGGCCAGTACGAAGACGCCACCCAGGTAGGCCAGTACTTTTGCAAGCACGCTGGAAGAGCGCTGGCGTTGGTCGGGTGGGGGTGACGGTTGCAGTGCAGTGGCGACCTGTTCAGCAGTCAGGTCATGGCGTGCCGCGATATCGGCAATTTGCCGTAGCGCATCCGCCTGTTCATTCATGATCCCGGGCTTCCTTCGCTCACCCAGCCCATGAAGTGCAGGTCATGGCCATAGTAATTCGGGTTGCTGGTGGGCTTGGGCAGGTCGATGTTCGCGCCGCCTTTGCTCAATACGTAGTTGCTGTCATAGCGCCTGCCCATGCCGAACATTTCACCGAGCAGGCCGCCGCGGCCACGGTAGCCCAGGTACTCGAAGGTGTAACCATCCGGCGACTTGGCGCGCTTGTCGAGATCAAGGTCCGCGGCCTCCTGAACCGGAAAGGTGACCGTTTCTTCGATGTCGTCGAGGGATTCGGGAAGCTCGTAAACAATTTCTTCGAATGAACCTTCAGCAGCCCGGTAGCGGAAAATACCTGCGTGCTGGCGATTAGTGTAGGTATTGGCATTCTCCAGCGGTACCGCCTTGCCGTATAACTTGCCCTGGCGCACTTCGAAATTCAGTGAGTATTCGCGCGGATGCTGGTAGTCGTAACGATAGGCCACCATGACGAAGTCATATTCCGGAGGGTCAGTCAGCACGCGTGGCGCATGGGACAGGACGAGGAAACCGGCCACCAGCAGCACGGGTAAAACGATACCGGATACCAGTACCAGGTTGTTCTTGATCCAATTGCCCATATCAAATGGCTCCGAGCCTTCTACCAGGATGTTGCGCCCCAAAAGTATGCGCCGCCCAATCACTGGCGGCAAGGAATGTACGCCACCACGACTGCCCGCTCGTCTGCTTATCCGCGTCCTTTATCCAAAATTTCATCCAGTTTTGCAGCGCCGATGGTGGATTCAACCCGTTCTGGTTGACCGTCCTACAGTGCTGCATTACCGAGTGCAGGCTGCGCCTTTTCCGCAGTGCCCGGTGGCTGAATTTAGTACTGCGGCAGCTCGGTGATTCGGGTGTCGTTTTGTAACAGACCAGAGTGACCCTGCTGCTATAATCAGAGCCAAGGAAATGGATTTTTGGAGCCAATCATGACACGGAAGCCAGGAAATATACTTAATAAATACAAATGGTTATCTTTTCTGGCGGCGGGGCTGGTTTATTCATCTGCAGCGTTTGCGGCGACGGTTGACGGTAGCCTGATCAAATGGCACCCGCTTACCATCAGCTTCAATGGGCCGACCGCTGATGAGTCGGACGGTTCACCCAATCCCTTCCTCGACTACAGGCTGCAGGTCACGTTTACAGGACCCGGTGCGCAACAATATGTTGTACCCGGCTTCTTCGATGGCGACGGCAATGGCGGTGGAAGCGGCGACACGTGGCGGGTCAGGTTCGCGCCGGATGAGGCCGGATCCTGGAGCTACTCGGCATCTTTTCGCAGCGCTAGCAATATCGCGATTGACCTTTCCCCATCTGCGGGCACGCCGACAGGCTTTGACGGGGAAAATGGCAACTTTACGATTACGGCCCCTGACCCGGCTGCGCCAGGATTCCTGAAATGGGGCCGGCTTGAATATGTCGGCAAGCATCACCTCAAGTTTCGTGA
This sequence comes from Lysobacterales bacterium, assembly GCA_013002505.1. Taxonomy (GTDB): domain Bacteria; phylum Pseudomonadota; class Gammaproteobacteria; order Xanthomonadales; family SZUA-36; genus JABDJL01. The sequence goes on along the minus strand of JABDJL010000055.1, from coordinate 9,537 downwards.
TGGCGATTACTGGCTGAAAGGCGGCGTGGACAGCCCGGAGAATTTCCTCGGTTACAAGGGTTTTGACAACACCGTGGACCAACCCAACGGGGCCTCCACGACTGGCCTGGAAAACGGCGTACATCGTTATCCCGGGCACGTGGCGGACTGGAACCCAGGCGACCCCTTGTTCACCAGTGCAGACACGGGCTACGACAGCAAAGGCATCATTGGCGCCCTTAATTACCTGTCAAGTCAACAGGTTAACTCGATCTACTTTCTGCCCATGAACCTCGGTGGCGACGGCCGGGAAACCTACCCGTTCATATCGCCGGCCGGCACGGCGGATGCCAATACCCACTACGACATCTCCAAGCTGCACCAGTGGAACCAGGTGCTCAACCATGCGCAGGAGCAGGGCATCGCGCTGCATTTTGTGCTGGCGGAAACGGAGTCCGGAAATGAAAACTGGCTCGATAGCGGCACACTGGGCACCCAGCGCAAGCTGTACTATCGCGAGCTAATCGCACGCTTTGCTTACCTGTTGGCGGTGAAGTGGAACCTCAGCGAAGAAAATGACTTTTCAGACGCTGAAGTGCGGGCATTTGCCGATTACATCTCGGCGCTCGACTGGGCTGGTCACCAGCTGACATTCCATACCCATCACAACAACATCAGTCAGTACGCACCCCACCTGGGTGATGCACGCTTCGATACCACGGCCGTGCAGTACGCGCCCGATAATGCCAATAGTTTTGTCGAATCCCTGATTACCGATACCGATGCATCCGGTCGCCCATTGGTGATTGACATGGATGAGAATTCACCCGCTGGAACCGGCCTGACCGACACCAACGCCACCGACCTGCGCAAGCGGGTCTTGTATGACGTGTATTTCTCGGGCGGCAACATCGAGTGGTATTTCGGCTACCACGCGCTGCCGCTGGGTGGTGACATGCGCACCGAAGATTTCACGACCCGCTCTGCAATGTACGGCTACATGGCCACGGCGCGGCAGTTCATGCACGATAACCTGCCGTTTTGGGACATGCAGCCGGGCGATTCATTGCTCAGTGGCGAGGACGGCGCTCTTGGCGGCGGCCAGGTGTTCTACAAGCCCGGCGAGGTGTACGCCGTATACCTGCCGGACGGCAACCCCAGCGGCACCTTGACGCTGCCCGGCAGCACCTTTGATTTTGACTGGTTCAACCCGCGCAGCGGCGCGTTCGAGGGCAGCCAGGTCCAGGTTAACGGCCCCAGCGTGGCGTTGGGCAGCCCGCCATCAAGCGTTGACGAAGACTGGGTCGCCCTGTTCCGGTTGGCCGGCAACCAGTCGCCAACAGTCAATTTCGTCACGCCCAGCCATGGCCAGAGTTTCCTGCCCGGCGCGACCATTCCAGTGGAAGTGAGCGCATCAGATCCTGATGGCAGCGTCAGCTTCGTGGAACTGTACGTGGACTCCGTGTTGGTCAGCAGCGACAGCACCGCGCCTTATGCCTGGGATGGCAGCCAGCCGGAATTGCAGAACCTTGCCGTCGGTCCGCACGTGCTGGATGCCTATGCCGAAGACAATGACGGCGGCTTTGCCACCAGCAGCATCACGATCAACATTGAAGGACCGAATTCCCCGACCTCGGCCAGTTTCCTGACCCCGACCGATGGCCAGCAGTTCGACGAGGGTGTCGATCTGTTCGTTGAAGTTTCGGCTTCGGATTCGGACGGCTCGGTCAGCAATGTACGTCTCTACCTGGACGGCAACTTCGTGCGCCAGGAGAATGTCGATCCTTACCAGTGGAACCCGACCCAGGATCCGGTATTTGCCGGCATGGCTCCGGGTAACTACACGCTGCGCGCCGATGCCACGGATGACGACGGTGACACCACGCAAGTATCGATTGGCATCATCGTGAATCCGTCCAACCCGACCGTGGAGACCGACCATCAGGCGATCGCCGATATCCCGGGCGCCGGTACGGTCACTGGCACCTTTGCCAGCACCGGCGAAGACGACGATATCTGGCAATCTATCCGCGAACGCGAAAGCGGCGGCAAGAAGAATAATCGCCACAGTTTCCTTGAGCACCGCTGGCAGTTCAACATCACGCCGGCCGATTCGGCCACGCTGATGACCAACGCCTGGAGCAGCGGTTCCAGCGATGGTGACCAATTCAGGTTTGAATATTCCAGCGACAATAGCAACTGGACCGAGGCCTTCGTGATTGCATCAACGGATCCGGCCAACAGCGCCAGCGTTTTGCTGCCGTCGAACCTGTCTGGCAATGTCTATATCCGCGTCACCGACACCGACCAGGGCCAGGGCAACCGTGCGCTCGACACGGTATTGGTTGACCAGCTGATCATCCGCACCGTTTCAGGGCCGGGCGACCCGCCTGCAGCACCATCTAACCTGCAGGCTGTAGCGCGCCCCGATGGCGGGATTGATCTGAGCTGGAACGACAATTCAAACGCGCCAGACCCCGAGGAAAGCGGCTTCGAGATAGAGCGCTCTACGGATGGCGCCTCCTGGGGCAGCGCGGCCAATGCCGGCCAGGATGAAACCAGCCACACCGACACCGGCCTTGCGCCGCTGACCGAGTATTTCTACCGCATCCGCGCCTTCAATGGTCACGGTGAATCAGCCTGGAGCAACACCGCGTCGGCCACCACGGTTGCCGGGTCGCCGATCAGCCTTGCAGCCAACGGCTACAAGGTCAAGGGTCGCCACACCGTGGACCTGGACTGGAGTGGTGCATCAGGCAACGTGGATATCTACCGGGATGGCGGCAGCCCCGTTGCATCAGGTGTTTCTGGCAGCAATTACACGGACAATATTGGCGCCAAGGGCGGCGCGACCTACGAATACCGGGTTTGTGAAACCGGTGGCACCAGCGTTTGTTCGGATTTTGTAAGCGTGGTGTTCTGAAACACCTGAAGAAGTACTGGGCCGGGGCAGTTCCGGTCCAGTGCCCTTCGTGCCTTTCGGGCCACGCGATTCAATCGCGGCTTTTCGCGTTTCAGCGGCCGGTGTTGTACCTGTAGCAAGTTGAAGGCATATTGGTCACATAAGTGGACCGGCCTGGGCCCGCAAACCACGATAAATATAATGACAATGTTCCATGGGACACGATCACAAACCTGAACCCCATCTTTCCCGGCAGCTTGGCCTGCTTGGCCTGACCGCGACCGGCATCTGCGCGATGTTCGGCGCGTCGATTTATGTGGTGCCGTTCATGATCCAGCGCAGCGTGCCGGGCATCGGCGAATACGTGCTGCCAGCCTTCCTGTTCGCCGCATTACCGGCGCTGGCGGCCGCAATGGCCTATGGCATCCTGGCTTCCGCGATGCCGCGCGCCGGCGGCAGCTATATTTATGCCAGCCGTGGTCTCAGTCCCTACCTGGGCTTCATCGCCAGCTTCTCGCAGTGGTTTGGCCTGTCCATCGTCATCGGTGTGATTGCATACGTGATCGTGCCATTTTTGCGTGATATCGCGCTTGGCCTGCAGTGGGTCATGCTGGCGGGCTGGCTTGAAAACGGCGCGGTGCGCGTGTCGTTGGCGCTGGCCATGATCTGGTTGTTCGTGGGTATCAATATCCGCGGCGTCAAGGCTTACGAGCGCACGCTGCTGCCGATGATGTTCCTGATGTTCGCGTTAGGCTCGATTGTTATCGTGGCCGGGTTCCTGTTCGATCATGCGGATTTTGCTGCCGCATTACAGGCTGCCGAGGGCAGGGCGCCACCGACGGCCGAGGCTGGCGCTTTTGACTGGGTGGTGTTCCTGTCCGCCGCGGCGATCATGTTTTCCAGTTTTATTGGCTTCGACTCGATCGCCCAGGCGGGCGGCGAGGCACGCAACCCGTCACGCAATCTTCCGCTGGCCATTGGCCTGGCAATTGTCACGGTCGGTGGATTCTATTTCCTGTTCGCATCGGCGGTTTACCATGCCGTGCCGTGGCCATTTGTCGCCGAAGAGGCGCTGGCTCGTGACGTCTCGGCGCCGGGCATGATGGCCTACTTGCTGCCCGCCGGCCTGTCAGTGGCGATCCTGGCCGGCGCGGCTATCGCCTTGATCAACGACCTGCCGGCCATGTTGCTCGCGGTGTCCCGTCTGATGTTCGCGTGGGCCGAGGATGGCATTTTCCCGGCCGGCATTGCCCGCGTTCACCCGCGCTTTCACACACCGCACCTCGCGCTGGCCGCCAGCGGTGTCATCGCCAGCATAGGCGTTCTGGGCAGCCATTTTGCCGGGGATTTCTTTCTCGGTATCGACATCATGGTGACCGCGATGATGGTCAATTTTCTGCTGATGTGTGTCACGCTGGTCTGCATACGACGGGTCAACCCGGACATGGCCGGGCGCATTGCCGTTTTCAAAAGCACGCGCTTACAGGCACTGCTGGGCTGGACAGGTGCACTGCTGTTATGCGGTTTCCTGGTCGTCCATGTGTGGAAGGACATGAGCAGCGATGTGTCGGCCTGGTATTTCCACTCGACGCTGGTCTGGCTGCTGGTCATGGCGATGGGATCGGTAGTGTTCCTGGTCAAGTTTGCGTCGCTGAAGGGCAGGGGCGTAGATACCGTACAACTGTTCAAAAGCTTGCCGGAGTAACTATGTCGAAGATCGAATATTCAGAACTGGCGCCCGGATTCAGGATTTCCAGGGTACTCACGGGTATGTGGCAGGTCGCTGATCTTGAGAAAGACGGAAATACGCTTGATCCGATCGCTGCCGCCAAGCACATGATTCCTTATGTCGAGGCGGGGTTTACCACTTTCGACATGGCGGATCATTATGGTTCCGCAGAAGTCATTGCCGGCCATTTTAAAAATGCGGAAGCGGCCGGCCGCCACGCCCAGATGTTGACCAAGTGGGTACCCAAGCCAGGGCCGGTGACCCGCGAAGAGGTTCGCGAAGGCGTTGAGCGCGCATTGCAGCGGCTCGAAACCGAGCGCCTCGACTTGCTGCAGTATCACGCCTGGAATTACGCGGACCCTAACTGGCTGGACAGCCTGTTCTGGTTGCGCGACCTTCGTGACGAAGGCCTGATCGCCCACCTCGGCGTGACCAATTTTGACGCTGCGCATGTACGCGTGGCGGTGGCCAGCGGTATTCCGATCATCACCAACCAGGTCAGTTTCTCTTTGCTCGACCAACGCGCAGCAGGCGCCATGACCGAGGTGTGTAAAAAGTACCGCGTGCGCCTGCTTGCCTACGGCACACTGGCCGGCGGGTTTCTTAGCGAGCAATGGCTCGGCCAGCCCGAGCCCACCGAGCTGTCCACGTGGTCACAAATGAAATACAAGCGTTTCATTGACGCGGCGGGCGGCTGGGACCGGTTCCAGAGCCTGCTGAGGGTGGTTGCATCGGTTGCCGCAAGGCACGATGTCACAATCGCCGCGGTGGCCAGCCGCCACGTGCTCGATCAACCGGCCGTGTGCGGCGTCATCCTAGGCGCCAGGCTTGGCCAAAATGATCACATCAATGAAAACCGGGCGATTTTCAAGCTGAAACTCGAAGACCGCGACCGCCGGGAGTTGCAGGAAGCGATCAGCAGCCTGGAGCCGATTCCGGGTGGCTGCGGTGACGAATACCGAAAACCGCCGTTCCTGACCGCCGCAGGCGACCTGAGCGATCACTACGATTCGATTCCCCCGGCGTTCGTACCCGAAAAGGATGACAACGGCACACAGCGCGTGTTCAGCGGCACCTCGTGGGAAGATTTCGCCGGTTATTGCCGTGCGATCCGCCACGGCAACACGATCGAGGTGTCTGGCACGACTGCTACCCAGGGCAGCCGCATCATTGGTGGTATCGACCCTGCGGCGCAGACCCATTTCGTCATCGACAAGATCCTCGGCGCCATCGAGTCGCTGGGTGGTAGCCTTGAGGATGTCGTGCGTACACGCGTGTTCATCAAGAACATGAACGACTGGGAGCGTGTCGCGCGGGCTCACGGCGAGCGGTTCGGCCACATCAAACCGGCCAACACGCTGGTGGAGGCGCGGCTGGTCGGCGATGAATACCTGGTGGAAATTGAAGCGCGGGCGGTAATCTCAGACCGTCGCGATTGAGTTGACTGGAATTCAGCGCGTGTCTTCCTGAATCACGCGTCTTGCCTTGGGGATAAACGCGCCAGCTATGATCAGCGCCAGCCCCAGCAAAGCAATTTCAGGGGAATCGATTTTGCCGAGCCGGAAGTCAATCAGGGTGCTGATTGTCATCTGACCGGTAATCATCAGGGCCAGCGCGGTGGTCGCGCCAATCCTGGGAATGACAATGCTGCTCAACGCCACGAACAGCGCACCGATGGCGCCGCCCATGTAAGCCCACCACGGCGCGTCAGACAGGGCCGTGGTGCGTGGAGCCAAAACCAGCAGTACGATCGGCACCAGCAGCACAAAGCCGACTACGTGATTCCACCAACTGCTGCGGAACGCACCGATGCTCATGCCCAGCCTGGAAATCAGGATTCGGTTCAGCGCCAGCAGGAACCCGCCGAGCAGAGCGAACAGGGTCATCTCAACCATAAAGCAGTAACCCGCTCCCGCCCAGCACCAGTACCACCTGTGCAAGATCCAGTAGCGTCACGCGCCGCCGTGGCAGCCCGAACCACCCGAACTGGTCGGTCAGCATGCCGGCCAGAACCTGCCCGAGCAACAACATGGAAATGGTGCCGGCAACGCCAATTTCACTGTTGACGGTAATTCCCGAAATGATCACCAGCACAGCGCCAAAAGCGCCACCCAGGTAGGCCCACCACGGTGCTTTCAGGCCCGGGGTGGCAGAAGTCTCCCGGATCAGGAACACCAGTGCCGAGGCCACCAGCAGGCCGACACCGTGCACGACCAGTGAACCCTCAACCGGCCCGATGGCAGCCGCCAGGGCGCCATTAAGAAAGATCATGACGGCCAGCAGGCAGCCTGATATCAGAGCGAGTATCCAATACATGCGCGAGCCCGGTGAATTATTGCTCCTGGAAGTAAACATTGTTGCTGGTCAACACACCAGCACCACGAGTTATCTGGAAACCGAATCACCATAGCATCGATTGACGGGACCTGAAACACGGCCTGAAACTAGGCTATGCTTTGCCAAATTTAGTTCGAACAGGGTCGAAATGACCGTGATCACTGGCAGCATCATTACCTACAACGAATCGCGCAACATCGTTGCCTGCATCGAGTCGCTGAAGCTGATTTGTGACGAGATTTTTGTCATCGACTCGTTGAGTACCGATGATACCGTCGCCCTGGCTCGTGCCCATGGGGCGCGGATTATTGAGCATCAATACCTTGGCGACGGACCACAACGTAATTTGTTGCTCGATGATGCCAGTCATGACTGGATCATGTCACTGGATGCAGATGAGCGGATGACGCCGGAACTCGCTACGGAAATCAGGGCGCTTGACCTGGCTAACTCGCCGTTCGATGCCTACGCGATGAAGCGGCGCAACTATATCGGCAGCCGCTGGGTCCGGCATTGCGGCTGGTACCCCGATTATGTTGTGCGTCTTTACCACCGTATGCGGACCCGGCACGGAGACGGCAAATCCCATGCCTCTGACCTGCCGACGCGCAACATTTTCAAGTTAGAGCAGGCCATCACCCACCTGACCCACGAAAACGTCAGCGAGGTTTTTGCCAAGCCCGGTCGCGACTACCACAGCCGTGCAGCTAAGATATTGTATTTGAAAGGTAAAAAGGTAAACCCGCTGTCGCCGGCCTTACACGGCGGTTCGGCATTTTTGAAACACTATATATTTAAGCTTGGGTTCCTGGATGGCCTCGACGGGCTTACCGTGTGCCTGGGCATTGCGCTGCGCAGTTACGGAAAGTACGCCAGGCTAATCGAGTTTTACCGCGACCCCGAAATCAGAAAACGGGAAGATTTCGACCGCATCTGGTAGCCGAGCTTGCTTCTTTCAGTTGTGGAAAAGATCTGAATCGAGATACTTCAAGCCCGTGTCTACGACCACCGTGGTCACGGTTTTGCCTTCCCCGAGTTCCTTCGCCAGTTCGACAGCTGCAGCCACGTTCATACCGCTTGATGTTCCTGCAAATATGCCTTCCTCGCGCGCCAGTCGCCGAGCCATGTGCCGGGCGTCGGATTCTTCGATGGCACGCACCTCATCATAGAGCCCGGCGTCGAGCAACGGCGGAATCATGCCGATGCCAATGCCCTCAACATCGTGTGAGCCTGCCGGTTGGCCGGAAATTACCGCGGTGCTGGCGGGCTCCAGCGCGACGATTCGCACGGCGGGATGGGCGGCCTTAAGTTCGGTCGCAACACCCATCAGCGTGCCCGCCGTACCCACGCATCCACAATACGCATCGATTGGTCGTTGCACCTGTTGCAGCAGCTCAAGACCAATTTTGCGGTAGCCGGTAATGATGTCGGCATTGTGAATCTGGTTGGTGAAATAGCAGTCGCTGGGTTCGGACAGTTCAGCGGCCCTTGCCATCATGCGTGGAATCAGGTCCGGGGTGGTGACACCTGTTGGCTCGTAAACGAGCTCCAGTTCCGCACCCAGCGCTTCCATCGTGCGACGCTTCTCCACGGCAAATGCATTGGAGGATACGACGCGAAAGCGGTAGCCCTTAACGGCGCACACGAACGCCAGTGATGAGCCGGTACTGCCGCCGGTATACTCAACCACTGTCATTCCGGGGCGCAGATCACCGCGTTTTTCAGCCTCCTCGATCATCGCCAGCGCCATGCGATCTTTGTAAGAGCCGGTGGGGTTGGTCAGTTCAAGCTTGACGAGTACTTCGGCACAACCTGGCGGGACCAGTTTCTGCAAACGGACAACGGGTGTATTGCCAATTGCGCCGAGCGCATCCCTTTTAACCTCGTTCCTGCCCATTTTCGTGCTCCACTGCGGTCTGTATAGCCTAGCGCGGCGCCGGGCACCAGGAAATACACAAGCTGGTCAACAAATGGTCCGTACACGCTGAATGACACCGTGGGCATTTCCATGCCGTGCGGAGAAAATGTCGCCAGGTGCTTCCGACCTTGACGGGTCCCCGGGCCGCTATCAGGAGTAGCTGATCAGCCACATTTCCCCGTTACCACATTAACGCTTGCTTCAAGTCAAAAACCCACTTGATTGCTGACACTAAACTGGAATCAACAACAAAGGTTGATGCAACATGTTTGAACTTGAAACCATCATGACCACGGACGTGGTCTCCGTCTCTCCATCAGACCCGGTGGCGAAAGCAAGGTTGTTGATGAAAGATCACCGCATCCGGCATCTGCCAGTGGTATCCGATTCCGGCGAGTTGATCGGCCTGGTGACCCAGACTGACCTGTTTGCAGCCCAGGATTCGTTCCTTCGTGAAAAGGACGACAGGCTGCCGGTCAGGGATTTTCCGGTAGAGGACATCATGGTCACCGGGATCGCCACGGTTGAGAAAAAAGCGAGTCTGCGCCAGGCGGCGCTGTTCCTGGAAAAGCATCGATTTGGCTGCCTGCCAGTGGTTGAGAATGGCAAGCTGGTCGGTATCGTGACCGACTCGGATTTCGTCGGCGTGGCCATCAATCTCCTGGAACAAAT
>JABDJL010000029.1 GCA_013002505.1 Lysobacterales bacterium | reverse complement strand
GCGTTACGAGGTCGATAACAGCACGCGCAGCCTGCATGGTGCGCTGCTCGATGCCGAGATACTGGCAGACGTTTACCTGGCGATGACCGGAGGGCAGGAAGACCTGGGCCTGAGTATCCGGCAGTCTGGTGACGCTGAAGGCACGCTGACCTCGCTGGATGCCGAGGCGGCCGCGTCGATTCTCGTCATCCGCGCAAGCGATGAAGAACTCGAGGCACATCGGGCCCGGCTGGCCGATATCCACCAGCAGTCACGTGACTGCATGTGGCTGGAAATGGAAGATGACCTGCCGGTCTGAAGGAATCAGGGTGCGGGCGGCTCAACGCTCCGCTGGTTGTTGTCCACCACCAGCAAGGGGTGGGCGCGTGTGTCCATCCACACCAGGATGTCGTAATAGTTACGGATATTGCGCACATAACGCTGCGCTTCCAATCCCCGCGCATAGCCATATCGCGTCTGCTTGTACCACTTTTCCTGGGTCAGCAGCGGCAGGCGCTCACTGACATCCTGCCACCTGTCAGGGTCGCCGCCCTGCTTTTGTGTCAATACGCGAACATCTTCGAGATGCCCCCAACCCATGTTGTAGGCAGCCAGCGCCATCCAGGTACGGTCAGGGTCAGGTATGCGGTCCGGAATACGGCCCCACAAGCGCAACAGGTAACGCGCGCCGCCCTCAATGCTCTGCACCGGGTCGAGGCGGTCATTGAGTCCCAGTTGCCGGGCCGTGCGCTGCGTCAGCATCATGATGCCGCGTACGCCGGTATGTGAACGCGCATCGGGGTCCCAGTGGGACTCCTGGTAACCCATCGCGGCCAGCAGGCGCCAGTCCAGGTCATGGTGGGCCGCCACGTCCTGGAACACCGGCAGCAACTGCGGCAGCCGGTTCCGGACCTGCTTCAGAAAATGGAACATGCCTACCTGGTCAAGGTTGTTTCGCCGGTTAAAAAATTGATCCTGGATGGAAGTGAGTAATCCGGTTTCACGGGCGCCGGTCATGAACATGCGCGCTTGCTGCACGAGGCTGTCGTCATCGTCCGAAACGAATGCCCAGGCCTGGGGTTGGGTCTGTTCAAGGGTAAATCCGCGGCGCAGGCTGGGATAGAAGTGGCGATTGATTTTCAGGATGTTCGAGTCGACAAGCGTGGCGTCAATATGACCCTCCGATACCGCCAGCAGCAGGTCTTCCATGCCGACATCTTCCAGCGCCTCGTATTCGAGTGCCGGCACCTCGGTACTCGCTCGCTGCAGTATTTCTTCGTAACTGGTGCCGGCAATCACGGCCACGTTCAATCCAACCAGGTCTTCGATGCTTTCAGGGCGCTGGGTGCCGCGTCGGTACACCACCTCGGTATGGGCCTGGTCGTAGTCCGGCCCAAAGCGGAACTGGCTTTCGCGGGAAGGTGTGCGGGTCAGGTTGGCGGCAATCAGGTCACCCTGGCCGTCCTGCAGCAAACCAGCGAGCTGGCTGAACGCATCGGCCACGCGTACCTCCACGTCGACGCCGATAAATGAAGCGAACGCCGAGACCAGTTCATATTCCGGTCCGGTGTCGCCATCGGCGCCCAGGAAATAGCTGCTGGCGCCGTTACGTGTCAGCATGGTCAGGCTGCCGCGCCGTTCAACCTGCTCGACACGCGTTGGCGCATCATTGCCGGAAGTGAGGAAGGGAAGCAGCAGAACCACTGATAGCGGCGCCAAAGTACTGAGCTTTGACTTGAAAATACTGTCCAGACGCAATGCAATTGCCTCGGTAGCAGTTGCGTCATTTTACACTGATTGCCGCCAATACGCGACAATTCAACGGCTTATAAAAAAGCCTCGGCCTTTACCAGCAAATATTAGGGACCTTGGTGTTGGCCTGGGTCAGCCCCATTCGCGCACAACTGGTGCCGGCCTGCTTGTCATTGTTCTGGTCATTGCCGCCCTTGGCGCAGGCCACGACCGTGTAGGCCGCGGCAGTCGGGGCCTGGTTGGCGCACTGGGCGACTGTAGGCGGATCGCCCGCGGTCGCGCGTATGAAGAAGTTGTAGTTGTAGTCTGCCGATGTCGGTGGTGCGAGGTTGGCTGCGGTAGCATAAGTTGAATTGTTGGAGCGCCAGATTTCCTGCAGGTTGGCGTAATTCATCATCAACTGCTGTGCTTCGCCGCGGTTCGATTTGCGGATAAATTGCTTATAGCTGGGCAAAGCCAGGGCCACCAGCAATGCCACGACGCCGATTACGATCATCAGTTCGATGAGCGTAAAACCGTTTGACCCTTTAAAAGAGGGTCCCCTTGTGCTTTTTCGTCTGTTCATCTTCGAAAAATCCCTGTTCTATTGGCGGTTTACATCCATTACCAGATAAACGGTAGCAAGGTACAGATTAACGGTAAATCAATGGTTCACCTGCATGGTCTTGCTACCTATACTATAGAAACACATTGCCATACTCACAAGGAAGAGGGAGGGGATATGTATTTTCGTCACAAGGGATTCACGCTAGTCGAGTTACTGATCACCGTGGTGGTGGTCTCGATTGGCGTCGCGCTGGCGGTACCGAGCTGGGACAACCTGGTACAGAAACGCCAGGTCACCAGTGCCGCCGAGGAACTGGCCTCGTTCCTGGCCTATGCGCAGAGCGAAGCGGTCAAATCCAACGAGGAAGTGACCGTCACATTCAAACGTAACGGTGCAGGTACGGCGTGGTGCATCGGCGCCATCGATGAAGAGACCAAGGACGCCAACGGCCTGGATCATTGCGAATGCGATGCTGCCATCAATCACGCCTCGCAGTGCAAGATTGCCGGCCAGATTGCGCGGGTTTACAACGGGGGATTCGAAAAATTCACGATGGACAGTTCGCAGCAGGAAGGCACGGACAGCACCGACATGCATTTCAATTTTGATCCGATCCGTGGCATCAAGACTGCCGACGACGGCATTACCGTGGACAGCAATGAACACCTGGTGACGGTGGTTTCCGCCAACGGTCACTTCAAGTTACAGGTGGATGTCGAAGTCACCGGCCGTGTGCGGGTTTGCAACCCTGTCTCGACCAAGCAGATTCCCGGCTTTCAAAGCTGCAGCAGCGGCCCGATCATCGTCAATCCACCACCAGTCATTTCCCCGTGAGGCCCAAGGCTATGATTCGCATCCATTCAACGCAACGCCAGCGCGGTGTATCGCTGCTGGAAATGATGATCGCCATGGCGATCAGCCTGATCGTGTCGTTGGCGATGGTATTGCTGATGTCGAACACCTTGTCAACGGGCACCGACACGATCGGCATGGCGCGTCTCGGCACGGACCTGCGCGCCGCGTTGCAGATCATGACCCGCGATGTGCGGCGCGCCAATTACCATGGCAACTACGCCAAGTGCTTTGGCAACTGGCAGTGCCGCACCACCCTCGATAATGGCAGTGGTGACACTTCTGCGTACATCAAGGCGATTACCGTCGGAACCTCACAAGCCGCCGGTGACTGTTTCTTTTACTGGTTTGACCGCGATTCCGACGGAGACGTGACAGACGATGATGACGCCGGCGCCTTCCGGCGCACCGTGGTTGGTGGGCGAGGCGTGCTGCAGATGACCACCACGCGCAACACGACGCCGAGTTGCAATTCAGGAAACTACTGGGTGGACATCACCGATTCGGACCTTATTGACGTCACCGCGTTTACCGTGTCCAGGACCAACGATCCGTTGAACTTGTCGACCACGACCAACGAGCTTTCATTCGTTGACACCGTGATCAACGGCGCGGTCAACCAGAACGTGGAGAAAGTGGCCATCTCGATCACCGGCCAGCTGGTCAGGAACAACCAGATTACCCGCACCGTCAACGACATTATCCGCGTGCGCAATGACTTTTACACCGCAGCCCCGTAGCCCAATGACCCGGCATGCTGAAGTCAACGGACTGCCCAGGAGCGAATACAGTGAAGAATATTGAAAATTTGAATATCAGCCGCCAGGCGGGCGGGCTGACCATTTTTACGGCCATATTTGTACTGGTCCTGATGACGTTGATGCTGTTGTACGCCTCGAGGGTTGGCGTATTTGAACAGCGCATCTCGTCTAACGAAGCGCGTCAGAAACTCGCGTTTCATGCCGCCGAGGCAATACTCGACCAGGGCCAGGAGTACATACTCGCCAACGCCGGTCGCATTTTTTCGGACGACCCGCAGGCGGTCCAGATTGGCCCTACCACCTATCGCGCCGGCTGGTTTGCGGCCGGCCAGGTGGGCTGGAACCAGTGCACCGCAGCAATGATCGCCAAGCCGAACCACCCCTGTGGTGGCGACATTCCGGCCACCTTGACTTCGTATTTCTATGACGACCCGAATACTACCGCCGGTGACGTGACAGGCGCCGATTCGCTGCCGGTCAATGCGGCCTTGTTGCCGCCCGGCACCACGGCAAGGCTGTCAGCCGTGTTGTGCATTATCGATCCGGCCAATCCGAGCGGCGGGTGCCAGGCCCCCGACCTCAGCAATGAAGGTGAGAATTCGACCCTGGTGGTCTTCACGATGATGGCTTACGGATATTCCGACTGCACCGATACCAATGACATCACCACCTGCACCGGCGAAGCACGCGTCGCCAGGCCGTTGTCCAACTTCAAGAACCTGTCCGGCTCACCGGGCGTACCGCTGACCACCAAGTCCACGTTCCCGCCCACCGGCACGGCCGAAGTGGTGGGTAACCCCAATGGCGGCGGCCTGGGCGTGCCGCTGACGACCTGGATCAACGACAACCCGGCCTGCAGCCCCGGCGTGGATATCCAGAGTTCGGGTTCGTGGCAGACCTGCGAATTGCAGGAGTGGTACAGCACCAGTGATTACCCCGATGACGTGGCCTGTCCAAGCGCTGGTTGCACTTGCGGCCCCGGTGGTAACGATACCGACTATTTCCTGAGCTGGCGCAAGGCGGGCGACACCAATATCAGTATCGACATCGTCATCGATGACAGCTTCCCCTGTGACCTGTTCGAGTTCTACTTTGGCGTGCCACGCAACCAGTACCACGTCATTAAGGCGAACGCGACAGTGATTTCCAATTGCAACAGCCTGGGGCCGTACAGCAGCGGGCTTTACTGGGTCAGCGGCGCCGAATGCAGGATCAACTCGAACACCCAGGTAGGCACGTATAAGAACCCGATCATGCTGGTATCTGCCGCCACCAGCACCGACCTTCGCGGTGGCGCAGAAATTTTCGGCACGCTGTACGTGTTCGACGGCGAGGACATTAATGCAACGATGAACAGCAACGGTACCAACACGGTCTACGGCGCAGTCATCGTTGACGCGGTGATAGGCGCTTTCCAGGGTACCTTCCAGATCGTCTATGCCGATGGCGTTATTGCCAATGCAGCCGGCATCAACGGCATCGGTTCGGTCAGCGGCGGCTGGCGCGACTTTGGCCTTCCGGCCTGGCAATAAGGGGGGCAATCAAATGAGAATTCATATGAACAATTCAATCAATACAAGGCGTCAAAAGGGCTATAACATCCTCGAGGTCCTGATGGGTATCGCCATTTTCGCCATCGGCATGCTGGCGCTGGCGTCCCTGCAGGGTAGCCTGACACGCTCGGCAGCCGATGCCAATGTCCGAACCGTGGCGATCAACCTGGCCGAAAGCCTGATTGAGACCCGCAGGGGCTTTGCGCGGCTGACCGACGCCACCGGTACTTTCGCCGCCTATGACGACATCGCCAGCGAGACCATCAATATCACGCGCGGCGGCATCCCATTCACCGTTGCATCCACGGTCACGGACTATTACTACAACGTGGCTAGCGACACCTTTACGACCACCGCCCCTGCCGGGGTCACCATTTCGGACTTCAAGCTGATGTCGGTCCGGGTTTCCTGGGACGGTGTTGCACAGCGCACCATCGAGGGGGCCGTTGAAGATATCGGCACGTTCTCGGCCCTGAGCAATATCTGTGGCACGGGCAAGGCCTGCATCGTCATCAACGAGACTATTTCGTCGGTCACCACGGCCGCTGCTTCGAAGGCGGTGACGCAAACCACCAATGGTCTGGACCCGTTCGCGATAACCTATACGCCAGGCCTGAGGCCGGACATCGTGTCGCTGAACCTGGGCAACAACAAGTTCAAGGAATCGTTGACGCCCGAGCCCGACGTCATCCGTCGCGACGAACTGGTGGATACGCGCTTCGACGTGATCACCTATTCACAAACCGGCGATGGCAACTTTTTTGTACGGCGCGAGGAATTTGCCGCCGTTTCCTGCGAATGTACCCTGAAGGCGCCCACTGGTACGCCGGAAGATTCAGGCATACGGCCGACGATCTGGGCCGGCGATGAATACGTTGAAGGGCACTTCGTCAACAAGCCGTTCGGCGAGTCGGCCAACAACCAGCAATCCCAGCTGTGCGACAGCTGTTGCCGCGATCACCATGACGGTGGCTCGTCGGCCGAAGACCATTCCGATACGGCGGTCAACAAGTACAACCCGTGGCGGGCCAGCGGCGACTATTTCAGCTCGGGTACATTCGACGGCGACCACAAGCACTACAACATCACCAACCAGGGTAACCTGGTGCTGGCCAACACAGCCAATTCTACCTACGTCGAAGCCTGCCGCCTGGTGCGCAAAGACGGCTTCTTCAAGGTCGCACAGGATTTCCGCCAGGAAGACCTGCACACCTTCCCTGAAGATTTTCTGGATGATGAAAGTGAAGTTACGACTTATTCGAATTACGTGACCACCGCGGCCAATGCATTCGAGAATGCCACGCATTTCAACTATGAAGATGATATTCCGGCGATCTGCATCGGTGGCCCGACCCCTTGCGTGGCCCAGCCGACCTATGGCGGCTCATACGATACAGCCCTGGGCGCCGGAGAGTTCCCGGTCTGGACCCAATTGCCGCTGGACGGTGAGTCTGAACAGCAGTTGCGGTCCCGTGGTGTTTACATTGATTACCTGAGTTCGGATTTCCGCACAGTCGTTGACTGCTTGCGCGCCGGTGGCGATGCGGACAGTTGCCAGACCGGTGACGTAATTCTCGACCTCAACACGTCAACCAACATCCTGGAGATCATGCCGTTTTTTGATGTGCAGCTGACGTTCCTGAACCGTTGGACTGAAACCCCGAACAACACACCGGTCGATACCACCAATGAGGGCCTGGAGGACGACAATGCCCATTCACGTGGTGTTGCTTCGAAAGACGCCCTGGGCGGTTCTACGGTAGAGGCGTCCGGTCACAAGGGTAACCTGGGCTTTACTGATACCGAACCGGTTGACCTGACCTACGCGTCCTTTGTGCGCACCGACACCATCGAGGTGCAGGCGCTCGACAGCGGCGGTGGTGGTGGCGGCACGCCGCCCCCGTCCACCCACCCGGTGGTCAGTGGCAACTTCAGTGAAACCATCAATGGTGTCCGTGTCACCGACATCGAAATCGACGGCCAGAATGGCGCTTTGTGCGACCGCACGACCACCGGCTTCGAATGCGAGGTGCCGGTCGGGGCAACCAACCCGCGGATCAGGATTTTTGGATACGGCAAAGCCAATGCAGATCACTATGCTTGCCTGACAGGAAACACCCTGGCCCAGAACAGCGAGGTGACCAACGGCGTTAATGCGCAAGTCATTTATGAATTGCACAATACCATACCACCGAACCCTGTTGGCGGTGGTTACAATGTCAACTTCCAGACTACTCCGTGTAGCTGACCTTTTAAGACACCGGGGCTCAAGCCTCTGTTAAAATGCCGCCTCTTCGGAGGCGGCTTTTTTTATGGGATCAATGTTATGACGATCAGGACACGTTTCGCGCCCAGCCCGACCGGGTATCTGCACGTCGGTGGCGCCCGTACGGCGTTGTTTTGCTGGCTGCAGGCGCGCAAGTCAGGCGGCGTATTTGTGCTGCGCATCGAGGACACCGACCTGGAGCGGTCCACGCCTGAATCGGTTCAGGCCATCCTTGACGGCATGGACTGGCTGGGCCTGGACTACGACGAGGGCCCGGTATACCAGACCCAGCGCTTCGACCGCTATGCCGAGGTCGTGCAGCATTTGCTGGATGAAGACAAGGCCTACCATTGCTACTGCCCGAAGGAACGCCTCGAAAAACTGCGTGAAGCGCAGATGGAACAAGGCATCAAGCCGCGCTATGACGGGCGCTGCAGGGCGCGCGAGGACATCCCGAAAGGCATTAAGCCGGTGGTGCGGTTTCGTAATCCGCAAAGCGGCTCGGTGGTATTTGAAGACCTGGTGCGCGGCCATATCAGTATTTCCAACGAAGAGCTGGATGACCTGGTCATCGCGCGCCCCGATGGTGCGCCGACCTATAACTTTACCGTCGTGGTGGATGAT
>JABDJL010000088.1 GCA_013002505.1 Lysobacterales bacterium | reverse complement strand
ACCTTCAGACCGATTTCCAATCGCGAATTGCGCGGCCGTTCACCAAAAAGGATTCACTACGTCAAGGCCACCAGCGCCACGACCTTCGAAAAACTAGCGGAAAATCTCAAGCTGAAACCATCCGAGGCCGAGGATCTGCGCCTGATCAATGGTTATTACCCGACCGGTGAACCGGAGCCGGGTGAGTGGATCAAGATCATCAAGCAGTAGTCTGACTATCGGGGCTTCTGAGCCAATGAAAAAACTACTGCTGATTGTTTTCCCCCTTGCACTGTCATCCTTGGCCGCCTGGTATTTCTATCAGCGCGCGGCTGATATACCCGCGACAGGGCCGCACACGACCGCGGTTGACGAGACACTGGCCGAAGCTTCTTTTGTCGACCAGGAATTTGATGGGACGGATGAAGAACTGGACGGGGAGGTCTCACGCCAGTGGGCTTCGGGCCCGGCTGCGAAACGGGTTGTCGAGGTGCCGCCCAATGACGCCGCTGGACAAGCGGATGACAATCGCTTCGATGACATCCGCAATATCGGGGACGATGAACTGGCGGCGTTTACCGATTACAACCTGCAGAAGGCCCTGGACGGCGACCTGAATGCAGCAAATCGCGTGGTTCATGCCCACCGGCGCTGTGTCAAAGCGCCTAAGACGCCTGCCCAGGTCGATCAGCAGGTTCAAAGAACGATGAGGCGACTTCAGTGGGCGGTGGAAAATCGCAATAGCAACCGCGAATACCCATCGGAAGCGGAAATTCGCGAGCGCTACAGCCAGCAATACGACAACTGCCGCTTCACTGATGAGCTGTTCAATACTGATCTGCGCCGGCAGCTGGAAGACATGGCCAGCCGTGGTCATGTCACGGCGCGTTACCTGTTCGCGCTTTGGCCACCGGAGATATTCGGTAAAGCTGATGCGTTCCTGGCGCAACAGGAATGGGCCGAGAAAGCGCTGGCCTACACGCTGGCCAACCTGACCGAGGGTGAAACCGCCGGGCTGCTGGCGTTTGGCCAGTCCTACGCCAACAACGGCACCTTCACGGCGCGCGACCGCTACCTGGGCACCGCCTTTATCATGGCGGCGTTGGATTGCGGCCTGGACCTGGAGTATTACGCATCCTATATCGAGCGTTTCCTGAATTCGGATCAATTCCGGCGTGACATGGCAGATGATCCGCGCGCCGAGGTGCTGGTGATGGCCGATGGGCTGCGGACCTTCTGCCGGTAGCTTGCTTCCGCTTTGCACGAACAAGATCACGCCGACCATTTTGGCGCAGCGCCTACCCGGTCCCGGCAGGACGCCGTGAATACATCCCTGTAGGCTCTGTCGCGACATCCCTGTCGCTCAAGCCTGCCGGTTCCTGGCCAGCCGCTGTGCCCCAGAAATTCCGAACTATGTAGATTTGAGCAGACCGGTTTGATGATTTTCGAGGAATAGTTGCATTGGAACATGGATGTGCCAACACGAGCGAATGCGAAGTGCAAGAGCGAAGCAGGCCCGCGCGCCTGCGTAGTGACATGAAAGTGGGCCAGGGATGGCCCATCTTTCTCATTCATCGACCAATTAAAAAGCCGCCCGGAGGCGGCTTTAGTAATTGGTGGAGGCGGCGGGAATCGAACCCGCGTCCGTAAGTGATCCACCCTTGGCTCTACATGCTTGTCCGTCCTATTGTTTTAGTTGAAGGCTACCCGGCCGGCATGGGAAAACAATCAACGAGCCTGGATAAGTTTTAACGAATCCACACCAGGCGTGCTTCATCGCGGTTCCGTGTCGGGTGACCTCCGGACTCCAACGCGCACGGACACGCTTTGGCGAAGGGCGCTATGCAGTTTATTAGGCTGCTAGTGCGTAGTTGTCATCATTGGCAACTAAGTTTTTTGCAAACAGTTTTACGAGTTGTATGCGGCTCGGCATGCACCTCAGGATTCACGACCCACGTCGAAGCCAGGTCGCCCCCAGGCAGTAATTCCGAAGAATCACGTGACAGATATTGTAACTCATTCAGCTACATTCAATGACTAAGACCATCAGGCTGGCGGAATGTTCTGGTTGTGATGAAACAGGTTGTCCGGATCATATTGCGCTTTCAATTCGCGTAATTTCAGATACTTGGCGCCAAAGTTGCTATCCAGGTCCATGTCTTCGTCATCGGCCATGAAATTGATATAGGCGCCCGGGTCGGAATGGGGCGCAAGCGCGTCGTAATAGTCGCGTACCCACTGGATATTGCGTTGATCGTCCTCAGGCTGATGCCAGATGGCCGACAATGCGGAACTGAAACAGGCGGACCGGTTGGCGAATGCGGTCGCTTGTTCATCCACCTGGTGGCAAGCGCCATCGGTGGAAAAAATGAAATTACCGCCCTCGATAGTTGGGACCTTCGTTCCATATTCCATGTGAGCCGCAATGGCGCCTTCTGGAAACTCGCGCGCCGCACTGGCCTTCCAGTAATGGCGTAAACCTCTCGGTAGCAATTCGTCAAAGAAAGTGTTGACCTGCGGATAGGGCATGCGCCACATAGCCTGTCCAACCACCTTTCCGGCCGAGGCAACCATGTCCGGCAGATCTTCGTCCTGGTCGTCATCGCCACTCCAGCAGCTGAGGATTCCAATGACTGGCTTCAGGTGCCAGGCTTCTGGCACAAACGGCGCCGGCGGCGCCTGGGCAAAGGCGAGTATGGCATTGAGTTCCCAGGGCGCCTCCTGGACCAGGCGCTGGTAGTTTCGAATAACCTGGGCGTCAGGCTCGAAAAAAGTGGGTCCGGCAAACACCGAGGGTACATGATGACCGACGAATGCAAATGACGTCACAACCCCGAAGTTTCCGCCACCGCCCCGAATTGCCCAGAACAGGTCAGGCTCATTGTCTTCGCTGCAGTGCACGATGTCGCCGTTAGCGGTCACGACCTCGGCGCCAACCAGGTTATCGATGCTCAGGCCGCACGAGCGGGAGAGGTGGCCCATGCCGCCACCCAGGGTCAGCCCGCCCAGGCCGGTGCTGGACACCGTGCCGCCAGGTACCGCGAGCCCATAGGCGTGCGTGGCATGGTCAACGCCGCCCAGGGTGCAACCACCGCCAG
Source organism: Lysobacterales bacterium (assembly GCA_013002505.1). Taxonomy (GTDB): domain Bacteria; phylum Pseudomonadota; class Gammaproteobacteria; order Xanthomonadales; family SZUA-36; genus JABDJL01. Next base: position 34,869 of record JABDJL010000088.1, on the reverse strand, counting down.
CCTGGACTATTCGGTTTTCGGGGTCCACGACAACATGGTTGAGTAGGCCCAGGTCGATTACCAGGCCACCATCACAAGTGCCGTAACCCGGAACGCTGTGGCCACCACCCCGGACCGCCACGTCCAGCCCATTGATGCGGGCATGGTTCACCGATGCGACCACATCTGCCGTATCGGCAGCCTGGATAATCAAGGCAGGCCGCTTGTCGTGCATGGCGTTATAGACTTGTCTCGCTTCGTCGAAGCCGGCATCAGATTGCTGAATCAGCCGGCCTCTGAGGGCTTGCTGCAAGTCTGTGATATTACTCATGAGTTTACGTCCTTCGGGTCTTCGTGGGTTTCGATTGTTGAGTTTATCCTCTAGACTATAGTCCATTCCTTGGGGGTGGCCCGGAAGGGCCTGAGATCTGCCAGGCAGGAACCCCTAGAACCTGATCCGGTTAATGCCGGCGTAGGAATAGGATTCTACACATTCCCACTCCAGGCCGACCGGATCTCTGACCCACAGGGAATCCTGACATGTTGAGCCGCCAATCCTTAGCCTTTGCTTTATCGCTGCAGTGCATTGCCGTGCAAGCTGAAAGCGAGCCTCAAGCGACAGAACAACTACAGGAAGAAGTGCTGGTCTCGGCCCTGCGCGACGACGGCAACGGTGATTTCGCGGCCAGCATGACGCGACTCGACAGTGATGAAATCGAGACGGCCACGTTGGGCCACGCCCAGGAACTGGTCGCGTTGGTACCGAATATGAACCTGTCCGGCGAAGGCTCGCGTGCGCGCTACTTTCAGCTGCGCGGCATCGGCGAACTGGAGCAGTATGAAGGCGCACCCAATCCTTCGGTGGGTTTTATCGTTGACGACATCGACCTTTCAGGCATTGGCGGGATCGCCAGCCTGTTCGATGTCGAGCGAGTCGAAGTGCTGCGTGGTCCCCAGGCCACGCGCTTCGGGGCCAACGCGATCGGTGGCCTGGTGTATCTCCAGTCGGCCAACGAGGTTTCGGAGCCAGAGTTCGAAGCTCGCGTCAGCGTTGGCAATGACGACACGCGTTCGGTTTCAATGTCTGCCGGCGGCGAGGTGGTTGGCGGGCTGGATGGCCGTTTCTCGTTGCAGCGCATGAAGAGCAACGGCTTTTATGACAATGTCTCTCTCGGTCTGGACGACAGTAACGGTCGTGATGAGACGCTGCTGCGCGGCAAACTGGGCTGGCGCCTGTCCGGGCAGTGGCAGGTGCGCCTGAGCCTGTTATGGGCCGATTTTGACAACGGATACGATGCCTGGGCGCCCGACAATGGCCGCATCACCTACGCGGACAATCCGGGCCGGGACCAACAGCGCACCACCGGCGCCTCGCTGAAAATCAACGGGCCCCTGGGGCGGGCCGTGGACCTGGTCAGCATTACCGGCTTTGCCGATTCAGACATCCTGTTTTCCTATGATGGCGAATGGGGCGACGCCGATTACTGGGCGCCCTATCTTTATGACTATACCTACCGGGATATCCGTATTCGCCAGACCCTGAGCCAGGAACTACGCTTCATTTCCAACCAAAACAGCCGCCTGTTCAACGATCGTGCGGATTGGCTGGTGGGGGTCTATTTCCAGCACCTGGATGAGTCCAACGACATCGTCTCGGCCGGCATCTACGACGACAGCGTCGATGCGCCATTCGCCTATTGCACTCCGTGTCTCAGCGACACCCGTCTCGACAGTGCGTTCGAGGCGCGTAACCATGCGCTGTTCGGCAAGCTCGACATAGATCTGACAGAACGCAGCCGCTTATCGCTTGGCCTGCGCACCGAGCGCTGGGAGGCGGACTATTCCGACCGCTTCCGGGACCGGATATACGGTAACCCGGACATGCCGGTCGTCAATCATTTCAGCCCGGCGAAGACCCTGTGGGGCGGCGATATCGGCTTAACGTTCGAACTGTCAGACAGCAACAGCCTGTATGCACTGGTATCCCGCGGTTACAAGGCCGGTGGCTTCAATCCCAGCTTTGCACGCGTGGCAGCGAGCGCGGCGATTGATCAGTCCGCCATTGCGTTCGATCCCGAGTCGCTGCTTAATGTCGAGGCGGGTATGCGCGGCGAGTGGCTCGACGGCCGAATTTCGGGTGCAGTAAGCCTGTTTCACATGCGCCGCCACGACATGCAGGTGCGCAGTTCGGCGCAATTTACCGACAACCCCAATGACTTTATTTTTATCACCAGCAATGCAAGCGGGCGCTCTCGCGGTCTCGAATCCTCGCTGCAGTGGCAAGTGGGTCCACGCTGGACCTTGCACGGCAGCCTGGGCCTGCTGTCCACCCGGATCGACAATTTCGCGCTGGAAAGGGAAGTGGGTGTCCCGGGTAGCCTCAACGGCCGCTCGTTTGCCCATGCGCCTTCCTGGAACGCCAACCTTGGCGTCAGCTACCTCGACTCAAATCGTTGGTCAGCAAGACTGGACTGGCAGTTGATGGACGACTTCTATTTCGACTACAGCCACGACGAACAAGCGTCCTCGCGCAGCGTCGTCAACCTGCGCGTCAAGCGCTTATTCGGCAAATGGGATATCAGCGCCTGGGTGCGCAACCTGTTCGACGAAGACTACTTCACGCGCGGCTTCTACTTTGGCCTGACGCCGCCACTATTTGTCCGTGAGCGATTCACTCGTCTGGGTGATCCCCGCCACTATGGCCTGACGGCCACCTACCGATATTGAACGACGGAGATGTCATGCAACTGACCGCTGAATTGAGTTTCTACCCGTTAGCCGAAGATTACATTCCGCCTATAAAGGCATTTATCACTGAGCTGGCCGGGCAAGCAGGGCTGCAAATGGTGACCAACCGCATGAGCACTCAGATCTCCGGAAGTTTCGACGATGTCACGCAAGCCATTAACCAGGCCATGCGGGCATGCATGTCAGGGCCCGGCCGGGCGGTACTGGTGGTCAAGTACCTGAATACGGCGCTGCCGGTTCTCAGCGCGCCTGACCTTGATTGATTCGCTGCTGAGCGCGTTCTTCACGTGGGAAGCGCTGGCAGTGGCCCTGGCGGTCGCTTACCTGTTGCTGGCCATCAGGCAAAATATCTGGTGCTGGGCTGCGGCGGCGGCCAGTACGCTGATTTTCCTGTTTGTCATGTACCAGGCTGGCCTGTACATGGAATCAGCCTTGCAGGTGTTTTACCTGGCCATGGCCGGCTATGGCTGGTGGCAGTGGCGGGGCGGGGCGGCCAGGGGCGGTGCCTTGGCAGTTACAACCTGGCCGCTTCGCAACCACTTAGTGGCGCTGGCGGTCATCGCGCTGCTGGTTGTTTCCAGCGGCGGCTTGCTTCAGCAGTTTACGCAAGCTGCCTTGCCGTTCTGGGACTCACTGACGACCTGGGGTGCGGTGGTCGCTACTTACATGGTGGCGCGCAAAATACTGGAGAACTGGATTTACTGGTTCGTCATAGACGCAATTTCGGTAGGTCTTTATACTGCTCGGGGGCTGAACCTCACGGCATTGCTGTTCGTGGCATACCTGGTGATGATCGTCATTGGCTATCGCAGTTGGCGAGCAAGCATGCCGAACAATAATACAGGGCGGGCTGAATATGACACCTGAGAGTGCATTGACTCAAATTCCGGGTTTCGCGCGGGCCGAAATCGGCATGGTGTTATCCGACGGTGCTACCAGTAAAACCCTTCTGATCAAGCATTTTGCCCGCCGCTACGTATTGCGCGTGGACAAGCCGGCGGCCCGGGAGCTTGGCCTGCAACGCGGTGCGGAGGAAGAAGTCCTGCGCATGGTGGCGGCGGCCGGACTGTCGCCCGAACCGCTGTATTTCGACCATGAAAACGGCATTTTCCTGCGCGAATTCACGGCCGGCACCAACTGGACCGTATCCGAACTGCAAAACAAGAAAGCCCTGAAACGGTTGGCCGATACGCTGCGCGTGCTGCACAGCCTGCCCGCCGTTAACGCGAAGTTTGAGCCCACAAAAGCTGTAGAGAGCTATGCAGCGCAAGTGGGCACGGATGAGTCCCGTGAGCTGGCGGACAAGGCGAAAAGCGCACTGGAAAAGCTTGAATCCAAGGCCCACGTGGACTGCCTGTGCCACAACGATCTGCTCAACCACAATATCCTGGAATCAGAGGCCGTCAACCTCATTGACTGGGAATTTGCCGGTATGGGCGACCCGCTGTTCGATCTCGCTACCGTCATTGAACACCACAGCCTGCCGGATAAGCTGGTACAGATATTTTTGCGTCATTATCTCGAACGCCTGCCGGTCGAAGATGACCTGCGCCGCCTGGCCCAGCAACGCACGGTCTTTAACTGCCTTTCCGAATTGTGGTACCTGCGGACCAGCACCACGCACCGTCCGTCTGAAGTCATCATGGACGAGTGGATCTGAAAACGACCTGGGCTTGCGCCGCCCGGTCCTGCAGGCTTGCCGGGCGCCAGACCAGCAAGATACTGGCAACCATCGCAGATACGCAGACCCAGATCACCAGCGCGTAATTATCTTCGCCCAGTAACCAGGCGACCAGGGCAGGCCCGGAAGCCAATCCCATTTTGGATGCAAATCCACCCAGGGCAGCCATTTGTCCACGACTGTCAAATCGCGAAACCAGGCCGAGCAGGTAGGCAATCACGAACGCCCAGGTGACGCCCAGCAGGCAATTGGCGATAAAAAAGACGGCGGCAATGTCGCTAAAGACGAAAGCCGCGGAGCCGGCGGCCGTCAACAGGGTGCCCCACACGATGGGCCTGAAATGGCCGAACCGGTCCGACATCAGGATTACCAGCCCGGCCCCCGCGAGACCAATCCATGCCGCGATTCCCAACGTCGTGCTGATAAAGCCCAGTTCCAGCCCATAATGTTTTCCCAGGCCAATTATGAAGGCGTACAAGCCCATGTTGGCGCCCTGGAAGGCAAAAATGGCCAACAGCGTTAACACCAGCGGCACGCGCGCTACTGGCGATTGTTCGATGGACAGGGGATTTGCTTGGTCTTGTGCCGGGTACGCGGGCAGGAAAGGCAGCATGGCCAGGGTTACGGCACTGAACGCAATCAGGCTCCAGAACAGGATCGTGACACCGTACACGGGCACCAGGCCGGGCAGTAACATGACACCCAGTCCGCCAAGCCCGAACTGGACAAACAACAGAACGCCAAAAGTACGGTCCGTTTCGCTGGTCCGCGCAATGACCGAAAACCCCGTACCCACCAGCATGCCGCCGACAAAGCCGTGCACGAACCGCGTAGCGGTCAGCCATGCAGCGTCCTGCACGAGCATTGACAACAGGTCCATACCGATCAGCCCGATTAGCATGACCGTTGCAGCGATTTTCCAGTTCAGTTTCTTGATGAAGAAGACGATGCACAGGGCGCCGAATGCGGCGCCGTAAACATTGGCCGAGCCGATCGCACCGGCCTGTTGATTGCTAAAACCCAGGCCGTCGATCAGGCCGTTGACCAGGGCCGGCATGATATTGACATAAAACAGTCCCGCGGTAGCCAGAAAAGCCAGCATCACGCGGGCCGGCATGCCATTGGGCGTTACTTTCGGAACTCGGGTCATGATGGTTTTCCCTTGCACCAGGATTGAATGTTGTGGAGCAGCGCAGCATTGCGCAGCCAGGTGAATTCGTGGCCGTCGCCAAACATGTACATGACCGACCCATGGGGCAACATGGCAATCGTAATCCCGCCGTAGCCCGACATGAACGGAATCCAAACCGGCTCGGGACAGCCAACCCAATGGCTGGCATCCACGGCCCAGACCCCGTTGCTGTAGCGCTCGCCGCGCGCTGCAGGCCAATTCGGAACCTGTTCGAAATCAGCGTGGTGCGCGGCCATAAACAGTCCCAGGCGGGCCGCGTCGTCAGGTGTGAGCGTCAGGCCATAGCCGGCCCAGGGCTGGGCAGTCTCGTCATAGGTTCGCATTGTCGTCAGCGCGACAGGATTCAGCTGCAGGTGTTGGTAGAGGTGCGCGTTGACCCATTGGCGGATATCGGTGCGAACAGCTTGACGCTGTTCGAGGTAGCGGCTCATCGCCACGCCCAGCAGGTACGTATCGGAGGTGTGGTAAACCTGTGTTGCCCCGGGCGGCGCCTTGCGTGGGTAGGCGGTACAGGCAAAAGCCAGTTTGTCGGCATGGGTCTCGGGGATGAAGAAACCGTTGATTTTCTTCAGTGCCCCCTCGTCGGCCTGGAAAATATCAGAGTCGAAAAGCCCGGTATTCATGTCTGACAAGTGCCGCAGGCGCACGCCCTCCCAGCGCTCGTCGTGCAGCCGGCATTCCGGAATCCAGCGGGTCACGGCGCTGTCCGCAAAGCCAGCATCCATTTTCAGTATTTGCCGGTAAGCCATTCCGGCCAACAGGGCCTTGGCCGTGGAATACGAGGGCAGGGCGAACTCCGAGCATAGTGGAAAAGGGCCCTGGCGGGTAAAACAATCACTTCGGTAATGAATTCCATTCACCACGTAGCCGTAAACGCTGAGTTGTTGCGCGGGTGGCCGTAATCCATCCGCCGGCAGTGCCGGGTAGTCTTCAGGCAATTGCTCGATTTTTCGCAGCGGCAAGCGATGCTGTTCGAGCGCCTTGCGCGAGGCGACAAGCCGGGAGCGGTCAGGCGCGCGGCCCGAATCCCATTCAAGGTCCACTTCGCCCCACAAATCCAGCTTGCGGTAAGCACAGGTTTCGCTGGATACCTGGTACCGCGCCGGTGACAGCTCACCACCGGGTCCGGCGCTGAAACGTATCATGCCCTGGTGCGTACAGTTCTGGTTGCGTTCACGCAGCGCGAAGGGCATGGCTGCCTCAAGCCAGCCCTGTCGTTTTGACGAGGCCCAGGTCACGCCATCCAGAGCAACAAATTCCCAGTGTGGATGATTGCTCTCAAGCGGGTGCTTCTCGAGCGTCAAGAGTCGGTCATGGGCTTGCACGATGGTGAACAACACCGCAGGAAGTGCTTTGAGCTCCGACAATACGTTTTCAGGGTCTTCAGACTGGTGAACCTGCATATGGGCCTTGCCTGCAGCCGGTCGCACCCCGACACGCCCGCTCAGTTCAAAGGGCGGCGGCTCGCGCGTTTCAGGTGGTGCAAATTCAGACATTGGCAGGGGCCCGCCCTGACTGGCAGCGAGTTCAGAAATGTCCGGCAACTGGGTGACCAGCACGAGCGAGCACAAGAATGCGGCCCTAGTCAAGGTAAATACCATTTAATATCAGTTTATTACGTAATGGTTCTAAATGTGATTCGAAGTAACGCCATCGCCCTACAGAAGAGCTATAGATAGGTTGGCGGACCTGCGCCGCACTGGCCGTGGCCGCTGCACCCCGGTTGCGGTGAAAGTCGAGAACTTGCTCTTCCCAGTCCAGCCCGCAAAATTCGAGCATTGAACGGCTGGTCGCCTCCTGCTGTTTCACCAGGTCTTCGTATGACACGTCATGGATAAACCCGGGTAGAACCTGCCGCCAGTGGGCCATCAGGCGCCGGTAAGCCACGTAGTAAGTTCCGAGGTCATCGAGGTCGTAGGAAAAGGGGTAACCGGCACGGAATAATGTCTTATACATCGCAAAACATGAATCCATCGGATGCCGGCGAAGGTGGATCACCCTGGCGCCTGGCAGGGCCAGGTAAATAATTCCGAGATACAGGAAATTGAGCGGTGTCTTGTCGATCAACAGGGGGCCTGCCTCCCCCAGTCCGCGGGTTCCTTCAAGGTAGGTTTGCCCTAGCGCTTCGAAATCTGCCCGTGATGATTGCTCGACCAGTGATTCCTTGTCCCTTGCAAAGCCGCTGGCGCCGATGACGGCGAACGATAAATTGTTGACCTCGCCCAGGCTGCTGACCCGGCTGTGCGAACTGATGATCCGGTCCACCAGCGTGGTACCGGAACGGGGCATGCCCAACACGAAAACGGGCCCGTCATGCGGGCGTGCCATTTTGGCCTGTTCAATGAATTCCTGGCTGAATACGCTGCGAATGCGGCGCATGGTCGCGACATCCTCGTTGACCCGGTAGCTCAGTTGCTGGCGGCGTCTTGCTGCTCCGGTCGCGAGATGCTTGACGGCACGCCGGTAATCACCCAGGTCCTCGTATTCCTTGGCCAGGGCGTAATTCAGGGGAACTTCATCAGCGCCTGGCCGGGCCTCGTTGTTGAGGGCCGCTTTGAGCTCACCGACGTGGTTCGATTCACGGGTTTGCTTGCGCAGGTTTGATCGATTCTGCCATGCAGTCCAATTGCTTGGTTGCTGCCTGATGACCTCTTCGAGAAGCTGCTCAGCCTGGTCAAATTCTCCGGCGGCAATACACGAGGTTGCCAGGTCATACTTGCAATCGGGGTTGTCGGGTTGTGCGCGCAGGGCCTGCGCATGGCACTCGTAGGCCTTTTGATGGCGCGCGCAATGCACGTACAGGTTGGCGATACGATGCAACAACCCGGAATTTTTCGACGCACGCCTTTGCAGCTTGTCCAGGCCCGTCAAGGCTTTACGGGTCTGTCCGGCGTAGATCTGGCATTCGAGCACCCTTAGTGACAGCGAGTCATTGTGGGGGTCCATTTTGTGCGCCGCTTGTGCAAGGGCCAGCATGCGCGGGAAATCGGCCAGCTTCTGCGCCACCTGGCTGTGCAGGATTAAAAGTCCTGGCGGGAGCTCAGGCTGTTTCGACAGCAACTGGTCCGCGTCATGGACATGACCCTGAATCAGCAAGGACTTGACCTGTGCGTCAAGTGCAGAAATTGGATTGGTATTGGAGGGCTGCTTCACCGCGACATTGTATCGGACAGACGGTGCGTTCATAGGAGACAGCTCATCGGTGCATTGCACGGGCGACGAAATGGGGCAGCCACCTCGGAGCGGGTGGCTGCCCCCGGGGGATCAGAAGCCGTAGGACAAGGCCAGCCCGATGGTGCGCGGCAGCGACAGGAACTGCTTCGAGCCATTGCCGAAATAGTTCTGGCCCGGGTCGGTACCCATGTACTGGTTGGTAAACAACCCTGTCATGCCTTCCTCGTTGAACAGGTTCTTGGCATAAAGCGATACGCTCCACTGGTCATCGACCCACGAGACCGATGCGTCCCAGATGCTGAAGCTGCCAATATTGCGCGCAAATCTGGGGCTGCGGTTGATGTGGTTCTCGGTATCGGATTGGTAATAGCCGTTCACGCGGGTGACCAGCGATCTGCCCCCGGTGAGGTCGCGTGCGTGCGAAAGGCCGACGTTCAGCGTGTGTTCGGAGGTGCCGGGCAAGCGGTCGCCCTTGAAGGCGATGGGGTTACTCATGTCGAAGTCGTCGGGCTTGAACAAATCCGAATCCAGTTCAGCATTCACATAGGCATAGCCGAGGTTCCAGTTGATGCCGCCATCAGTGTGGCCAAGCAGTTCCAGTTCAAGGCCACTAGTTGATGCATCACCACCATTAATGGCGGCGAAGAAGCCGCCGTTGGTGCTGGCGTCATTGAGCTGAACATTTTGCCAGTCAACATAGAACAGCGAGGCCGTGTAGTCGACGTTGCCGGTGGTACCCTTGATACCGATTTCATAGTTGTCGACTTCATCCGGGTCGTAGCGTTGCCAGATCGGATCGTTGGCCCATATACCACTGAGCGGTACCGCATTGGCGCCACCGCGGCGGAATCCTTCAGACCAGGTCGCATAGAACAACTTGTCATCATCAAGGTCCCACGAGGCGTTCAGCTTGAACAGTGTGTCCGAGTGGCCGCCGGTAAAGATTTCGGTATCTTCAGTGCGGAAGACGCCCGGGTCCCAGATTCCGACGCTGATATAAGTGGTGTTGTCATAATCGTTATCGAAATAGCGGAAGCCGGTGGTCAGCCGGAAGGTTTCACTGATGTTGAATGTGAATTCACCGAACAGCGCTTTTTCCTTGAAATTCTCATCGCGGTTGTAGCGGAAATCGTCATCGCCGGGGCAGAAGCAGTCACCCCAGACGAGGTCGAAATAGCGTTCCCATCCCTTGAGTTCGCTTAACTGTGTCGCAACCTGGTCCTGGTCCATGTAAAAAGCGCCGATGATCCAGTCGACTTTCTCTCCGCCATCAGACACCAGGCGCAGTTCCTGGACAAACGCATCTTCTTCGTAGGTGCGGATGGCCGAGGCCATGGGGCGCGGATAGTTGTAGTAATAGAATTCGAGCCAATTGAGTTGCGCGTAGAATCCGGTATTCTCGCTAACGCTGTCACCGGAATGGTCGTATGCCGAGGTGCTGCTGGTCAGCGTTGCAAAGCCAAGATCAAAATTCATTTCCAGGCTGGTCAATTCAACTTCTCGCGAAGAGGGTTCACGCTGGATCGAGCCAATTTCGTACTCGTTGTAAGGGTTTCCCCAACCGTCGTTGCCAACCGTTGCATGTCGCCGGCCGCCAATGTCGTCTTCCTGGTTGTGGTGTGTGAACAGCGCAGAGAATGTATCTGTGGGCTCGAACAGTGCCGAGATTCGGTAGTAGTCGATGTCAACGGTATCAAGGTCTTTGACCACCTCATATTGCGCCGTATCCGCTGCAACACCGTCCGGCGCCGCGGGAAGCCCCTCGCTGTCGAGGACATAGAGGTTACGGCCATCCACGATGCCATCGTTATCGATCATTCCGGCAACGATCCGTATTGCGCTGGTATCGCCGAGCGCGAAATTGAGCACCACGTCTCCGTTCAGGTTATTGCCGCTGGAACCGTCAGTGGTGCTGTATCGCAGGTCAAACTCGCCGCTGTTCTCACCCAGTTGTGGCGCTTTGGTGATGTAGCGCACGGTGCCGCCGAGCGAACCGGAACCATACAGGGTTCCCTGCGGTCCGCGCAGCACTTCGACGCGCTCAAGATCCTTGATCAGGAAATTGGCGAAAATCGGTGTTTCATTGATGTAAGTCGAAACGGTCGGGACCGTGGACAGCGCGTAGTCGCCGAATGCCGAGCTTTCAACGTTAAGACCCCGGATCATGATCGAATTGATTACGCCGGAATTGCGGTGACCCCGGTCTACCACCGAGGCGCCGGCAATGGAACGCATCAGGTCCGTATTGGTAATGATCTGGGATGCTTCGAGCTCGTCTCCGTCAATTGCAGAGATGTTGTACGGAATTTCCTGGACCGTGGTTTCGCGTCGCGTCGCCGTTACGATGATTTCCTCGGTGACACCCGAAGCATCATCGTCGGCGTCTGTTTGCGCCATCGCGGGACTTCCCGAAACCGTTGAAACGAGGGCCGCCGTGATCGCGGCGGACAGGGCTTTACGATGAACTGGTTGTGCTGGTCTCATAGTGGCGCTCCAGAGTAGAACTTGGGTGAATTGGGTGATAGTGGACTGCTCATTCAATTTGCCTTCGCAAACCCGACGACTAATTTAAACAATGACCGGGCCGGCAAGTAGGGCCAGTTCCACTGAATTTTTGAGTCCAGTTCCTGGCCTGATTTGGTGCCCGCCGGCGCTTCAGTCTTCATTGTCCTGCAGCTCGGAATGACGACCGGGGACCCGTAAAGGCCCCAGGTCGGTAAATGCACCGGTTCCGGCACCGGCCTGGTAAACCGGGTATTCGATACCTGCATCGCGAAAACTTTTTAACGGCTGGGCCAGGCCGTGCATGCCGCGTTCACGAACCCGTCGAACGTGTTTGAAATCCAGTTCCATTGTGATAATTTCGCGACCGGTTGAAGCCTGGTGCAGGACGGTGCCGTCAGGACCGACCACGATGGATCGCCCGTATGCGAGCCGCCCGGCGCTGTTGACGTTAACCAGGTAAAGCTGGTTGATGGCAGCGACCGTTTGTGCAATTGACAGTTCTATGTTTCGGTCATTGGTATTGGTCAGGGTTGGAACAATGATGGCTTCTGCGCCCATCCATGCCATTTGGCGTGACATCTCGGGATACCACATGTCATAGCAGATCATGAGTCCCAGCCTGCCGACGTCGGGAACATCGAATACAACGAACTGGTCACCCCCGGACACCCCCTGTTCATACGGCAGGAACGGGTAGTGCTTACGGTAACGGGCTACGACTTCACCATTTGGATCAATCACCGGGGCCGTATTGTGTACACGGTCACCGGCGCGCTCAAAGATTGATCCGGGAATCAGCCAGATGTCATTGTTGCGGGCCACTTCCCGGAAACAGTTCTCCACTTCGCCCGGCATGCGTACAGCCAGGTCAGTACTTGGCCCGTAGGTGCACAATTCTGGCAGTACGACCATCTGTATCCATGGAAAACGGCGCTTGACGAGGTCGATTTCCTGTTCAAGCAGTGACAGGTTGTCCTCAACGCCCAGTTCCAGTTGCAGTGCTGCGATGGCCAGGTAGCTCACGGCGTTCTCCGCGTAGCGGTGTGAATCTGCAAAGATGCAGGTGACAAAGAGCGTAATGGCGGCGATGTTGCCGGCATAGAACCAGATGTTCGCTGCTTATGAGGCCAGATCAGACTCTGCGGGCTGGATGATGGCGGAATCGACCAGCCGGCCCCCGGGGCGCCACCAGCGAATATGGTTGCCGTCGAGCGTGACCTGGTAGCGACCTTCTTCGCCGTAACTCCATTTTTTCCACTTGCGGCAATAGAGGTCGTCTTCCACCCACCAATGTCCCGCATCACAATCCTCGTTGGCGTGTCCCGACCTGCCGATCATGCTGCCGTCTTGCCTGAGTTCTATCGTGCAGGGTGCTCCGTAATAAGTCTTGTAAATGATCGTTGCGCCGGGCAATAAACGGCGAAGCTGATCGCCGCTCAGCAGGTTGGGGTCAGCGGGATCGAGTGTTTCAATCTGGTCGGCTGTCAGTCCGCGGATCAACCGTTCAAGCCTGCTGACGCCTTCACGGATCTGTTCGACCGGGATACTCGTGACACCCATGCGGTAGTGATTTCGTGATGCGTGTCCGCTGGCAAAGTAATGGGTATCCGGTTCAATCAGGATACCCCGTTTTGCCGCTTCGCTGACAAGGGTGTCGACTTTCACATGTTCGGGGCTCTCCACCCACAAGGCGGTGCCGCCTTGCGTCGGAAAATCAATTTCGCTGCCGCGGTGGTAATGATTCAAAGCCTGGCGTAATGCATCCCAGCGCTCGCCCATGATCTTGTGTAATCGCGCCATGAACGAGTCGTAGTGACCCAGGGACAGGAAAAATGCCGCGGTGCGCTGGTGGATCAGGCTCGGCCGTCCAATAACCATTTGGCGCAGCTTGCGAGCTTCCCGGATAAACTCCGGCGCGGCCACGATAAATCCGATTCGCAATCCGGGCGCCAGGACCTTGGGCAACGCAGAAATGTAAATGACCCGGTCACTCTCATCCATTCCGCGCAGGGCCGGGTGTGGCTGGCCGAGGTAATTGCTTTCGTGTTCGAAATCGTCCTCGATTATCAGTTGGTCAGACTGCACCGCTTGCTTGAGAAGACCCCTGCGGCGCTGGTTCGGCATCGTGACAGCGGTCGGTACCTGGTGGCTCGGTGTGACATAGATGAGTTGCGCCTGCCTGAGGCCGGAATTGATGACCATGCCGAACTCATCCACTGGTTGGTAGACGACCTCGGCGTCGGTTTGCCTGAGCAATTGGCGCATCCTGGGGTTTCCCGGCTCCTCCATGGCCACGCGGCTTGCCGGTGATGCCAGTAGTTGGGTGACCAGGAACAAGGCATTTTGTTCACCCATCGTGATCAGGATTTCATTGGGCTCGGCATTGATGCCACGCCGGGGAAGCATCTTGGTGCGAATCTCCTCGATAAGCGCGGGGTCATCGGCGTGGCCCTCGGTAACGGTCCCCTCGTGAATGACTCGTGCGCCCAGCGCTAGTCGGCTCGCTTCACGCCATTGCGCAGTGGGGTACAGCGAGGAATCGAAATAGCCATCGATGAACGGAAAAGGGTGCTGTTGCCAGTCGGCCGGCCACTGAAATTCAGACGGAGGTTCGACATGATTCCGGATACGGTTGCGCCACCGCTTGCCCGGCCTCTCGCTGCCGCTGGGCTTACCGCTAAACCCGATGCGGCCCTCGAGAATGGAGTCGGTAACAAAGACTCCACTGCGCTCCCGGCTTTCGAGGTATCCCTCGTCTATCAGCAGCTCGTAAGCCAGCACCACGGTGTTGCGGGCGACCCCGAGCTGTCCGGCCAGCTTACGCGAAGAGGGCAATCGGCTGCCCTTGGGAAAGATGCCATGAAGGATCGCATCGACCAGCTTCTGACGAATCTGGTCCTGCAAACTGAGCTTGCTGTCCGGATCCAGGTATATCAGCGCATCGGTCATGCCGAGTCAGCCGTGTTTCATGATGCGCCGCTTCTGGCGGTCCCAGTCGCGGTCTTTTTGGGTCTTGCGCTTGTCGTGAAGCTGTTTACCCCTGGCAACGGCGATTTCGACCTTGGCGCGGCCCCTTGACCAGTACATGGCGGTCGGGATCACCGTCATACCCTTGCGGTCCACGAGGCCGGCCAGGCGGTCAATCTCACGGCGCTTGAGCAGTAGTTTGCGCGTGCGCAACGGGTCAGCTTTGCTGTGCGAAGCGGTCGTGGGCAGCGGATTGATCTGGCAGCCGAACAGGAATGCTTCGTTATCCTTGAACAAAACATAGCTGTCTGAAAACTGCACGCGGCCCTCGCGCAACGCCTTCACTTCCCAACCCTCGAGCGACAGGCCGGCCTCGATTCGTTCATCGATGTGGTATTCGAACCGGGCCCTCTTGTTGGCGGCGATGGTTGACCTGCTTTTGTTTTTATCTTGCTTCATCTGGGTTCCTTTCAAGGCTGGCTATTTTAGCGGTAATCGCTGTCCGGCACCGGCCAATTAGCCGCTAACGACTTATCACTGCATGTTATATTTGCGCTCCTCTTGGGCCGGCCCTGGGTATCGGAATACCAGTACATGAAAATAGAACGATCAGCACTGGTCAGCCATACAGCACTGGACATGTATCGCCTGGTGCAGGATGTTCCCGCATACCCGCAGTTCTTGCGCTGGTGCACCCATGCCGAAGTTCACGAGCAGGGTCCGCAGCACCAGTTGGCCAGCCTTGCCGTGTCCGTGGCGGGCCTTGAACAGCGGTTCATGACGCGTAACGCCTTGGTACCCGGTGAAAGTCTGGCCATGAACCTGGTCGAGGGTCCCTTTCAAACGCTCTACGGCAGGTGGCGCTTTCGCCAGCTTGGCGACGCCGGAAGCAGTGTCAGCCTGGTGCTTGATTTCGAATTCCGTCGCGGGTTGATCTCGAGTACATTCCAGCGGGGTTTTCGGCGCATTGCCGACCACATGGTCCAGGAATTCTGCCGCCGCGCGGATGATGTGTTCTTTTCCGGGGCAGCCTGAAGATGCCCGACGACATCCTGGTTGAAGTGGTTCATGCGCGCCCGCACCGGCAGTGCATCAAGACCGTCAGGCTGGCCGAAGGCGCTAGCCTGGGAGAAGCCATAGAGGCCTCGGGAATACGCTCGGAATTCGAAGACCTGGTGGTTGAACCGGAACGGCTCGGCATCTTCGGCGAGAAGGCCACGCTTGATCAGGTACTGCGCAATGGCGACCGTGTTGAAATTTACCGCCCGTTGATCGCCGACCCCAAGGAAGCCAGGCGAAAACGCGCGCAGAAACAATAAACCGGAACGGGACCGTCAGGGAGCAGGTGGTATCAGGAAACCATCCAGTTCGAATGCCTGGTTGATTTGCTGCAATTGACGCTCAGCCTCGGCCTTCGATTCAAACGGGTCACTGCGCACCAGGAAGCGTTCGCCCAGTCCGCCAACCACCTGGCTGTAAATGGTCACGTTGAAGCCTGCATTCCTGATCCGGCTGACCAGGTTGCGTGCATTTTGCAGTGAATCGAATGCGCCAATCTGGATTACCCAGTCACTGAACTCCTGTACCGCCAGGACATCCGCGTGCTCCAGCACCGCGGATGGCGGCTCGAAACTGTCGGCTGGCGCAGGAGCTTCGACTTCGGCCGCTATCGTGCCCTCCACCCCGGGTTGAATGGCATCTTCAGTCACTTCCTCCACCAGTTGTTCTGCTTCGCCGGAAGGCAATTCCGCGTTCTCCTCCACGGTCTCGGCTCGTGGCGCTTCGAGGGCCGTGATTTGCGTTTCCGGCGCGGCATCGATGGCGCTGTCCACGGACTCAGGCGCAGGTTTCGCGCCGGCGTCCGATGCAGCCATGGGTTGCCCATCTGCCTCCTCGCTGATGCCTGTCATCGCAACCAGCACGGCATCTTCAAACCGCAGTGTCACCTGGCGTGAAACCTGGTTCGCGCCCCGACGTGCATAGGTGTAAACATAGTCCCAGCGGTCCTGGTGAAAAGGGTCGCGGATAGCCGGCGTGCCGAGCAGAAAGGCCACCTGCGACATCGTCATACCGGTGCGAAGCTGGTCCAGCTTGTCTTGCTCAATTGCATTTCCCTGCTGGACATTCTGCTTGTAAATCAGGTTGCAACCCGTGGTGGTCACGAGGCACACAAACATCAGGATGATCAGTTTTTTCAGCATTTGGAACAATTCTGGATGAGGGCGTTGGCCGAGGCGGTGAATGATACAATATCCGGCACCGTGCACACAGGGTGTTGGCATTTACCATACGGGGCGCGATCTTGGACAACAAGAGTCTTAAAAAAGTCGGATTGAAAGTGACTCAGCCGCGCATGCGAATTCTCGAATTGCTCGAAGATCGCCGCAACAAGCACATGACCGCCGATGATATCTACCGCTCGCTGGTCACCGCGCAGGAAGATATCGGGCTGGCGACGGTCTATCGGGTGCTGAGCCAGTTCGAGGCCGCCGGCCTGGTAGTGAAACATAATTTCGAGGGTGGGCAAGCCTACTACGAACTGGATTCCGGCGAACACCACGATCACCTGGTGTGTGTCGAAACCGGCAAAGTCACCGAATTCATCAGTGAAGATATCGAACGCTTACAGCGTGAAATCGCCGAGAAATTCGGTTACGACATCGAGGATCACAGTCTCGTGATTTACGTGCGCCCCAAGCGCAAGTAGTTCAATTCCAATAAGCAGAGCGTCTTTGCGGCTAGTGGACCGAATTGGAACCGCTGTCGGCCGCCTTGAGCAATTCTTCGGCGTGCTGGCGGCTTTGATCCGAAATTCTCCCGCTGAGCATGCGCGCAATTTCATCAACGCGGTCCTGGGCCCCGAGAATCGCGGTATCCACCGATGTTGTGTTGGTGCCGGTATCCTTGATGACCTGGATCTGCTGGTTGGCACATACCGCGACCTGCGCGAGGTGCGTGACGCACAGCGCCTGTGTGTCCTCGGACAGTTTTCGCAGCAATTGTCCAACAGCATTCGCGGTATCGCCCCCGATCCCGGCGTCCACTTCATCAAATACCTGGGTGCGATGACTTTTTCCCCGGCTGCAGGCGGTTTTCAAGGCCAGGCTGATACGCGATAACTCGCCACCCGAGGCGACCTTGACCAGTGGTCCCGGCTCGTTGCCGGGATTAGCACTGACATGCAACTCAACCCTGTCGTCACCCTGTGCGGCTGGTTTACCGTCACTGCGCCGGTTGACGTGAATTTCCAGCCGCCCGCCTTCCATGCCGAGCCGTGCCATCAGGGCCGTCACTTCGCGGGACAGCTCCGTGGCATGCCTGGTTCGCGCGCCGGAAAGCGCTGTCGCCGCATCCTGGTATTCCCGGAGTGCCTCGTCACAGTCCGCCTCGAGCGTTGCGCGCCGCGACTCAAACTGCTCGCCGGCTTGCAGTCGTTCTTCCAGCCGCTCGCGCACGGACTCGAGGTCTTCCATTTCCACCCTGTGCTTGCGGGCCAGGTCGGCCAGCTCTGACATTTGCGCCGTAACCGCCTGCAACTGCCCGGGGCTGAGGTCGATATCCTCGCGCGCCTGGCTGACGGTGGCGCTGGCTTCCTGCAGGTTGATCAGGGCTTCGTCCAGCATCTTGCAGGACTCGTCGATCGCGGGACTCAGGTCGCGGTGCGGCGCCAGCGCGTGTTGGGCCCTGATGGTACGCGCAATGGCGCCGTGATCATCCTCATCCAGGTCACCCAGTGCCAGGTCCAGGTCGCGCGCCATTGAGCCGCCCTTGGCAAGGACGCGGTGTTCTGTTTCCAGCGCCTCCAGTTCGGCCGGCGCCAGCGCCTGGCTTTCCAGCTCTTTCAGCTGGAACCTGAGATAGTCAATCTCTTCTGGAGGCAATGCGGCCGCCGCCTCGAGTTCAGCAAATTCAGTCTTGAGGCCTGCCCAGCGGTCAAAGGCCTCACGGGTTTTCGCCAATAGCGGCTGGTAGTCGCCACTGCTGTCCAGCAGGTGAATCTGCCGGGCCGGGTTTGTCAGCTGGATATGTTCATTCTGCCCGTGTATCTCGACCAGCAGCGTGCCGAGTTCAGACATCTGCTGCACCGTGACCGGAGTGCCGTTGATCCACGCCCTGGAACGCCCATTGGCGGAAATCCGGCGCCGCAACAGGCACTGGCCTTCGCTATTGAGCTCCGTTTCAGCCAGCCACCGGCGCGCGCCGTTGTTATTGGTAATTTCAAACTCGGCTGTTAATTCGGCGCGCTCAGCGCCCTGGCGGACCCACGAACTGTCTGACCGCTGGCCCAGCAACAGGCCCAGGGCGTCAACGAGGATTGACTTGCCAGCGCCCGTTTCGCCTGTAATCGCGGTAAACCCAGGCGCGAAATCCAGCGTTAGCGACGGAATTATGGCGAAATCGCGTATGTTGAGATGACTGAGCATATGCGCGCTTGGATCGGGGCTTTTGGGCCGGGGCTCTTCGAGCGCTCACGCTAGCATGCCGGCAAGGGCAGGGCAATGGCGTTTTTCTGACCTGGATTCGCTTGAATCCCCCGTTCAAAACCCCATATCAGGCAACGAAACAAGGGCACCGGCAGTGGCCGGGCCTCGGGAGTTGGTATGAACAAACAAACCAAACAGCCGGAATCGGAACTGGAATCAGCCGGGTCGGAGCAAGGCGAAGTCACAGAAGCGAGTAAACAGGACGACAACCCTGTTGAAAACGGTGACGAAGCCGAAACGGTAGACAGCGAGTTTTTGGATCTGCAGTTCGCGCTGGGTGAGGCCGAACGCAAAATGGCTGATTACAAGGAAGCCATGCTGCGCATGCAGGCCGAAATGGAGAATCTGCGAAAACGCCTGATCAAGGACCTGGAGCGTTCCCGGAAGCGTGCTTTGGAAAGCGTCATGCTGGATCTGCTACCGGTGAAAGACAGCCTCGAAAGAGGTACCGAGACCGACCAGGAAACTGCGACCGTCGAGTCCCTGATCGAGGGCAAATCCCTGATCATCCGGATGCTGGAGAAGGTCATGCAGGACCACGGGCTTGAAGAAATCGACCCGGCCGGCTCTGGTTTCGACCCGGAATTGCACCAGGCGATGACGATGATTGATTCAGCCGAACACGAGCCAAATACAGTCATTGAAGTTATGCAGAAAGGCTACCGCCTGAATGACAGGCTGATCAGGCCCGCCATGGTCGTGGTCAGCAAAGTGCCTGATAACGATTGAAATATCGGGTGCCAACCCCACATTACTAACATCGATTTAAACAGACTTTTCCTGGAGAAAACCAAATGGGCAAGATCATAGGTATCGATCTGGGCACGACCAACTCCTGCGTCGCAGTGATGGAAGGTGGACAGCCCAAGGTCATTGAAAACTCGGAAGGTGACCGCACCACGCCATCCATCGTCGCCTTTACCAAGGACGGCGAGGTGCTGGTGGGCCAGGCGGCAAAGCGCCAGGCGGTAACCAACCCGGCCAATACCTTGCATGCGGTCAAGCGATTGATCGGGCGCAAATACAGTGAAGACGACGTACAGAAAGACCGCGACCTGGTTCCGTACACGATTGTCGAAGCCGACAACGGTGACGCATGGGTCGAGGCGGACGGCAAAAAAATGGCGCCGCCTGAAATTTCTGCACGCGTATTGATGAAGATGAAGAAAACCGCCGAGGATTACCTGGGCGAACCGGTTACAGAGGCTGTTATCACGGTCCCGGCTTACTTCAACAACAACCAGCGCCAGGCGACTGAAGATGCCGGAAAGATTGCCGGCCTCAAGGTACGGCGCGTTATCTCCGAGCCCACGGCCGCCGCGCTGGCGTTCGGCCTCGACAAAAAGGGTGGTGAGCGCAAGGTTGCCGTTTACGACCTGGGCGGTGGTACTTTCGATATATCGATTATCGAGATTGCCGACGTGGACGGGGAACACCAGATCGAGGTGCTCTCGACCTCGGGTGACACTTTCCTTGGTGGTGAGGACTTTGACAAACGGGTGATTGACTACCTGGTCGATGAGTTCAAGAAGGACCAGGGCTTTGACCTGCGCAGTGATCCGCTGGCGTTGCAGCGGCTGCGCGAAGCGGCTGAACGCGCCAAGATCGAGTTGTCTTCGGGACAACAGACCGAAGTCAACCTGCCTTACATCACCGCTGACGCCAGTGGTCCCAAGCACCTGAACATCAAGCTGACCCGCGCCAAGCTGGAAGCGCTGGTTGAAGACCTGGTCAAGAAGACCATCGGCCCGTGCCGCACGGCGCTGGACGATGCCAACCTGAAGGTGAACGACATTGCTGACGTGATTCTCGTCGGCGGCCAGACGCGTATGCCGATGGTTCAGAAAACGGTCACCGAGTTCTTTGGCCAGGAGCCGCGCAAGGACGTCAATCCGGACGAGGCCGTTGCCGTTGGCGCCGCCATCCAGGGCGGCGTATTGGCCGGTGATGTCAAGGATGTATTGTTGCTCGACGTCACGCCCCTGTCCTTGGGTATCGAAACCCTGGGCGGTGTTATGACCAAGCTGATCGAGAAAAACACGACGATCCCGACCAAGGCTTCGCAGGTATTCTCGACCGCCGAGGACAACCAGACCGCAGTGACCGTTCACGTACTGCAGGGCGAACGCGACATGGCGGCGGCCAACAAGTCGTTGGCGCGTTTCGACCTCGCCGGTATTGCACCGGCACGGCGTGGCATGCCTCAAATCGAAGTAACCTTCGATATCGACGCCAACGGCATCATGCATGTCAGCGCGAAGGACAACGCGACCGGCAAGGAACAGCGTATCGAGATCAAGTCCGGCTCAGGCCTGACCGAAGAAGAGATTGAGAAGATGGTTCAGGATGCCGAGGCGCATGCCGAGGAGGACCGTAAGTTCCATGAAAAGGTAACGGTGCGCAACAATGCCGACGCCATGGTCCACGCGACCCGGTCCAGCCTCGAAGAGCTTGGCGAAAAGATCGGCAATGAAGATCGTGCCAAAATCGAAGAAGCAATTGCCAAGGTCGAAAAGGCCATCGAAGGTGATGACAAGGAAGCAATCGAATCGGCAGTTCAGAAACTGACCGAGGCGGCCCAGGTCATTTACCAGCAGGCGGCAGCCGATGCGCAGCCATCAGCTGAAGGCAATGCTGAAAGCCAGGACGGCGGCGACGATGCCGTTGATGCGGAGTTCGAGGAAGTCGATCCCGAGCAGAAGCAGGACGACAAGTAAGGGCCAAGCAGTGCTAGACAGTAACCCCGGCCCCCGGCCGGGGTTTTTGTTTGGACGGCCGATATCCATGCTTGTGGCTTGAATTTACAGCACCCAAGCCTCAGATTTGGTGCAGATTTTGGGAAAACAGTGATGGCCAAACGCGACTATTACGAGGTACTGGGCGTAGCCCGTGGCGCCAGCGCCGATGAGCTGAAAAAGGCTTACCGCAAGCTGGCCATGAAATATCATCCGGATCGCAACCCGGATGACGAAAGCGCACAGGACCAATTCAAAGAAGCCAAGGAAGCGTACGAAGTCCTTAAAGACCCCAAGAAGCGCTCGGCCTATGACCAGTTCGGTCACTCGGCGGTCGACGGTTCGATGGGCGGCGGGCAGGGTCCGGGTGGATTCCAGGGCGATGTCGGTGACATTTTTGGCGACATTTTTGGCGACATATTCGGCGGTGGGCGCAGAGGCCGCCAGCAGCATCGCGGATCGGACCTGCGTTTCTCCCTCGAACTTGACCTCGAAGAAGCCGTGGCCGGCATCGAGCGTGAAATTCGAGTGCCGACTCTTGGGCAGTGTAAAACCTGTAATGGCAGTGGCGCGCAGGATGGCCGCAAGGAAACCTGCGACACCTGTGGCGGCGCAGGCCAGGTTCGTATGCAGCAGGGCATCTTTTCTGTGCAGCAAACCTGTCCGGCCTGCCAGGGCAAGGGCCAGACCATCGCCAACCCCTGCGGCAGTTGCGGCGGCCAGGGCAGGGTGCGTGAAACGCGAACGTTGTCGGTGAAAATACCTCCAGGCGTGGACAGCGGTGATCGGATCCGTCTCGCCGGTGAGGGCGAGGCGGGTATGAATGGCGCGCCGTCAGGCGACCTGTACGTAGAGGTGCGCGTGCGTCCACACCGGCTGTTTGAGCGTGACGGTGACGACCTGTACTGTGAAGTCCCGATCCATTTTTCAACTGCCGCACTGGGTGGCGAACTGCAAATCCCGACCCTCAGCGGGCAGGTCAAACTGAAAGTGCCCGCCGAAACACAGACGGGTAAGTTATTCCGCCTGCGCGGCAAGGGCGTGCGCTCGGTGCGCAGCCAGCGCCAGGGCGATTTGCTGTGCCGCGTGGTCATTGAGACCCCGGTCAACCTGAACCGCCAACAGAAGGAATTGTTGCGGGAGTTCGAAGAGGCCTACAGCCAGGACAACACCGAGCACAATCCGCGCTCCAGTTCGTGGCTGGATGGCGTGCGGGAGTTTTTTGACCGGATGACATCCTGATGCGCGTGGTGGTTCACGGCGGTGGCCGGATGGCAAGGCAGGTGGCGAACGTCATTGATGAGGCTGGTCACAGCCTGCTCGCGCTCGTTTCGCGTAATCGCCCGGACTGGCTGACAGGTGTTGACTACCACGAGTCTCTGGATGCCCTGTCCGAACTGCCCGACGCGGTTATAGATTTCACCCTCAGCGGCGGCACCAGCCAGGCGGCGGACTGGTGCCGGGCCCGGCTGGTGGCGTTGGTCAGTGGCACCACCGCCCTGGTCGAGGATGACCGGGAATCACTGCGGCGCGCGAGTGAACTGGTGCCGGTACTGTGGGCGCCCAACCTGGCGCGCGGCCCTAACCTGTTGATGCGCACCGTGCATGAAACGGCCCACGCCCTGGGCGACAGCGCCTCGGTCGAGGTGCTCGACATTCACCACTTCGAAAAAAAGGACGCCCCTTCGGGAACGGCACTGTTACTCGCCCAGGCCATCGCCAGTGCGTGGCAGGTTCCCCTGGACGACGTGCTCGACCTCGGCGAAACGGCCAGGTCAGAACCGCGGGCAGGCCGGATCAGTTGTATCAGCCGCAGGGAGGGGGATGTGATTGGCCAGCACCGGGTCACATTCAAGACTGCGGAAGATACGCTGGTCCTCAGTCATGACGCCGCTGATCGTTCAATCTATGCGCGCGGAAGCATTGAAGCGGCCCAGTGGCTGACCCAACAGCCGGCCGGGCTCTACACGGGCGCGGACTGGCTCAGCCAATAAGCGCTAGACTTTCCCGGTGACTGGCAAAAAGACAAAGCCGCATGTGCTGCCATTGCTCAGGCGTGGTTTGTGGGGTTTGCGCATCCGTCGCGAGCGCCTGCTGGCCTCGCTGAGGTTTCGCTTCGCCAAGCTCTTTTCACGAAAACCCGAATCCACGGTCATTGACGGCCAGGCGCCGTTGCCGGGCCGATTTTGTCCCAACCCGTTCAAACAAATCGACCTCGAAGAATCCGGCGTGGCATTTACCTGTTGTTCGTCATGGCTGCCGACGCCCATGGGTAATATCAAGCATGCGCCGCTGGAACAAATGTGGAACGGGCAAGCCATGCAAAAAATCCGCGAAAGCATTTTTGATGGCAGCTTCCGCTATTGCCGGCATGACCGATGCCCGATGATCCAGAATGATTCCCTGCCGACACTCGACGAGGCGCGTGAAGACCCATTGTTCACGAAGGTCATTGACGAACGGCAAACCACGCTGAAGCACCTTCCGCAATTCGTCAATCTCGTTAATGACCGCTCATGTAACCTGTATTGCCCAAGTTGCCGCACCGAGCGCATCAATCACACCGAGGGCGCGGTTTACGAGGAGACCGCTGAGCTGCAGGCGCGCCTGCTGGAGCCCTATTTTTCCGAATCCAATGACCGGCACTTTGTGCTTTCCATCACTGGATCGGGCGACCCGTTCGCAAGCCGTGTTTACCGCGACCTGCTCTACAACCTGGACGGGTCGAAATACCCCAATATGAAAATCGCGCTGCAGACCAACGGCGTGCTGCTGACACCGCGTAACTGGGAGCGCATGAAGGGCGTCCATGACAATATTGCTTCGATCATATTCTCATTCGACGCGGCGAGCGAGGAAACTTATGCGGTCACACGCCGGGGAGGGCACTGGCCGACCCTGGTACACAATGCACGGCGCATGGGAGAACTGCGTGCCAGGGGCCTGTACCCCTTGCTGAGGTTCGATTTTGTAGTTCAGAAGGAAAACTATCGCGAGATGCCTGCATTCGTTGAGCTGTCACGCGAACTGGGTGCAGACCGGGCCTATTTTTCACGCCTGATTGACTGGGGAACCTGGCCCAAGGACCGCTTCATGGACCAATGTGTATGGGAGCCGCAGCACCCGGAATACGAGGATTTCGCGGCGGTGATCACCGATCCGCTGTTCGACCAGCCCTTCGTCGACCTGGGCAACATGACGGACTTGCGAAATATCGCCAAACAACACCTTGTGCACCTACATTGATTAGACGCGTCCAGAGCCATCATTTACAATCTGAGCGCTTAGAAAAGTCTTCACGAAATCTCTGGCCGATCGAGTCCGGGCGAAGGCAGAAAAATTCGAATCTAAGCGGGAAATACCGAGACCAGGTTTTCCCGTTTTGCATATCTGGAGGCCGCAATTGAGTCATAGGGCGTTACTGGCGCTGGAAGACGGAACCGTTTTTCAAGGCCAGGGCATTGGTGCGCAAGGCATCACGATCGGCGAGGTGGTATTCAATACCGCGATGACCGGTTACCAGGAAATCCTGACGGACCCTTCCTATGCCCGGCAGCTGGTCACTTTGACATTTCCGCATGTGGGCAACACCGGCGTCAACGCCGTTGACCAGGAATCCTCAGGGCCGATGGTCGCCGGGCTGATCATTCGCGATTTACCGTTGTCGGCGAGCAACTGGCGCAGTGAACAGGGCCTGTCCGCTTACCTGTGCGAACACGGCGTCGTGGCGATATCCGATATTGATACGCGCCACCTGACCCGCCTGTTACGAGACAAAGGGGCGCTCGCGGGATGCCTGGTTTCAGGGGAGACGGTGGATGAAGCCCAGGCGCTCGAGCAAGCGCGCAGCTTTCCCGGCATGAAAGGCCTGGACCTCGCCTCGGTGGTCAGTACCGAAAAGACTTATCAATGGACAGAAGGAAGCTGGGACCTCGACGAAGGCCGCTACCGTTCGAGCAAGCCGCGCTGGCACGTGGTGGCCTATGACTTCGGCGTCAAGCGCCAGATTTTGCGGATGCTCGCCGATCGGGGTTGCCGCGTGACCGTGGTGCCCGCTGCGACGCCGGCCCGGGACGTGCTGGCGCTCGCACCGGACGGTGTCTTCCTGTCCAACGGACCCGGTGATCCGGAGCCCTGCGATTACGCCATATCGGCAATCGCCAGCCTGGTCGAGTCCGGCTTGCCGGTGTTTGGTATCTGCCTGGGACACCAATTGCTGGCCCTGGCGGCCGGAGCGCGTTCGGTCAAGATGAAGTTTGGACACCATGGCGCCAATCACCCTGTCCAGGATCTGGAGTCAGGCCGCGTGCACATCACCAGCCAGAATCACGGTTTCGCAGTTGACGAAGAAAGTCTTCCGAACCATGTCCGCGCCACGCACCGGTCCTTGTTTGACGGCAGCCTGCAGGGTATCGAACTGAACAATGCACCGGCCTTCGGTTTCCAGGGCCATCCCGAGGCCAGCCCAGGCCCACACGACATCGCATCGCTATTTGACCGCTTCATCACCATGATCGAAAAGAGCAAGGAAAATTGATTATCCACAAATTACACGAATTACACCAATAGATAATTAATAAAAACATATAGATAAGGGTATTAAATCGAAGTGAGATTAAGGATTATTATGCAAATAGCGGATCAAAGAATTTGTGAAATTCGTGTAATTCGTGGGAAATTTTATAGCCAGCATGCCTAAAAGAACCGACATCAACAGCATCCTGATTATCGGCGCCGGGCCGATCGTTATCGGCCAGGCCTGCGAGTTCGATTATTCTGGCGCCCAAGCCTGCAAGGCCCTGCGCGAAGAAGGCTACCGCGTGGTGTTGGTCAATTCCAATCCGGCGACCATCATGACTGATCCGGACACCGCCGATGCGGTGTACATCGAACCCATCGAATGGCGGACTGTTGCGCGGATCATCGAACAGGAACGGCCCGATGCCCTGTTACCGACTATGGGTGGGCAGACTGCGCTGAACTGTGCTCTCGACCTCGCCCGGGAAGGCGTATTGGCTAAAAACGGCGTGGAAATGATCGGTGCCAGCCGTGAAGCCATCGACATGGCCGAGGATCGCGAGCAGTTCCGGGACGCGATGCTCGAAATAGGGCTTGATGTGCCGCGCGCTGAAATTGCCCACAGCCTCGAAGATGCGCTGGCGGTACAGGGCCGTATCGGATTTCCGACCATTATCCGCCCGTCTTTCACGATGGGGGGTTCGGGTGGCGGCATCGCGTACAACCGCGAAGAATTTGAGGATATCGTCAGCCGTGGGCTTGAATTGTCGCCGACCACCGAGGTTTTGCTGGAAGAATCGGTGCTGGGTTGGAAAGAATTCGAAATGGAGGTGGTTCGCGACCACGCGGATAACTGCATTATCGTGTGCTCGATCGAAAACCTCGACCCGATGGGCGTGCATACCGGTGACTCCATTACCGTGGCTCCGGCGCTGACGCTGACCGACAAGGAATACCAGCGCCTGCGTGACGCCTCGATCCAGGTGTTGCGAAAAATTGGTGTCGATACCGGCGGGTCGAACGTGCAATTTGGCGTCAACCCGGAAAACGGGCGGGTCGTGATCATCGAGATGAATCCACGCGTGTCCCGCTCGTCGGCACTTGCGTCAAAAGCGACCGGCTTCCCGATCGCCAAGGTGGCGGCCAAGCTGGCGGTCGGATTCACGCTGGATGAACTGCGCAACGAAATCACCGGCGGCGCCACGCCGGCATCCTTCGAGCCGGCTATTGATTACGTGGTCACCAAGATTCCACGATTTGCGTTCGAAAAATTCCCTGCCGCTGACCCGCGACTGACGACGCAAATGAAGTCGGTGGGCGAGGCAATGGCGATCGGTCGTACATTCCAGGAATCGCTGCAAAAAGCCTTGCGTAGCCTGGAAACCGGCCGTGACGGGCTAAACCCGGTATTACCGGCCGAGCGTAGCGAAGAAACCCTCACGGCGTTGAAGCGCGAATTGCGTGAACCGGGCGCCGAAAGACTGCTGTATGTCGCCGATGCCTTCCGCTGCGGTTACAGCCTGGAGCAGGTCCGGGAGCTGACTGGCATTGATCCATGGTTCCTGTCCCAGCTGGAAGACCTGGTGAGGGTCGAAAAGGCGCTGCAAAGCGGGGGACAAGCCGAGATCAGCGCAGATCGGCTTTTGCAACTCAAGCGCAAAGGATTTTCCGACAGCCGCCTGGCAGAATTGCTGGGCGCCGAAGAATCCGCAATCAGGGCCATGCGACACGAGGCCGGAATCCGGCCTGTATTCAAGCGAGTTGATACCTGCGCAGCTGAATTTGCCACCAGCACGGCTTACATGTACTCGACTTACGAGCAGGCCTGCGAGGCAAATCCGACCGATGCGAAGAAAATCATCGTCCTGGGCGGCGGCCCGAACCGCATCGGACAGGGCATCGAATTCGATTACTGCTGTGTACACGCGGCGCTGTCGCTGCGCGAAGACGGTTACGAGACCATCATGGTCAACTGCAACCCGGAAACGGTTTCCACCGACTACGACACCTCCGACCGGCTGTTTTTCGAACCCCTGACGCTGGAAGACGTACTGGAAATCGTGCACAAGGAGCAACCCTTCGGCGTCGTGGTGCAGTATGGCGGACAGACACCCCTTAAGCTGGCGCGGGACCTCGAGGCTGCCGGCGTGCCGATCATCGGCACATCACCCGACTCCATTGACCTTGCTGAAGACCGGGAGCGGTTTCAGAAGATGCTGCAGAAACTGGGACTGAAACAGCCGCCGAACCGGACTGCCACAAGCGTCGAGCAGGCCGTCGGGCAGGCGGCCGAAATTGGCTACCCGCTGGTCGTCCGCCCGTCTTACGTGCTGGGCGGCCGTGCCATGGACGTGGTCCACGCCGAGGATGAGCTGCGCCGCTACATGCGCGATGCCGTCAAGGTGTCCAACGACTCGCCGGTGCTGCTGGACCGGTTTCTCGATCACGCCATCGAGGTCGACGTGGACGCGATTTGTGACGGTAAGGACGTGCTGATCGGCGGCATCATGGAGCACATCGAGCAGGCCGGCGTGCATTCGGGCGATTCCGCCTGTTCCATTCCCCCTTATTCACTGGACAACGCCGTGCAGGACCGCTTGCGCGAGCAGATGAAACAAATGGCGTTGGAACTCGGCGTCATTGGCCTGATGAATGCCCAGTTCGCAATCCGCGGCGATGATATTTACGTGCTCGAAGTCAACCCGCGGGCTTCGCGGACCGTACCTTTCGTCTCGAAAGCCACCGGCTTGCCGCTGGCTGCAATCGCGGCACGCTGCATGGCGGGTAAGACCCTGCAGGAACTGGGCTACCGGAAAGAAGTCATCCCGAAATTCTTCTCGGTCAAGGAAGTGGTGTTCCCGTTCATCAAGTTCCCTGGTGTCGATCCGATCCTGGGGCCGGAAATGCGCTCGACCGGCGAAGTCATGGGCGTCAGCCGGAGCTTTGGCGGCGCCATGGCGCGCGCCATGCGCGCGTCGCAGTACGGCATCCCGACGCCCGGCAAGGCATTCCTCAGTGTCCGGGATGGTGATAAGGCCTCGCTGGCTCCTATCGCTTCGGACCTCGTGCGCCGCGGATATTCCTTGATCGCCACGGTCGGCACCTGCCAGCATCTGCGTGCCGAGGGTTTTTACTGTGAGCAGGTCAACAAGGTACAGGAAGGGCGGCCGCATATTCTCGATGCCATCAAGAACGATGAGATTCGATTTATTATCAATACCACCGAGGGCCGCCAGGCCATTGCCGATTCTTTTTCAATCAGGCGCGAGGCATTGCAGCGTAAAATCGCATATACCACGACGATTGCACGTGGCTGGGCGACGCTGCAGGCCATCGACCACGAACACGAGTTCAATGTGCACTGCCTGCAGGATCTGCATGCAGAACTGACTGACCTCGCGGAGGACAAGCCAACATGACGCGACATCCCCTTACCCAGGCTGGCGCTGATCGCCTGCGCGAAGAACTGGCCCATTTAAAGCGCACCGTGCGGCCCCAGATCATCGCCGACATTGCCGAGGCCCGGGCACATGGCGACCTGAAAGAGAATGCCGAGTATCACGCCGCGCGTGAACAGCAGGGGTTTACCGAGGGCCGTATTCAGCATCTCGAATCGACCCTTTCCTCCGCGCAGATCATTGATGTGACGCGCTTGAATCCCGGCGGTAAGATCGTGTTCGGCAGCACTGTCACGGTCGCCGACGAGGACAGCGGAAAGGAAATCAAGTACCAGATTGTAGGTGACCTGGAATCGGATATCGCCAAGAACCGAATCGCAGTGTCATCGCCAATCGCCCGCGCACTGATCGGCAAGGAAGAGGGGGATGAAGTAGTCGTCAATGCGCCGGGTGGTGAGCGCGTGCTGGAGATTATCGCCGTAGAGTATGTTTAAGCCCGGCAGTGGCCGGTCCTGGTCAGGCAGATGAAGATCCCAATGAAGGTGGAACGCCGCAGCGCAACCGTCGAGGATGCGCTGCCGCCCGGCATTCACCCGATCATTCGAAGGGTTTTGCTGGCGCGCGGCGTGGGCTCGGCAGATGCCTTGAGGCTCGAACTGGGCCAGTTGGCCCGGCCCGACACCTTGCTGGGATTGCCCGGGGCGGCCCGACTGCTGGCCGATGCGATCTGCGAACAATGCCATATTCGCATCGTTGGCGATTTCGATGCAGATGGTGCAACCGGCACCGCCCTGGCCATCCGCGGCCTGCAATCCATGGGCGCGCAACGGGTTGATTTTCGGGTGCCCAATCGATTCGAATTTGGTTATGGACTGACCCCGGGGCTGGTCGAGACCTTCAGTGAACAGCCACCGGACCTCGTCGTTACCGTCGATTCGGGAATTTCCTGCCTCGAAGGCACGGCCACGGCAAAGAAGTTGGGCAGCCAGGTGCTGATCACCGACCACCACCTTCCAGGTGAACAACTGCCCGATGCGGACGCCATCGTGAATCCCAACCTGCCGGGTGATAACTTTCCCAGCAAGGCGCTGGCGGGCGTAGGCGTGATGTTTTACCTGCTCAGCGGCGTGCGTCGCGAGCTGCAGCAGCGAGGTTGGTTTTCCGGTTCGCGCAGCGCGCCCCGCCTGGACACCTTGCTGGACCTGGTGGCGTTGGGCACCGTTGCCGACCTGGTGCCGCTCGACGTCAACAACCGCATACTCGTCAGCCAGGGGCTGTCGCGGATACGCGCCGGACGCGCCTGTCCCGGCATCATGGCCCTGCTGCGGGCCGGAAAACGTGACTATCGAAACGTCGTGGCCTCTGACCTGGGCTTTGCCGTTGGCCCGCGCCTGAATGCGGCAGGCCGGCTGGAGGATATGAGCGTCGGCATCCGCTGCCTGCTCAGTGATGATTCACACTCTGCCCTCGAACTGGCCATGCAACTGGACAGGCTCAATCGCGAACGCCGGGCCATGCAGGAGAAAATGCAGGCCGAGGCAATGCAGCTGGTCGACAAGCTCGAAACGCTGACCAGTGGGCAACACGCTGCATTCAGCCTGTGCATTCACGATCCCGGTTGGCACCAGGGTGTGGTCGGCCTGGTCGCTTCGAAATTGAAAGACCGCATTTATCGGCCCGTCGCGGCCTTTGCTCCCGAGGAGCCGGGCGCCGTGATGCTGAAAGGATCGGTACGTTCCATTCCCGGACTGCATATTCGTGACGTTTTGGCCTGGGTAGATGCCGAGCACCCGGGATTGCTGGGGCCTTTCGGCGGGCACGCGATGGCAGCGGGTATGAGCCTGCCGGAAGCGTCGCTAGATTCATTTTCGCAGGCCTTCGAGGCAGGTGTCGCTCATTTCATGGAGGGCGAGCTGCCCAGTGCGCAGGTTCGAACCGACGGGAAATTACCCGCGGCCGACATTAATCTTCAATTCGCGCAACAATTGCGCGACCTGGGTCCGTGGGGGCAGCGGTTCCCGGAACCGCTGTTTGAAGGCAGTTTCGAAGTGCTCGATCAGCGCGTGGTCGGTGGCGCGCACCTGAAAATGGTCCTCGCATCCCGGGATGGCGGGGAACCCGTGGATGCGATCGCATTTGGCCGCCTGCCAGAAGACCTGCCGGGAACACGGGGCATCAATTTGCTCTACCGGCTGGACGTCAATCATTTTCGTGGCGAGCGAAGCTGCCAACTGGTGGTTGAGCGAATTGTTGACTGACAAAGCCGGGGTTCACAAGGTGCGGCGGGCTTGGTGTAAAATGCACCGCTTGCCGGGCGCCGCCCGGAATGCGAGGAACTGACCCGGCGTGGAAATCAATCCCCTGGTACAACAAATCGAAGACCTCCGTCAGCGCAGCACGGCGCTCAGGGGGTATCTTTGACTACGAAAACAAGAAACAGCGCCTTGAAGAGGTCAACCGCGAGCTCGAAGATCCGGATATCTGGAATGACCCCGACCGGGCGCAGTCGCTGGGCAAGGAACGCTCACGCCTTGAAACGATCGTAGCGACCCTCGACAAGGTCGGCAATGCGCTCGATGACCATGCCGACCTGCTCGAAATGGCAGCTGCCGAAGAAGATGCCGAGACGGCGGGCTCGATAGAGTCCGATCTTCGCGAACTGCAGGCGGATATCGAGGAACTCGAATTTCAGCGCATGTTCTCCGGTGAGATGGATGACAACCCCTGTTACCTCGACATCCAGGCCGGTTCCGGTGGCACCGAGGCGCAGGATTGGGCGGAAATGCTGTTGCGCATGTACCTGCGCTGGGCAGAGCAACGCGGCTGGAAAGCGGAACTGGTCGAGGTATCAGCAGGGGACGTGGCGGGAATCAAGAGCGCCACGATTTACCTCGACGGCGACCACGCCTTTGGCTGGTGCCGAACCGAGACCGGCGTACACCGGCTGGTTCGCAAGTCGCCCTTCGATTCGGGAAACCGGCGGCACACATCATTCGCCGCGGTTTTCGTTTCGCCCGAAGTGGATGACAACATCGAAATTGATATTAACCCGGCCGATCTGCGCATCGACGTGTACCGCGCTTCCGGTGCGGGTGGCCAGCATGTCAACCGCACGGAATCAGCGGTCCGAATTACGCACCTGCCCAGCGGCGTGGTCGTGCAGTGTCAGAATGACCGTTCGCAGCACAAGAACAAGGACCAGGCGATGAAGCAGCTGCGCGCCAAGCTTTATGAACTGGAAATCCAGAAACGCAGTTCTGAACAACAGAAGCTCGAAGATTCCAAGTCAGACATCGGCTGGGGCAGCCAGATTCGCTCGTACGTCCTGGACCAGTCGCGTATCAAGGATTTGCGCACCGGTGTCGAAACAGGCAACACGCAGGCGGTGCTCGACGGCGCGATAGACCAGTTCGTCGAGGCTTCTCTGAAACAGGGACTATAGAAACCAGGAACCCACATTGAGTAAAGAACAGCAACACGATGGCGATGAAAATCGCCTGGTAGCCGAACGACGCGAAAAACTCGAAACGCTGAGGCGTGAAGGCGAGGCGTATCCGAACGATTTCCGGCCCAATTCCGTGGCGGCCGACCTGGCCGGCCGATTTGCCGAGATTTCCGGCGATGACCTGGAAGAGGTCAGTGAGCGGTTCAGCGTGGCAGGCCGCATGATGGCCAAGCGCGTGATGGGCAAGATCGCCTTTGTACGGCTGCTCGACCGCAGCGGTGATATCCAGTTGGTCGTGCAAAGGGATAATCTGCCAGAGGGTGTTTACGCACAGTTCAAACACTGGGATGTCGGAGACCTCATTGGCGGCAGTGGCCGAATTTTCCGAACGCAAAAAGGAGAACTGTCGGTCAAGGTTGACGAGCTGCGCTTACTGGCAAAGTCCCTGCGCCCCTTACCGGAGAAATGGCATGGCCTGACCGATACCGAAACCCGGTACCGGCAGCGTTACGTTGACCTGATCATGAACCCCGATTCGCGCGAGGTGTTCCAGGCGCGTTCAAAGGTGATTTCCTACATTCGCCAGTTCATGGAGGCGCCGGGCAGGGAGTTCCTCGAAGTAGAAACCCCGATGATGCACGCCATTCCGGGTGGCGCAACGGCGCGCCCGTTCGTAACGCATCACAACGCGCTGGACCTGGACATGTACCTGCGCGTGGCCCCGGAGCTATACCTGAAGCGCCTCGTCGTGGGCGGTTTCGAACGGGTCTACGAAATTAACCGGAATTTCCGCAACGAGGGGGTTTCTACCCGCCATAACCCGGAATTCACAATGCTCGAGTTTTACTGGGCCTATGCCGATTTCGAGGACCTGATGGCGCTGACCGAAGAGATGCTGCGTGGCCTGGCCGAAGCCGTGACCGGCGGCACCACGGTGCGTTTCCAGGGTGAGGAAATTGACTACGGCAAGCCCTTTCGCAGGTACTCCGTTGAAGAAGCCGTGCGCCGCTTCAACGAGGACCTGTCAAACGCTGACTTGTGGAACACCGGCGTTCTGCGCAAGGCTTGCGAGGCACGTGATATCCACATCGAAAAATCGTGGGGGCCGGGCAAACTGCTGACAGAACTTTACGAAGCGACGGTCGAACGCAAGCTGATCCAGCCAACATTCATGACCGGCTACCCGACAGAAGTGTCGCCATTGTCGCGCCGCAATGACGGTGATTCCCGCATTACCGACCGCTTTGAGCTGATCATTGGCGGTAGTGAAATTGCCAACGGTTTCTCGGAACTCAACGATCCCGAGGACCAGGCCCAGCGGTTTCATGACCAGGCAAAGCAAAAGGACGCCGGCGACTTTGAGGCCATGCATTTCGACGCCGATTACGTACGCGCGCTCGAATACGGGATGCCACCGACCGCGGGTGAAGGCGTCGGCATTGACCGTCTCGTCATGTTGCTGACCGACTCGCCGTCCATCAGGGACGTTTTACTGTTCCCGTACATGCGCCCAGAGGCCTGACAGGGCCTACTCCGGACAATCCCATGGGCGGCCACCGGCACAGTCTTCGCGACGCGCTGGTGTCCGTGGTTCTGCCAGTCAGAAATGGTGGCGCGTACCTGGCTGACGCGGTCACCAGTATTCTCGCCCAGAGCCACCGGAACCTTGAACTGCTGTTGGTGGACGACCACAGCGACGATGGCGCGGTAGAAGACCTGGATATCTGTGACCCGCGCCTGAGGGTTCTGACCAGCCCCCGTAACGGCGTTGCGGCGGCATTCAATCATGGCCTGGCAAGGGCAGAGGGAGAATTCGTGGCGCGCATGGATGCTGATGATCTTGCTTTGCCGCGGCGCCTTGAGGCACAGCTCGGGTTGTTTTCCTCGGACCATTCAATCGATATTTGCGGAACCGGTGTCGCGTTTTTCCCGCAGTCTGCGGTGGCCGGCGGCAATCGCCACTACCAGGCCTGGCTGAACCGCCTGACCAGTCCGCAGGACCTGCGCCTGCAGATCTTTATCGAGAGCCCCATTCCGAATCCC
>JABDJL010000018.1 GCA_013002505.1 Lysobacterales bacterium | reverse complement strand
TTACTCTGTCCCTTTACTCTGACCCCTTTTATCCATGAAACCCGTATGTCAAGGGGATACATACGTCTGCAGAAACGTCTTTTGCCAGATAAGGGTCTGACCCATTAATTCCTGGGTGACCAAGAATTGCTGCATCCATTAGAATTCAATTATGAACCACATATATCTGGCAGCCTTGCTGGCTGTGCTGCTTCCAACCTCGAGCATGGCCGAGGATTCCGAAAAGGTACAGATCGTCACCGGAAAAGGCGATGTTGCGCATTGCCTTGCTCCCGTCCAAATAAGGATGATTGACGGCAAGTTGCGCCAGCTGCCATCGCTGGGGTTCGACCTGGAGCCGGGCATGCACATTCTGGCCGGAAACCCAGTCGGAAGGACCAGCCATTGCAATAAATCAAAAAAGCGTTCGCGCAAACCGATTATGAGCATACCCGCGGTTGAATGGCTGTTTGAACCCGGCAAAAAATATTACCTGGCCGTCTACCACGATACGGAGTACATCGAGGACTGGCGCCTGGTGGTATGGAAAGTCGAGACAGAAGATGGCGAGCTCGTGTTTGACATCACCGATCCGGAATCGCAGTAACGGCAGCCGCTGGCAACCCGCCTCGTTAGATAAACCTGGATTTACTCTCCGAATAGCTCAGCGTTTCCGCGGAAACGCTTTTGCGCGTTTTACTCTGTCCCTTTGCTCTGACCCCTTTTATTCAGGAAACAGGTAAAAGGCTCGGCCCGACACCAGGCACGACTTTCCGGGGACCAGCCCTGTCGTGTTGACCACTGACCACGGTGGGCCTGGTTCGCCCGCGGCAGGTGCGCCGAACCTCTATCGGAGTTTGAGGCTTGCACGCTGCAATGAATTAAGGGCGCCGGGCCGCGATATCCATCAATGATTCAGGGAAGCCTGATCGGCGACGCAGGCGGCCAGTGATACCCAGCCTCGGTCAGCCGTGCCGCGAGATTGGGCGCCACTTCAAGATCGAACAAGGCCCCGCACATACAGTCCAGCAGCGCACCGGCCAGGAACATGTGACCAACGGGCCTCGCGTCGAATTCTGCGGCCAGAGCGTTCGCGCGGTCACGGTCTCCTAATGCACTGTGCAAAATCAGTTCGGAGCGCCGGTCACGGTCTTCGATCTGCAGCCAACGCTGCGCGAGTTCTCTCGCTTCGCCATGCTGGCCGGCCATGGCCAGGGTTATGGGCAGCAGGTACCCGAACCGTTTATCGGCCAGGTCGATCAACCTGGCTTCGGCAATGGCGTCGTCCCAACGTTGCAGCGCCAGCAGGGCGTCCATCCGGATGGCGCTGGTCCAGTTGTCCTGCCCAAACTCCACGATCGCCTGGTCGGCTTGCTCCAGCGCGGCCTCGGCGCGGCCGGTTAACAGCAGCGCTTCGGATTCCCGCTGCACCGCCAGCACCGACTGGGCCCCGCCCATGCACTCGAGGTAAACTTCCATTTCCCTGGCGGGATTTTTCACCGCATTGAAAACGTAAAGCACCTCGGACCAGTTGGGTCCGGCACAGGTTTGTAGTTCCAGCGCGCGCTCCAACTGCACGGAAACCCCGGTCCAGTCATCGGAAAACACCATCCGGGTCAGGTTCGTGAATGCTCGCTGCTGCGGGGTTTGGGCGTGTTCATAGGCGGCTGTCAACAGGCGCTCGACCTCCTCCGCTGCCTGCTGCAATTCCGCTGGCGTGGCACCGGGCTCAAACAGCACGTGCTGGTAGCGGTCTGCCTGCCAATACCAGGCCGCACTGAAGTCCGGATACAACTCGGTGGCCTGCCGGAAATGTTCATTGGCCTCGGCCAGGGCCGCGGAGACCTTGGCGGCCCTGTGCGCCTCGACGAAGGCTTCCCAACCCTTCTGGTAGGCGACGAAGGCGTCCACGTTGCGCACACCCACCCGTCGCATCAACTCGCGCCGCTCCTCGCTCATGATTACGTCGAGGTTGGCGGCCACTTTCTCCGCGATCTCGTCCTGGATTCGGAATACATCCTCCAGTGTCCGGTCATAGCTCTGTGACCAGAGGTGGGAGCCGTCCGAAGCCTGGATCAGTTGCGCGGTAATGCGTACCTGGTCACCGGAGCGACGTACCGAGCCTTCGAGAACATTGGCGACGCCCAGGTTTTGCGCGATTTCGCGAAGGTCGAGGTTCTGCCCCTTGTACTCGAAGGAAGACGTGCGCCCCGCCACGCGCAACTCGGGCAACTGGGCGAGGCGGTTGAGCAGTTCCTCCGACAGGCCGTCGGCGAAGTATTCGTTCTCGGGGTCATCGCTCATGTTGACGAACGGCAGCACCGCGATGGACTGGTTGGACACTTTCTGCGTGATTGGCAGGGTAGTCTGGGCTTCACCGGCGGTCTGCGCGGCCAACTGCGATGCTTCCGGTACCGCCACGGACGGGCTCATCCGGTCCCACACGACGAGGCCGGCGGCCATCAGAACCAGCA
>JABDJL010000084.1 GCA_013002505.1 Lysobacterales bacterium | reverse complement strand
ACATACTGATGTCTCTGCGCACGCTGATGCGCGAGGGCATGGACAAGGCGGCCGCCATTGTCGAGGCCGTGCGCCTGAACTTTATGCCGGTCAGTATTACTTCGTTGACCACCATTGTTGGCTTTGCCTCGCTGAACTTTTCCGATTCACCGCCGTTCTGGCACCTGGGCAACATCACGGCCATTGGTATTGCCGGCGCGTGGGTACTGTCACTGACTTTGCTGCCGGCCTTGCTGGCGATGATGCCGGTCGGGTTTCGCGTCAAGCGCACGTCGAAGTTCTACAAGCCGGCCATGGAGCGCTTTGCCGATTTCGTCATCGCGCGCCGCAAGCGCCTGCTGGTGGTGGTCTCGGTCATCGCGCTATCACTGGTGGCCTTTATCCCGACGCTGCAACTTAATGACGAATGGGTGGAGTACTTCTCGACCGACATCGAGTTTCGCAACGACACCGATAGTGCCATGGCGTATTTCGGCATGTACCCGATTGAATTCTCGGTTGGCGCCAACGGCCCGGGCGGGGTATCCGAGCCGTTGTACCTGGAAAAACTCGACCAGTTCGCCAGCTGGCTGCGCGACCAGCCGCAGGTCACGCACGTGTATGCCTTCTCGGACATCATGAAGCGCCTCAACAAGAACCTGCACGGCGACGACCAGGGCTATTACCGCATCCCGGATAACCGCGACCTGTCGGCGCAGTACCTGCTGTTGTACGAGATTTCGCTGCCCTACGGGCTGGACCTGAATGACCGCATCAACGTGGATAAATCCGCCACCCGCGTGACCGCCACGCTGACCGATGCCGATTCGATCGAGACCAAGCAGTTTCTAAGCGACGCGCAAGCCTGGCTGGCCGACAATGCGCCGGCCTACATGCACGCCAGGCCGACCAGCGCCGGGGTCATGTTTACCTACATCGCCGAGCGCAACGTCATCAACATGGTTGGCGGCACGATTGCCGCGGTGCTGGCCATCTCGGTGATCCTGGCCTTCGCCTTGCGCAGTGTCAGCCTCGGCTTGCTGAGCCTGGTGCCCAATGGCCTGCCGATCATGGCGACCTTTGGCGCCTGGGCCATCCTGGTGGGTGAGGTCGGATTCTCGGTGGCCACCGTGGCCTCGATTTCGCTGGGCATCGTCGTCGATGACACCGTGCACTTTTTATCCAAGTACGTGCGGGCGCGCTCGGAGCGAAAGCTCAGTGCCGAGGATTCGATCCGCTACGCGTTTAAAAGCGTCGGCACCGCGATTGTCACCAACACGGTGATCCTGGCGGTGGGCTTTGCCGTGCTGATGTTTTCCGATTTCAAGGTCAATGCCGATATGGGCCTGTTGACGTCGCTGGCCATCGTGTTTGCGCTGGTATTGGACTTCCTGCTGCTGCCCGCCTTGTTGTTGTGGCGCAGTGGCGAGGACGAGGTTGCCGTGGCCGCGCCCAAGGCAACGCTGGCGCCGGTGTTTAACAAGTGATGGCCCAGCTTTCTCATATATGCAGACGCAGCACCTGGCCGGTTCCGGCAGGACGCCGTGAATCCGTCCCTGGAGGCTCTGTCGCGACATCCCTGTCGCTCAAGCCTGCCGGTCCCGGTCAGCTGCTCCGCCCGGGAAAGTTGGAGCCGGGTTTAGGCAAAGGCTGGAAGTTGCGACTGGTGTTACATAAACAGGTTTTGCCCAGGGAAGGGCAAACGCGAACAAAGTGAGCGCAGGAGCGAAGCAAAACGACGCTTTTGCGCAGCGACATGCAGCTGGCCCCATGGAAGGGCCATGCTGCTCATAGAAGGAGAAGGATGATGAGAAACTTATATTTACAATGGACCTTGGTACTGCTGGTCATTGCACTGGTGGTGGCCGGCATGGCCTTCCCGCTGCGGGCGCTGGCCGATTCGGCCGAACCTGTGATGAGCAAGGGCTTCGAGATCGCCGCCCGCTCTGACCGCTCAGACCGTGGCTTTGGCGACAGCACGGTCGAACTGCAGATGATTCTGCGTAACAGGGCCGGGCAGGTCAGCACGCGTGAGCTGGAAATTGCCACCTTTGAACTGCCCGACGAGAGCGTCGGTGACAAGTCGCTGGTGCTGTTCCGCACACCACGTGATATCGAGGGCACGGCGCTGCTGTCGCACGCGCAGATCCTCGAGCCCGATAACCAGTGGCTGTACCTGCCGGCGCTGAAACGCGTTAAGCGCATTTCCTCGGCCAACAAGTCTGGCCCGTTCGTGGGTTCGGAGTTTGCCTTCGAGGATTTCACATCCCTGGAGCTGAACAAGTTCGATTACGAGTACCTCGGTGAAGAGCAGTGGAATGGCATGACCGTGGACGTGGTCGAGCGCACGCCGCGCTACGAGAACTCCGGCTACACGCGGCAGGTGTCGCGCATTGACCAGGACATTTTCCAGGTGCGCGAGGTGCAGTTTTATGACCGCCGCGACAGCCTGCTGAAGACGCTAACGATGGAAGATTATCGCGAGTACAGCGACGGGATCTGGCGCGCCCACACCCTGAAGATGGTCAACCACCAGACCGGCAAAGAAACCGACCTGGTGTATGGCGACTATGCCTTTGATACCGGGCTCGGTGAGGACGATTTCGTCAAGGGCCGCCTGGCCAGGC
The DNA here is from genome assembly GCA_013002505.1 of Lysobacterales bacterium. Taxonomy (GTDB): domain Bacteria; phylum Pseudomonadota; class Gammaproteobacteria; order Xanthomonadales; family SZUA-36; genus JABDJL01. Next base: position 13,728 of record JABDJL010000084.1, on the reverse strand, counting down.
TTCGTTAAGTTTGCATTTAGCAGGACGCAGCACCGTATCGGTATTGGCAGGACGCCATGAATCCATCCCTGGAGGCTCTGTCGCGACATCCATGTCGCTCAAGCCTGCCCATACCGACACGGAGCTACGCCCTGAACGGCAGGAGCGATCAACAGGCTGGTGAGAAACCGCCAAAGGAAGTTGAGAGAAGGAAAGTGAACAGGCAACAGCAGTCAAAATCAAAACAGGCAACCAAGAGCCGGCCGGTGCCCAAGTGCTACAAGGGCAGAAGCCGCCTGTTGTTTGTGCCGTGCATGAAGCAGCGGCGCAATCAGGCGATCTCGCGCTTGCTGGCGAGCTTGCTGGTGCTGCTGGCTTTGAGCGGGCCGCTGCTGGCGCAGGAGTCCGAGTGGGAGTTCTCCGGCGATGTTGGGCTGGAGCTTCGCTACTTTGCTGATGACGCCTTGCTCCCCGGGCAGGACGACGGTTTTGGTGCGTCTGTGGCACTGAACTTTGAGGCTGAATGGTTTGGCGACAACTCGCGTGTCAGCATCGAGCCTTTCCTGCGACTCGACAGCGTCGATTCCGAACGCAGCCACTTCGATCTGCGCGAGGCGTACTGGGCTTACGAGGGCGACGGTTGGGAAGTGCTGGCCGGTCTCAACAAGGTGTTCTGGGGCGTGACCGAGTCGCGCCACCTGGTGGACATCATCAACCAAACCGACCTGGTTGAAGACCTCGACCAGGAACAAAAACTCGGTCAGCCGATGATTCGCGGCCTGCTGGAGCGCGACTGGGGCCTGTTTGAAATCTACGTGATGCCTTATTTTCGCGAGCGCACGTTTCCGGGTGCCGATGGGCGCTTGCGTACGCCGCTGGTGGTAGACACCGATGCGGCTGTTTATGAATCCTCCGCCGATCAGCACCACACCGATATCGCGCTGCGCTGGAGCCATTATTTCGGCGACGTGGACATTGGCGTACACGCTTTTCACGGCACCGGGCGCGAGCCCCGGTTACTCCCCTACTCCTCTGAGGGGCAAGCCCCGGTGCCGACCTTGATTCCTTTCTACCACCAGGTCACGCAGCTCGGCGTAGACCTGCAGTACACCAAGGATGCCTGGCTGTGGAAGCTGGAGGCGATCGGCCAGCATGGCTTTGCCGATGATTTTTTCGCCTCCGTGGCGGGTTTTGAGTACACCTTTTACGGCATCAATGACGGCGCCTCTGACCTCGGTGTGCTGGTCGAGTATTTGTATGACGACCGTGGTCCAAGCGAGCCAATTACCTTGTTCGACGATGATGTGTTTGTCGGCGCACGCTGGGCGCTTAACGATGTGCAGGACACCTCGGTGCTGGCCGGCGTGGTGTTCGATAACAAGGAGTCCGAGTGGTTCTTCAGCCTAGAGGCTGAGCGCCGCATAGGTGAGAACTACACCGCCGAGGCCAGGGTGCGCATCTTCAACGGCGACCCGCAGGGCCAACTGGGCTTCTTTGACCGCGAAGACTACGTGGAAGTCAGCCTGGCGCGATACTTCTGAGGTTGGGCTCAGAATCGCGACCGTGTTGCGGGGCTGTATCCCCGCAAATGATTAAGTCGCAAGCGACTCTGGTTAGGGCGCAAAGCGCGTTCAGCCCTCAGGTCGCTTGCACGTTCGTGCCGTCAAACTCGTGTCCACACATGAACGAAAGTCATCGATATAGTCAGTTTTCCTACACGCATTGGCGAAATCCATGGCATATCAGTTCAGGCTGAATCATTAAAGTATTCCTCTAAAGCAACTGGCACAGCGGTTGAAGTGTTCATGAAATAATGTGTATATTATTAGAAATACATACACATTAATGATGATGCGAACCAATATCGTGATCGATGACGACTTAATGGCCGAAGCATTGAAGCTGACCGGTATCCGCACCAAGCGAGAAGTGGTGGAAACTGCGCTCAGAGTCATGATTGACCTGAAGAAGCAGGCGCGCGTGCGAGACTACTTCGGCAAGCTCGATTGGCAAGGCGACCTTGAGGAGATGAGGCAGACGCGTTGATTTTCGTTGATTCGAGCGTCTGGATTGACTATTTCAATGGCCGTGATACTGCGCCAGTCAGTACACTGGATCGCATGCTTGGCAATGAGCCGCTGCTGGTCGGCGATATCGTACTGGCCGAAGTGCTGCAGGGTTTTCGCCGCGACAAGGACTTCAGGGTCGCGCGCAGCTTGTTAACGTCATTTCCGGTTGCCAGGGTGCTCAATGAACACGTGGCCATCCAGAGTGCCCGGAACTTCCGGGCACTGCGAAAAAAAGGGCTAACCGTTCGAAAGACAGTCGATTCGATCATTGCAACGTTTTGCATGATTAATGACCATGTGCTGTTACACGATGATCGTGATTTTGATGCTTTTGAGGCAGCCCTGGGGCTTACAACGGCCAGATACCTCTAGTCTCTATTCGATCAACACCGCGCAAAGTTCATCGGGTGACAGGCGCTCCAGCGCGATCACGCCACTGGGGCCGCCATCGAAGTTGTAGTTCATCTCGGCCTCGGTGCAGCTTGAAAAGGTGATGGTGAAGCTGCCGACATTTTGCTCGGTCACGTCAACCGTGTCATTGAATACACCACCGGTTGCCTCGATCAGCGTCATCTCGGCGCTGGCCCCGGAATACGGTCCGAGTGCGACCCACCATTCATTAAATGGCGAGGCCACCCGGGCGATTGCACCGTCGGGCGCCGGGCCGTAGGTGAACCAGGACATCCACAACAACTGGCTGTCAGGCACCACGTCGAGGAACAGGCCCTGTCCGGGCGTGCCGGAGTTACCCCACGCGCCGGAAAGGCCGGCATTGATCTCGAATTCATCAAAGGGTAGGTCAATGCGCCGCACGGGCAGGGTGGGTGCGGAAAAATTGGAACCGCCAATCACGTACAGGTAACGGCCGTCCGGCGAGGCACCGATGCCATTGGGCCGCGAGATCGTCGCCTGCAGGTTGGGGCCATCGGTGTTGCCATCCACGCCGGTGCCGGCATAGGGCGTGACATTGCCGGCCGTGTCGACCTGGTAGATGCGATGCGCCAGGCGCCCGGCCACGTAATAGAACCCGTTGACATACACCACGTGGCCGTTGCCGCCGCCCGGAATCGTGGCAAAAAACGACACCACGCCATCGCGGCCGACACGGTACATGCCGCCATTGATGTTGTTGACGACGTAGAAGGCGCCATCGTGGCCGACATCAATGCCGTTGGGGCAATCAAGGCCACCGCCTGATGCGATCTGGGTGACCACGCCGCCCGGGTCAATGCGCGCGATCGCATCTGCGCGGCACATGGTGACGAAGATCTGGTTGCCTTCGTCCACCACGATCCCGACCGGCCCGTCCAGGTTGGCGATTACCGTGGCGTTTCCTGCCGGGTCGATACTGAACACGGTATTGGAGCCAAAGCCCACCTGGATCAGGTTGCCCAGGGCGTCTACGTCATTGCCTTCCAGCGCCCTCGACAGCCCCTGGGCAAACAGCGACGTGGTGCCATCGGGCAGCACCTTGACCACCGTCGTGCCGTTGGCCAGCGCCGGGCTGCCGAAATCACCGAGGAATATATCGCCATTGGGCGCAACCGTGACGTCCCCACTGGCGCGCGCCTGGGCCAGGGTGATCACGTCACCCAGGAGTGTTGAACAACCCAGGGCGGCCAGCAGGGCGCACATTGCGCGCATTAAATGAATACGAGTATTGGCTTTCATGCTTAGGACCCTCCCTGGTTCAGCAGCGCGCAGTAGACGTCAGGCAGAAGTCGCGTCAGTGGAATGGTGCCGCTCAGGCCATTGTCGAGCTGGTATTCAAACGTCGCCTCGGTGCAGCTGGCAAAGGTCAGCACGGCGCTGCCGACCGGGGTTTCGGTGACCGGGTCGGCCTGGTCGAACTGGCCACCTTCGGCGACCAGCAGTTCCAGGTTGACCACGTTGCCGTTGATCGGTCCCAGCGCGACCAGCCAGCGCCTTCCGCGATCGTCGATGACCGGTACAAAGTCCTGGTTTGTCTCGTAGGTGAACCAGCCCATGAAGAACAGGCCCAGGCTGGCCAGCACATCGAAGAACATGCCCTGGCCCGGCGTCGTGGCATCCGCCCAGGCGCCATTGATTCCTACGTTGATGGAAAACTGCTGCCCCAGGTCAATGACCCTGACCAGGCTTGGGTTCAGGGGAAAGCTCGGGGCCACCAGCACAGTGCCTGAAGTCGAAGCGGCCTCGTTGACGTATAAGAAGCGCCCGTCAGCACTCAGGGAGATACCGTTGGGCGAAGAGAAACTGGCCTGCAAGGCAGGCCCGTCATCGTGACCGCGGGTTCCATTCCCCGCGATCAGTGTGAGTTGTCCATCCAGCGTCAACTCGAATATTTGTGCGCTGGCATTGCCCACCACGTACAGGCGTCCATTGCCGTAAGTGATATGGCCGTTGCCGCCCGATGGACGAAAGCTGCTGTTGGGCGTGGTGGCGAGGATACTCATGGCCCCGCCAGGTGTGATCCTGACAATATTGCCGTCGTTGAAATTGGCGGTGTAAAGGTTGTCGTCGGGGTCAATGGTCAGTCCATTGGGGCAGTTCAACGGGGCGCCGCTGACAAACGGCACACCCACGCCACCCTGGATTCGGCTGATCGAACCACCCCCGCCGCAGTTGGCCACGAAGGTGTTCCCGCCGCTGTCGATTGCTACCCCAACCGGGCTGGTAAAGCCGCTGCTGGCAATCGTGGAAACCGTGCCGTTGGGTGCGATTGAATCAATCCGGCCACCGGCAATATTGGCCTGTAGCATGTTGCCGTTGGTGTCGAACACGTTGCCTGATGCACCGTTGAATCCCGTCGCAAAAACACTGACCTGGCCCTGCGGCGTTACCCGGTAAACGGTGGTGCCATTCGCGTTGCTCAGGAACTGGCCGAAGTCAGCGACATAGATATTTCCATCTGGCCCGACACTGACGCCGCCACTGGCGTTGATATTGGGTACCAGTGTGCTGACCTGCTGCGCCTGGCTGTGTGAAACGAGTGCGAGCCATGCCAGCAATAAGGCCACGACCGAGCGCGTTCGAAACGGCATTGAATTCTCCTACGGAATATGTCGTAGGAAATATATCGGTGGTGGCCAATCCAGCCACTTAATTCTTGTCGATTTTTGTCGGAAGCGAGGCTGCGCCTGGCTGCCAGGCGAATGAGCTGTTTACTGGTTGGCCATCGAGTGGCTTGATACGGCGCAATGCCGTTGCACGATATCGCCCTCCAGCGCTTGCCCGGTCAATTCGGCGACCGGCAGGTAATCGCGTCCCTGCCAGCTGAACGCCAGTGGCAGGTAGACCAGGCTCTCGCCGGGCCCCATTTCCAGGCCAACGATGGGGTCGATCGGGGTTGCCAGTGAGCCGGTCAGTTCGGGCTCAGCTTGTTGGCCGGGGCGGACTTCCAATACATCAAGCCCATTGTCTCGCGTACGTGAAACGAACAGGCGGCCACTGTCCGGTTCAATGGTCCAGCTTTCGTAACGAGAGTTAAGCGTGTAAAGCCTTTGCGGTATCGATTCCAGGCGGGAGCGCCGCCAGATAGCGCCCGAATCGTCAGACCACCACAGGTCACCATGGACACTGGTATGAATATTGATGCTTGCTGAATCGGCGATCTTTTCAACCGGTTCTCCTGACGGGCCGAATCGGTGCAACGTTGCGCCGCTGCCAAAGGGGGCCGGGATACCCTGCGTGCCGTACCAGCTATTGTCTTGCCCGGCCCAGCTACCGAAGAACACCAGTTGGCCTTCATGGGACAGTTGTCGCAACTCGCCACTTTCAATATCCAGCGCCACGGACCGTACAAATTGCCGAATCGAATCTCTCGCGGTAAAGCCGATGCTGTTGCCATCGAATGAGAATTTCGGTGCATAAATTTCGCCGGCCCGGAACAGGGTTCGCTGGGTGCCGTTGCTGGCCAACAGGATTAGTTGTTGCTGCCCGCCAGATGCGGTGACCACGGCAAACGCATCGCGCGCAGGCGAGTAATCAATGGCCATGGGGTTGCCCGCCACCTTGATTTGCTGCGGCGGTGCATTGCGCAAGATCGCGGTGTTCATCAACGTGGAGCTCAATGTGAAATGGTCGACCACCAGTTGATCCCGGTTCAGCACGGAATGAATATGCCGCGCTGCACGGTCCGTGGCCATGGCGGTACCGGTTTCAATGTCATACAGCCAGAGACGGAACGGGTTGTTCATGGCCGTGGCAGCCAGCACATGGCGTTCATCGGCCCATGCCAGGCCCCATAGTGGCATGGCTGAACAGTGAAGCACTTCCCGAAGGTGCTCATTAAGCACCATCAACTCTCCCTGGGCCATCATCGGGTCCTTGAGACGCACAAACGCCAGCTGCCCGGACGCCGACCAGGCCGGGAATGCATCAAAATCGGCGCCCGGCATCGTTACCGGCCTTGATTGTGGGGAGCCGCCGGTATTGACCACCGCGATATAGCGGGTGTCCAGCGCGCGGGCCTGGTAGGCGATCTGCTGATCATCCTGCGACCAGGACAGCTGCGCCGGCACATGGCCCAGCGGCGCATTAACAACATGACAGTCATCAGCCAGGGTCAGCAATTTATTCTCGGCGGCGCGAAACAGTTTCAGAGCGCAGTGGCCCGAGTCCGGGTCATGATCCATGAATGCCAGGTCGGCGGTGCGATTGGCCCAGGCCGGGCTGAGTTCAATCGACTCGGAGTTGCTGATCCGAAGCGCACCCTCCACGGTCAACTGCCGGAGCTGCTCGAATGTGCCATCCGGGCCGTTGAACGCCCCTTCGGTGATAAACAGGTCCACCTGTCCATTGGTCTCACGCACCATGGCGATGCGCCTGCCATCACTGGAAACCACCGGTGCCGGATCTGTCCAGCGCAGGGCCGCTGCCTGATCCGGGGCCAGAATGTCGTGGCTGATGGCTATCCAGAATGTCACCGCCATGGCGACAATGGCAGCCACTTGCGCCAGCTGCCGGCCGCGTTGGCCGTCCGCCGGCTGTTTCAACAGGCGATAACCCTTGCGTGGAATGGTCTGGATATACTCCGGGTTACGGGGCTGGTCGGAGAACGCCTTGCGCAGCTCCCAGATGGCGTCACGCAGTCCGTGTTCACCGACCAGGAAATTGTTTTGCCACACCTTCTCTATAAATTCTGACTGGTTGACCGGCGCGCCCTGCGCCTCGACCAGGCAGGCAAGCACCTGTATGGCCTTGGGGGAGACATTGCTGGTTTTGCCCTGGCCACTGATCTCCCCGGCATCCGGGCGTATCCTGAAACTGCCAATGCGCCAGTTGCGGCGCGAGTCTGGCCAGGGGCGCCAATTCATGGGTCTGTCGGTTGCTGGCTGTGGGTGTACATCAAGATCGATTGTACCGTTTCGCGGTATGTTGACGCGCGAATCGCGACCAGCCCTCAGATCGCTCCCACAGGGTCCCCGCTCACACAGGGTAATGATCGCGGCTGACAGGCGCTCCGAAAATATTTGACCGCCCTATTCCTCGAGCATTTGCTCGAAGTGCTTGCGTGAATCTGCGCCGGCGACTGTTTCCAGCGCTGCCAGCAGGCCCGTCGTGGTTTTTTCGGGATTGGCAAAATAAAGTTGCAGCCAGTCGATCAGCGTTTCCTCGCCGATCGATTCCTCAAGTTGGGCGAGCAACAACGGCGCCTTGCGGTACTGCACGAGATACGGTCCACGCTCGGTGTCGCCCTCGGCCCACACGCGCGGCAGTTCGCGCCCGGCGATTTGTTCCTGCATCTTGTTGCGCAGCTCGTCGAAGGCCTCGTCGCCGAGTTGCTCGCGAACGGCCATCATGCCGATGTACTCGGCAAAGGCCTCGTTGATCCAGTTATCCACGGTGTCGAACTTGGCGCCGGTGGACCAGTAGTGGGCAAACTCGTGGCAGACGAAGCGGGTTAATGGCGCGGGCTCGGTGTTCGAGATATCGGTCAGCACGATGTAGTTTTCACGCGCATAGCCGCTGGACGGGCGGTCGGTAATCAGCAGGCTTCCGGTGGGCAGCGGGTCTTCGCGGCCGAATCGTTGATTGAGAAAATCGCGGCAAAAGCGCGCTGATGCCAGCACGCGCTCGGTGCCCTCACGGGTTTCACGCTGGTCGTAGACGGTAAAGCCCTCGCCCTCGGTGATATGCCAGGATTTGGACAGCGTGAACACGATGTCCATGCGCGGGTCCTGGTTATGGATCAGCAAGCCATCCTGTACTGGCCTGATTTCACCGGTGGTGACACCCTGCCAGCCGTCGCCGGCGCGCACCACCAGGTCGGCGGTGAATTCCTTGCTGAAGCGCACGTCAATCGGAAACCAGAAAGAATCCACGCTCAGCTCGATACGCCCCGCCTCAATGGCATTGATCCGATTGCTCAGCGGCCGCGGCATCAGCACGCCGTCGTAGGACAGGCTGATGACGCGAAACGGCGCCGGCTCGGCCAGCTCTACGTTGATTGCCCAGAAGTTTTCATACCCGGCTTCGCGCGTGGCGCCGCCCGACGCTACCCCTGAACCGCCGATTACGATGTTGCCCAGCGTATCGCGCAACACGAACTTGATGGCGGTTTCTGCCTCGTCATAAACGGTGATCTGCCAGTCCGCGCGGATGTGGCCGCTGTCGGGGTCAATGACCAGCTGCCCGGCATAGTGGTAATCGGCCTCGGTAGCCTGTGCAAGCGGCGTTAACAGCAGCAATACCATGCAGCAAAGGCTGATCCACGACGGCGTTGGGTTCGGGTTCATAAGGGTCATTCAAATAGGGCCAGCGGGCATTATCGTGGCCGCGCACGGGCACAGCAAGGGACCCGTCAGAGCCAAAAAAATTCATCTCGTCGCGTTTTTCGGCGAGGGCGGGATTTATGAACTATATATAAAGGGAGGAGTTTCAAGGTTACGTCGCCACCCGTGCCCCCAGGCGCCGGGCCGGCAGCACCAGGGAAGAAAGTAAAAATTTTGAAAACCACGAACCCAGCATTGTTCGCTGTGTTCTCGTGCCCTGCTGCTGAACAGCCCGGATGCAAGCCGGACGGAATTGGCCGTCCGTCCGGCTGGGTGCGTCACGGAGGCGATGTGACCGCACTTCAATGCATCAACAGCAAGTCTTTTTGGTAGCCGCTTGGTATCATGGGTGCTGACGCACTTAACCCAGGATGATCAAGCCCCGATGCCCGAACAACAATTGAAAACGCTGCTCCGGCAGCTCAATGAAACGCTCGACAACACCGAGCACCTTGATCCGGCCACGCGCGAAATGGTCATCGAGCTGGACAAGGATATTGACCGCCTGCTCGACAAGGAAGACGACTGGTGGGACTACGACGGCATCAAGGAGCGCGCCACCGCGCTGGAGGCCAAGTTCCGCAGTGAACACCCGGTCGCCTCACGCTTCATACGCGAAGCCATGGATATCCTGGCCAAGGTCGGTATTTAAGACTACTGCAGGCTTAGTGCCCGCCGGCCCCGGCAGGACTTCGTGAATTCACCATCAACTCGGTGCTGATCTGCTGTCAAGCGGCGGGCTTGAAATCTTCGATTTCGATTTCACCCTGGCAGACCCTGACAAAGCTTGATTCCGGCACCGGGTCCCATCGGTCGCTGCAGTCATCCAGCGGTTCTGACAGCACGATATGCCCGGGTAGCCGGGGTGTCTCGTCACCCATCAACTCCTGCATACCTTCACGGTCGTGGTTGACGTATAGCGTCTTGGAATCGCGGTCGGAAGAGTAGCGCACCGCAAAAATGTTCTTGCCGTCGGTCATGGCGCAGGTAAAGCGCACCGGCTGCTCGATTCCGGCCTTGGCGCGTGTATTTTCGACCTCGCCGATCATGCGTTCCATGCCGGCTTTGGGGTCTTCGCACAAACCCATCGTGATGGCTAGGTAAAAGGCCGTCTCCGTGTCGGTGGTGCCGCGTATCAGCGGGAACAGGTCATCGCGGACCTGGAACTGCAGTTGGCGCTTGATCTGTTCATAACCCGAAATCTCGCCGTTGTGCTGGAACAGCCAGTTACGGTAGGCAAAGGGGTGGCTGTTGGAGCGCTGCACGATACCGTGATACGCAGCGCGCAAATGCGCCATGAACAGGCCAGACTTGATGTGCGCCGACAGGCTCAGCAGGTTCTCATCCGACCATGCCGGGCGCAGGTCACGGTAGACACCCGGAAATTCACGGTCGCCGTACCAGCCGATACCAAAGCCATCCCCGTTGGTCGGGAAGGCCCCGTCCGGCAGCCCTTCGATATCCACCAGGTAGTTCTCCCGTGCAAAGCGGCTCTGCACCAGCAGGCTGCGGCTGGGCTTGACGATCAGTTCTTCAAGGTAAATAGGTGGACCGGAGTAAGCGAGCCAGCGGCACATAAATTTAATCCTCGGCGAATACCTGGTTGATGGCCTGCATGACCTCGGGTGTAAACCGGTGGGAAAATTCCAGCGCCTTCATGTTTTCGTGGACCTGGCTGACCTTGCTGGCGCCGGTGATCACGCTGCTGACGTGCGCGTTCTGCAAACACCAGGCCAGCGAGAACTGGGCCAGGCTGGCGCCCATGTCATCGGCAAGCGGCACCAGCGCCCTGACCTTGTCGATTTTTTGCGCATCGGTCAATTCCTCGGCCATCCACTGCATGGTCGGCAGGGAGCCGCGGCTGCCCTCGGGGATGCCATCGTTGTATTTGCCGGTCAGCAGGCCGGAAGCCAGCGGGCTCCAGGTCGTCGAGCCATAGCCCTTTTCCTTGTAGACAGGATCATAGTCAGAGCCAAACCGGTGCCGTTCGAACAGGTTATACACCGGTTGCTCAACCACTGGCTTGTGCAGGTGGTGCTTTTCACACACCTCGATAGCGGCGAGGATGCGGTCCGCGCCCCACTCCGACGTGCCCCAGTACAGCGCCTGGCCACGCTCGATGATGTTATGCATGGCCCAGGCAATTTCCTCCACCGGCGTGACCTCGTCATCGCGGTGACAGTACAGCAGGTCTACATGATCGAGGTCCAGGCGCTGCAGGCAGCCGTCCATGCTCTCGACCAGGTACTTGCGGTTGAGCGTGTTCTTTTCCAGCGGCCCATCGTGAAAGCCCCAGAACAGCTTGGTGGAAACCAGGTAACTGCTGCGCCGCCAGCCAAGCTTTTTCAGCGCGGCGCCCATGATCTCCTCCGACTTACCGCCCGCATAGACCTGGGCGTTGTCGAAAAAATTGACGCCGGCATCGTAAGCGGCTGCCATCATTTCCACTGCAGCGTCTACGTCGGCCTGGTTCTGGAATGTAACCCAGGAGCCAAATGAAAGAGCGCTGATATTCAAACCGGTGTTGCCGAGGCGGCGGTATTGCATGGGCTTGGCCTGCTTGATTGGGAAGGCCGAAATGTTAGCAGGAAAGCCGGGCTAAAGTGGGAAGACCCATGACACTGGGCCAGCCACCACGGCCTGGGAAGCTCGGGGCAAACCATATTGTTATAGGGGAAAACGATCTGTGGGAGCGATCTGAGGCTTGAACGCGCTACGCGCTCTAATCAGAGTCGCTTCGCGACTTTAACATTTGCGGGGATACTGCCCCGCAGCACGGTCGCGATTCCGTGGCGGCAGTGCCTGCCCGGCCCCGGCAGGACGCCGTGAGCCCATCCCTGGAGTCTTGGATTTAAGTGGCGCGGGGATGCAAGATTTTGGTCAAAAAAAACCCCGCCGGAGCGGGGTTTTTCCTAAATCAAATGTTGCTTGCTAATTAGCTGGCAACTTCGACCCGTGTAGCCTGAGGACCTTTCGCGCCGTCTTCGACATCGAAAGTGACCTGCTGGCCTTCGCTCAGGGCTTTAAAGCCTGAACCCTGGATAGCAGAGAAATGTACGAATACATCTTTGCCGCCATCTTCAGGAGAAATAAAACCAAACCCTTTGGCTTCGTTGAACCACTTAACGGTACCTTGCGTCATTTTGAACTTCCTTAAAAATTAAAAAAAATAAAAATTGATCAATCGCTGATCTCGTGAATATCAAAATAATGGGGTTACCAATTTGAACTTCTGAGAAAACCTTGAGGGCTTGCAACTAATCTGTTTCACGGACGGGCCTTTCAATCCAACTTTTATAATTAAACTGTTAAACCTGTTACATCCGTTGTGCGCACATTATAGGTAAGTGACCAGCATTACAAGGTTTTTTTGTAATCCATGCACTCCGTATTCTGTGCTTTTCCCGGTTTCTGGCCGAATATCAGGTACCGGTGACCTGTTTTATCCAGTCGAGGTAGGCGGAAATGCGCGTGTAGTGTTCACGCACACCGTACACGCCCTCGGTGTCGTTGTCCCCGATATCCTGGAAGGCGCTGATTCCAATAGTAAAAATGGCGCCGTCCAGCTCAAGGTAAGCAGGGCCTCCGCTGTCACCAGGCCCGCTGATACCCTCCAGCGGCAAGGCGTCCGGCGGGGCGTCAAATACGAAGACCAGCGTGTCGAACATGATTTCTTCCACCCGGTTGCGGGCCTGGCGAATGGTTCCGGACGCTCCTTTGGCGCCCGTTTTGCCATTTCCGGGGCGGCCTGCACCGACAAACGTGATGATCTTACCCACCTCGCCGTCGCCCTCGTACAGTCGTGCGGGGCTTACCTCGCTGGCAGACTGCAGCTTTACTAGCCCGATATCGTGGCCCGGCCGTTCCGCCCTGTAGTTGGGGTGGGTGATGGCATTATCGACACGATGGACCTTGCCGTTGATCGTCACCCGGTTGCCGTGTTCAAGGTGCGCGGAAACATGGCCGGCGGTCAACACCCACATGGGTGCAATCAGGGTCCCGGTCGCGGAACCGAAACGGTCATTGAAATGAAAATAAGCTGTGGCGGGCCATTGTTCGAAACTCGATTCATACTCGGATGGTGCAACATCATGTCGCATGACGATGGCGGCTGCGCTGATCGGCAGGCACGCGAGCACCAGGGCAATTCTTCGCAGGGTGGTCATGTTTCACTCCAGGCCAGGTTCAAAATCTTAGGACGCCGTGCCGTTAAATAAGGTCGCAAGCTGCCACTGATACGCCGATGCAGGTATCATTTTTGGTATGAAAGCAATCCAGCACTACTACCCTGAAGAATACAAGCAATGTTTCGGTTGTGGCACCCGTAACGAGCATGGCCATCATATCGAGAGCTACTGGGATGGTGACATCGTGGTGGCGCATTTCACGCCCAAACCATTCCATACCGCGTTTCCGGGTGTGGTCTATGGCGGCCTGCTCGCCTCGCTGGTGGATTGCCACGCCATTGGTTCGGCTGCGGCGTTCGCCACCCGGGCTGAAGGGCGCGAAATGGGCAGCGAACCAAAGCTGCGCTACGTGACCGGCAGGTTGGAGGTCAATTACCGGGCGCCTACGCCGATGGGCGAGGTGCTCGAACTGCGCGCCACCGAGGTCGAAATAAGCGAGCGAAAAGTCATCGTCGACGTGACGGTCAGCGCGGCGGGTAAAGTGACGGTCGAAGGGCGGGCCATCGCGGTCAAGATCGATCAAGTCGGGATGTAAGCGGCAGCGAAAAGACTTTCTCGAACTTCACAAGAGCACTGCCCACAAATTACACGAATTACGCAAATTAAGAGCATTTAAGTCGGTCAATTGAACATCCTGTGGGAGCGATCTGGGGCTTGAACGCGCTACGCGCTCTAATCAGAGTCGCTTCGCGACTTTAACATTTGCGGGGATACTGCCCCGCAGCACGGTCGCGATTC
>JABDJL010000002.1 GCA_013002505.1 Lysobacterales bacterium | reverse complement strand
ATGCAGAAGCGCAAACTCCTGACGCTGGAACACGACAAGAAGTCTGGTGGTTACATCATCACCGGATACGACGGGGAGTAGGGCCCGCTCGCAGCACCTGCATTTCGAGCCTCGCGAACGCTATTTTTTGGCCAGCAGGAAGTCGATGCTTTCCGCCGCGTGGCGGGCGTGCGGGATGACGATCGAGCCGCCCACCATCAGCGCCACGGACATCGCTTCGTCCAGTTCGTCCCGGCCGTAGCCTTCCTCGACGCAGCGTTCCAGGAGTCCACGCAGTCGTTGCAGCGCAGCACCAGGCTGGCGACCAGTCCCAGCAGCTCTTTCTCCCGCGCAGGCAATGCGCCATCGCCGTAAACCTGTTTGTCCAGGGCGAAGAAGCGCTTGATGGCGAGATTGTCGGTGTCCAGGACGCGGGCGTTGCCGGCTTCGCGGCGGGCACGGAAGGCTTCGAATGCATGGCTCATGGTGGGTCGGTCCGCTTCGGGATGGGTGCGAGTCTGCGCATTGGCCGGCGGAAAATCAATGCCCCAAAAGAAAAGACCCGGCATCCGCGGGTCTTTTCCGATTGTGGCTACCATGATCAACATGAAGCCACCATCCCCCAAACAAGGCCAGTCGACAAATACCCCTTCGTCTTCTGACCGAACCGACTCTGCTCCCCAACTCGAGCCGGAGTTACCCCATATCTGCAACCGGTTTTGAAACTGCTCCCTTAAAACCGGGCCGTACATCGGTTCTTCGTTTCGAAGCCCCGCCCCTTTGCCGGTATCATCCGGCGAATCTTGCGGGTGGCGATTTAATCATTCTCGCGCGCCATTTTTGCGCCGAGCGTGATGCCAACCCGATCACATCTTCCCTGATGAAAATCTGTCAATTTTGTCCGCAGTCATACTGCGCTGGGCTTCCATTGCCTCAGAAAAGATGCGCCGGGTCTTCGCTGGCAAACGGTTGATCCGGAGATCATCCTGCTTGCCGGTTTTGCTCACGTTCGTCGCAAAGACGCGCTCATCTTCTCGTGAAACCGCTCTTCCTGACCGGCTCACTTGTCCAATTACATGCAAGAAGCGGGCCACTGAGACCTTGGAGAGGTAAAAACGATGAAAAACATTATGTTAGGCTGGAAAAGTCGTGAAACAAGGGGCGCGCTAAAGCAATAAAATTGACGCTGGCTGTCGCCCCGGTGACAAAATTTGTCACCCCTGGCCGGTCAGCGGCGCACCGGCTCCAGCCACGACCAGCGGTCCTGCGTGCGCCCTTCGAACAGGCCAAAAAAGGCGTCCTGTAGCCGGGAAGTCAGCGGACCTTTCTCGCCGCCGCCGATCGGCAGGTGGTCCACCTGCCGCACCGGCGTGATCTCCACGGCGGTGCCGGTAAAGAACATTTCATCCGCCTGGTAGATCTGCTCGCGGGCCAGGGCCTGTTCGCGCACCGGTATGTCCAGATCGGCTGCGAGCTGGATAGCGGTGTTGCGCGTGATGCCGCCGAGGATGGATGAAGACACCGGGGGTGTGTACAGCACGCCGTCCTGGGCGATGAAAATGTTTTCGCCCGCGCCCTCGCTGAGCAGCCCGTCGGTTCCCAGCGCGATGCCCTCGTCGAAGCCGCGCTCGCGCGCCTCGAGCCCGATCAGTTGGCTGGACAGGTAATTACCGGCGGCCTTGGCGCCGGGCGGAATGGTGTTTGGGGCCGGGCGTTGCCAGGACGTGATGCAGGCACGTATGCCTTTCTCGCGGCCTTCCTCGCCCAGGTAGGCGCCCCAGTTGGTCACCAGTATGGCCACGTCGACGACATCCATTTTGGCCGGGATGACACCCAGGCCACAATCACCGCGGGACACGATCGGCCTGAGGTAGGCGGATTCCAGGCCACTTGCCGCAACCGCTTCGTGGCAGGCCGCGTGCAGTTCCTCGCGCGAGTACGGCACCGGGATCCGGTACAGGGACGCCGACCAGAACAGGCGTTCCAGGTGGTCCCGCAGGCGGAACAGCTGCGTGCCGTCGGGCGTTGCATAGGCGCGCACACCCTCGAATACCGCCGAGCCATAGTGCAGCGCGTGGCTGCGAACGTGCACCATGCATTCTTCGTCGGATCTGAGGCTGCCGTTGAACCACACCGGATGGGCCATGTGCGTGTACACCTTGCCTGGTGACCAGGCTGAAAACGGGCCCAGAGTATCTGCCGCCGCGCCGCATTGTTCAAGCCTGCCGGCCGTGGTGGTCACCTTGTCTGGCGGCGATTCGCCCATATGCTCATAGGGTACGCGCCGGAACAGTACGCCCCGCCGCCACTGAAGCGACCGCGGTGCCCGTGGTCAGGAGAGAGAGGATGAAGCTGTAT
>JABDJL010000179.1 GCA_013002505.1 Lysobacterales bacterium | reverse complement strand
GAATACCCATGTCACGTGGTCAACCAACTGGTGTCCTTCGCGATTGAAGCGTCGTGCCAGCACCTGTTCCGCCAGCGCCATGCCGACCGCATTGGCAATGCCCTGCCCGAGCGGGCCGGTGGTCGTTTCCACGCCCGGCGTTTCTGCAAACTCAGGATGACCGGCCGTTTTGGAGTGCAACTGGCGGAAATTTTTCAATTCACTGATCGGCAGGTCGTAGCCGCAAAGGTGCAATACCGAGTACAACAGCATCGAACCATGGCCATTTGACAGTACAAAGCGGTCACGGTCCCACCATTCGGGATTGCCGGGATTATGTTTCAGGTGGTCATTCCACAGTACTTCGGCGATGTCGGCCATGCCCATCGGCATGCCGGGGTGGCCGGAGTTCGCCTGCTGCACGGCGTCCATCGAAAGGGCGCGCACTGCATTGGCTCGTTCACGTCGGCTGGGCATAGGGGTTCCCTGATTCAGAATTGGCCCGGCCCCGAAGGCCGGTCGAAACAGCGCACAATTCTCGCCCATCGCAGGGGACCGGGCAAGCTTCAGTCCGCAATTTTTGGATGCAGGTCAGAATTGACGTATCAGGGGCCGGATGTCAGGCATCCCGCCCGGCCGACTGCGCCGCAATCCAGGTCATTCAAACTTCTGTAAACGTCCGGCCTGAAGGTCTGCCCAGTACTCGTTCAACTCGCGCTTGACCACGGGCAACAGGAAGTACAACCCGAGAATGTTCGGAAACGCCATGGCGAAAATCATCGCGTCTGAGAAATCGATGACTGCACCGAGCTGCATCGAGGACCCTATGACCACGAAAACCAGGAACAGGATCTTGTAGGTAACATCCGTGGCGCGGGTTTCACCGAACAGGTATGTCCAGCATTTGAGGCCATAGTACGACCAGGAAATCATCGTCGAGAATGCGAACAGCACCACCGCCACGGTCAGCACCCAGGGGAACCAGCTGATGGCCGATTCGAAGGCATTGGAGGTCAATTGCACGCCCGAAACATTCGGGTCCAGGCTACCGGTGATGATGATGACCAGGGCCGTGATCGTGCACACAACGACAGTATCGATAAACGGTTCATACAGCGCCACGAAGCCTTCTGTCACAGGCCGGCTGGTTTGCACGGCAGAGTGCGCGATGGCCGCTGAGCCTATGCCAGCTTCGTTTGAAAACGCGGCACGTTTAAAGCCCTGGAACAACACACCTACCACGCCGCCAGCAACGCCTTCCGGCGAAAACGCCCCCGTAATAATGGCGCCGAATGCGGCCGGCACCGCCGACAGGTTCATGAAAATAATGATCAGGCCGGCAGTCACGTAAGTTACGGCCATCAGGGGAACGATTTTCGATGTCACACGGGCGATGCCCTTGATACCACCAATGATGACCAGCCCGACCAGGATGGCCACCACGATGCCATACAGCCAGCCTTTATCAGCCAGCCAGCCGGTATCCCCGCCGGTCATGGAAACCAGTTGCGAAAAGCTCTGGTTGGCCTGGAACATGTTTCCGCCGCCAAATGAGCCGCCGATACAGGCTATGGCAAACAACACGGCCAGTACTTTACCGAGCTTTGGGAAGCCTCTTTCGCCCAGTCCCTTGGACAGGTAGTACATGGGACCGCCGGATACCGTGCCATCTTCATACTCATTACGGTATTTGACGCCCAGCGTACACTCGGTGAATTTCGATGACATGCCGAGCAGGCCGCAAACAATCATCCAGAACGTCGCGCCCGGTCCGCCAATCGAAACGGCCACCGCGACGCCCGCGATGTTGCCCAGCCCAACGGTTCCCGAGAGCGCCGTGGCCAGGGCCTGGAAATGAGTGACTTCGCCGGCTGCCTTCGGGTCGTTGTAGTCACCCCTGACCAGTTTAAAACCGTGCCCGAAGGCACGTACGTTGATAAATTTGAAGTAGAACGTGAAAAATGTTGCAGCCACCACCAGCCAAACCAGAACGAATGGCACATCGACGCCAAACAGCGGAAACGTCGAAAACACGATGCCGGCAACCCAGTCCGAGGCAGGCCTGATCGCATCATTGATTCTCTGGTCGATACCGTTTTGGGCCCATGCGGGCAATGCGGTGAGGCAAGTGATCAGGGCAGTCACAATCCGAGTTCTTGTGCTCATTGATTTTCTCCGGTTTGTGGAATCAGGGAACGACGGTGACCGGGCGGTCAGCAATTTGCACAAGGCTGCTCGCTACGCTTCCAAAAACCTGCGCTTTGAATCTGGAGGAACCACGTCTTCCCACCACGATATTGGTCACCTTGTTTTCCTTGGCGATCCTGGCCAGCGTTTCCGCTGCATGGCCGTGGCGAACGATTCCCTCAGCTTGTATGCCCCGCTCACGAAGATTTGCAACGATGGGTTCGATAATTTCCGTTTGGGCGCGGCGAATCTCTTCCTCGCGGCGTTTATGACGCTCCTCGTTTTCCTGCGGCGTACTGAAACTGAAAGGTGACCATTCAATCACGTGGGCGACCAGCACTTTTGCACCCTTCACTGATGCGCGATCAGTCGCGTATTCCAACGCGCGACCGCCACAGTTGCTGCAATCGACACCAACCAGGAATACCAGGCTCATCGCTTATCTCCAAGATTCAAAGTCGCAATAGTCTAGCTTATGAGGGCGGGAATGTGGCAAGGGCGGGGTTGAAAGGACATATTCAAGTGTTGAGGTGGTCAAAGCGATGCCGACATTCGAAGTAAATGCCTTGGCAAATAGAGCCAAAAACCCGGCCCCGGCGGGACGCCGTGAATACATCCCCCCGGGAGCGATCTGAGGCCGCAGGCCGATGGTCAAAGCTCGCCAGGAAGATATCCGCAAATTACGCCAATTACGCAAATTAAGAGCATTGAAATCGGTTCATTGAAAACCCTGTGGGAGCGATCTGAGGCCGCAGGCCGATGGTCGCGATTCCGTGGCCGCAGTGCCTGCTCGGCCCCGGCAGGTCGCCGTTGAAAGCGACACCGGCCAAGCCTGCTCGGGGACGCCGTGAACCCATCCCTGGGGGCTTGGATGAAACATCCCTGTTTCATACACCCCTCGCAGGCTCATCCGGTATCCCTTTCTGGCATGGTGCCGGCCACTGTACCAACAAACGGGCTTTGCACATGGAAGTGCAAACACGAGCGACAGCGAGTGAAGGAGTGGAGCAGAGTCACGCCTCTGTGCAGCGACATGCAACTGGCCCAGGGATGGGCCATGTTGCCCATATATGCGGCAGCGCTCAGGTTCCTGAGCAGATGATTTTTCTACCTGGCAAGGCGCAGGCTGAATCCGAGAAGGGAGTTACCGGCTGGCGTAATGACCGCCGAGGAGAACCCTGCAACGCCGCCAGGGAGGAAAAGCAGCGCTCAGGATTTCCACTTGATGGAACATCCCATTGACGCAAGCTGCTTTTCCGGCCCGCGCCCGGTTTCAGCGACCTGTTTCATCGCTTGGTACAGTTCGCGCGGTTCATCCCCGGCATCGGGGTTGGCACCGGCCCCATCCAGCCGGCCGCGGTACTGTAACTCGAGGTTTGCGTTGTAGCCGAAAAAATCAGGCGTGCACACGGCGCCATACGCACGGGCAACTTGCTGGGTTTCATCGATCAGGTAAGGAAACGGAAATTCGAACTTCTCCGCGACCTGCTTCATTGTTGGCAGTGAATCTTCGGGATAGTTGACCGTGTCATTGGGCATGATCGCGACGCAGCCCACACCGAGCGCCTGTAGATCCGTGCAGTCCCGCACCAGCTTTTTACGAATGGCTTTCACGTACGGGCAGTGGTTGCTGATGAACATGACGAGCACACCCTTTTCACCCGTGCAATCATGTAAAGTGCGAAAATTTTCGTCGATACCCTTGAGGCGGAAATCCGGCGCTGGTTTGCCATATTCACAGATCGGTGTATGGGCAAGTGCCATTTTTATTCCTTTTATCCCGTTTTTTTGCAGTATAACAGCGTAAATTGTTGTCTCCAGACTATCGCAAGCCCGCATTTTTGCTATGATTAGGTTAAACTTTTAGTACTTTTCGTACTCCAAGGATTGGGTAAGGAACTGAGCACTGAATGATGGGCACAAGAGGTAACAGGAAATTGATGGTGAGGCGCGGTACGCTGGCTGCCTGTGCTTCGCTTTGCCTGTTGCCCTGGACGGCCTGGTCGCAGCAAGCGGAATCGGCTGACGCTGACGCCCAAATCACACAGTTCTCCGGCCTCGAATTCCTGGCGCCACAAAACAGCGCGGAAACCGGCCCGTTGATCCTTGCCAGTGATGGCAGTGGCGGACTGGCTTTTGACACGGCTGGTAGTGAGAACCGCAAACTCGAGTTGCAGCTCGCGCAACCGCTGACCCTTCACGCCGGGACCACGCCATTGTCATTTGGAAATGGTGGTTCGATCCTGGCCTCGGCCGGTTTGGGCTGGTCTGTTTCCGAAGAGTTGAGGCTCGGCGCGTCGCTGAACCAGCAATCGAGCAGTTTCCAGGCGCTTGGCAGCATCCATTGTGAGAATGGCGTTCTTGATGCCGGCTCTTACCGCGCATCGAACTGCTATTTCACCAACGAGCCGCTGGAGTCTGCTTCTTCCACCATCAACCTTGGCGCCCAGTATCGCGTCAGTGAAAATCTTGCCGCGGGTATTAACCTGTTTCGGCAGCAAGGCAGCGCAGACGCCAGAGGCATCGGCGCCACGGTCGGCGGAAACCTGATGACTCCTTCCATTGCGGACGTGATGAGGGCCCCGGCCAATCGTCTTTTACCCGGTCAGCTGGATTCTGAAGTCAGTGGTATCGACCTCGAGTTCAGGCTCGGTGTGGCAACCGACAATGCCGGTGAAATGCAACTCGGCCTGCAATTCACCCGCGTGCTTGACGCCGAGTTTGATGCAACCTTGCCGTTCCAGGGTGGAATATCGCAATGGACGCTGGCCGACCCTGTAGACAGCGCACGGGTCAGCTTCGACTGGCAGCGAAATTCATTCAGTGGTGGCATACAGGGTCTTTACAGGGAACCGATGAGCTTCCTGAATCGTAGTGAAACCGATGCGACCACGATGTTCGACGTCTACTTCAGCTGGCGCACACCCTGGAATGCAAGCCTCAGCGTTGGCGCCAGTAATCTTCTGAACAGCGGTGGCGATGAAAACAAGGCTCCCGATAACAACATCGTGGATCCGTTTGAATCGGTGTATGGCCGCATTCCCTACGTCAGGTACCAACAGGACCTGTAGGAAATATTCCGCAATAAATTTTCGGGTGTGGGCCCGGAGAGGTTCGTGTGAAATCGCCTTAAGTCCAACCTCCCCAGAGAATAGTACGAGGCTTTTCGCATATAATGCAGTCATCAATTAACCAGGGCAATTGAATCATCATGAAAAAGGCATTACTCATCATTGCAATGTGTGGTCTCGCAGGCTCTGTATCTGCGCAGGAAAGCTTTTCTTCAGTCGAGGAGCGCATGACCGGCAAGGAATTTATGGAAACCGGGCTGAGCAAGTTAACTGATGAAGAACTGGCAAAACTTAACCAGTGGCTCCGCGCGCATTCCGTGGCGACGCTGGATGCCGCCGTGCCTGGCCGCAGACCTGTAGCGCCGGGAGGCCAGGTAGCCGTCACTGACCCGGTCGAGGACACGCGCGGTCTTAAGAAAGACGAAGGTGATTACGACGACATTGTTACGCGAATTGACGGAGAATTCTCCGGTTGGGATGGCGAGACCATCTTCCGGCTGGAAAACGGCATGGTCTGGAAACAGGCGCAAACCGACCGCTTTTTCACCAAGACGATGACCAATCCGGAAGTGAGGATCAAATCCACGATGTTCGGCGCATGGCGGATGGAAGTGGAAGGCTACAACAAATCGGTCAAGGTCGAGCGCATCCAGTAGTCCAACTTACACGGCGCGGCTGATAATCTTCAGCCGCCTGCGCGCGGCGAACAACAAGCCCCGTATTACGATATAGGCCACCGCCGCCAATCCCTGCAATACTAATGGCCCGGCAGATGATGACTGCTGGAATCCGCCTGTATCCCACCAATACCAGCCGAAACCGGCCACGAAAACCGTGATGGCCAGGTAACTGATCATCTTCAGGTGATACACGCGATCCCGCATCATTCGTCTTTTAATCTCGGCGTCCTGTTGCGAGTCATTCTTGTCACGAACGTCCCCGCACTCGGGGCACATGGAAAGCACAGCAGATACTCGTTTGCCGCAACCGGGGCAGTTAATCAGAGCCATGTCATTTTACCCATTCGAAATCGCATCAAAGATATCAGCTTGGGCGCGTCGCGCAAGCACGCTTAGCGGCCGAAAAACCTCAGCTCAGCGCGCAATCCACCACTTTCGCGGTTACTGAAACTGATAGACCAGCCAAACAGCTCACATAGGCGCTTGACGATCGCCAGGCCCAGCCCGGATCCTTTGCCTGAAGCACCTGCGCCGCGATAATGGCGATCGAACACGTGCGCCAGTTCTTCTTCCGAAATACCGGGACCGGTGTCTTCAATGACGACCATGCCATCTCCAACCGTAATAATGATCTCACCGGATGGTGTGTAACGAACAGCGTTTCCGATCAGGTTGCCCATGGTCACCGAAATGACTGATTCAGGAGCGATCACGTTTACCGGGTCGTTTTCCACCACTTTAAGCTCGAGCGACTTGTTGCCCAACAGCGGCTCATGTAACTGGATGATCTGTTCGGCGATCCTGCGAACGTCGTGAGCCCGGCTGTCCTCGTGGGTGCCGCGTTCAGCCCGGACCAGGTGCAACAGGGCTGTCGTGATGTCCGTGGACTGGCGCGAGGCGCGCGCGATCCGCAACAGCCGTGCACGGGTTTTATCCGGAAGATCCTTCTGGGCAAGCAACAGCTCCGTGGCGCCCGAGATAACCGCCAGCGGTGTCCGCAACTCGTGACTCACATCAGCATTGAACTCGCGGTCACGCTCAACGAGGTGATGCAAGCGCTCGGCATAATGGTCAAGGGCGGCGGCCAGTTCACCGACCTCGTCGTCAGCAAAGTGCTGCGCCAGGCTGGGCGGCGGAGTCTGTTCACCGAGGCTCTCCAGCCTTGCAACCAGGTCGCTAACCGGGCGCATCACCCGCCGGGATGACCACACGCCGATGGCCAGCGACATGAGTGAGAACAGCACGACAACACCGGTTAACGCCCACAGCAATTGCCGTGTCAGGCGCCTGTTCTCGGTGACGTCGTAGATCAGGAACGCCCACAAGTCATCCTCTTTGACCACCGCTGCTTTGAATACGCCTTCGGCAGTTTCCACCTCGTGTACGCCGGGCTCAAGTTCCCGGATCTGGGCGGAAACGCTACGGTTCGGGTCTCCCGGGCGTGTCACGTAACCCTGGATGCGCGTGTAGAAAGGCTCAACCACGGTCGGGTCAATGCGCAGCTGCGCCACGTAGTCATTCAACTCACGGCCCAGTGTTTCGCCAATAAGCTGGTCCTCAAGATAATTCTGAAGAAACAGCGTGCTCAGCGCAAACAGGCCACTCAGCAGCGTACCCAGCAACAGGAATGAAAAAACAATTCGGCTGCGAAGCCTATGCCGGTACTGCATCTGACTCCACCAGGCGGTAACCGATACCGTGGCGCGTCTGGATCATTTTGCTCTTGAAGGGTTTATCGATCAGGTTTCTGAGAGAATGAATGTGTACCCGCAGGCTGTCCGAGTCCGGCATCTCTTCGCCCCAGACCTCTTTCTCCAGCTGAGCCCGGGAAACGACATTGGGCGAAGCCTCCATCAGGGTGCGCAACAACTTGAGGCCAATGGGATTCAATTCAATTTCGGTACCGGCGCGGTTAACTGTCAGCGTATCGAGGTTGTAAGCCAGGTCACCGACCGTCAGCTCACGGGATGTGCGGCGGCGCCCCCTTCTGAACAGTGCATCGAGGCGAACTTCCACCTCCTGCAGGGCGAAAGGCTTGACCAGGTAGTCATCGGCACCGGTTTCAAACCCTTTGAGCTTATCCTCCAGCGTGTCGCGGGCGGTCAGCATCAAAATCGGTGTGTCCTTCCCGGCTTCATTACGAATCTTCCGGCATACCTCGAGACCGTCTATTCCGGGCAGCGCAAGGTCGAGAACGATGGCGTCAAAGTCGTTAACCACGGCAAGATGCAAACCGGTGATGCCATCACCCGCAAAATCGAGCGTGTGCCCCTTTTCCTCGAGGTAATCGCCCATGTTGGCAGCAATATCAGGATTGTCTTCGATGATCAGTATTCGCATCGCGATGGCGAACTCCAGCATGCACAAAAGAAAAGGCCCAAGCAGATGATACCAACACCTCGCTTGGGCCTGTACTGCCCCGTTTTACCGTAATCACAGCAGTGTGTGCTGACACCGGCTACGTCAGGCCTTTTGCCTTCAACCAGTGCAGGCACAGTGTAGGCCTGCCGGGGTTAAAAAACTGTTAAGGCCAACCGAACTTTCCGTTAAAGACCGTAAGACAGGTCCATCAGTGCTCGAGCAATTCGACATCCCGCAAGCCCTCAGACAGGGAGTCGGCATCTCCGCCTTCGGACAACTTGACCGCGAGGCGCACTTCGTTGGCCGAATCGGCGTGGCGAATCGCATCGTCGTAAGTGATCTTGCCTTCCTTGTACATGTTGAACAGGCACTGGTCGAAGGTGATCATTCCGTGGTGCCCGGACTCCTTCATCAGCTGCTTCAGTTCGTTGATCTCGCCATTACGGATTTTCTCGCTGACCAGCGGCGTGGCGAGCAATATTTCAACAGCCGCCCAACGCCGCGTACCGTCTGCCGACGGAATCAATTGCTGGGCAATTACCGCTCGCATGTTGAAGGACAGGTCAAGCAGGACCTGCTCCTTTGCGTCTTCAGGGAAGAAATGCAGGATACGATCCATGGCCTGGTTGGCGTTGTTGGCGTGTAAGGTGCACAACACCAGGTGGCCGGTCTCGGCGAAAGTGATGGCATGTTCCATCGATTCGCGGGTGCGGATTTCGCCGATCATGATTACGTCCGGGGCCTGTCGCAATGTATTGCGCAGGCCAACTTCGAAACTTTCCGTGTCCACACCCACCTCGCGCTGCGAGATCAGGCTCTTGTTGTGAAAGTGCACGTACTCGATCGGATCCTCAATGGTGATGATGTGCCCGCTCATTCGCTTGTTGCGGTATCCCATCATTGCCGCCAGGGACGTTGACTTACCGGTACCCGTCGCGCCGACGAACAACACGATGCCACGCTTGGCCAGGGCGAGGTCCTCGAGCATTTCCGGCAATCCCAGTTCGTCAATGGTCGGGATGGTGGTCTCGATACGGCGGCAAACCGCGCCGACCCGGCTCTGCTGACAGAATGCACTGACGCGGAAACGAACGTCGTTCTCCAGCGCAATTGCGAACTGGCACTCCTTGGTATCCTCGAATTCTTTTTCCTGACGCTCGTTCATCAGCGTGCGGACAATCTCTTCGCTCTCTTCCGGCAGCAACACCTCGGTGGTCAGGGCACGGATCTTTCCGTTCACCTTGATGCAAGGGGGGGCATCCGAGGTAATGAACAGATCAGAGCCCTTTTCCTCGTGAAGTTGTCTTAACCAGCTTTCGATCGCGCTCATTTCAATTCTCCTGCGTGATTTCGCCTCGCTCTTACTGGAAGAGTTTGCGATCCACGGCTTTCTTGGCGGCTTCCTGCCTGGAAATAATACCGCGACTGACCAGTCCCTCTAGATACTGATCCAATGTATGCATACCCACATTCTGACCGGTCTGGATCGCCGAGTACATCTGCGCCACCTTGTCTTCGCGAATCAGGTTACGGATCGCCGGCGTCGCAATCATGATTTCGTGCGCCGCGACACGGCCGCCGCTCATGCGTTTCATCAGGGTCTGTGCAATGACCGCGCGCAGGGACTCGGACAACATGGACCTGACCATCGATTTCTCGCCGGCCGGAAAAACGTCAATGATTCGGTCAATGGTCTTGGCCGCCGAACTCGTATGCAGCGTGGCGAAAACGAGGTGACCGGTTTCCGCCGCGGTCAAGGCAAGCCTGATCGTTTCTATATCCCGCATTTCGCCGACCAGGATGATGTCCGGATCCTCGCGAAGTGCTGACCGCAAGGCCTGGTTGAATCCGTGCGTGTCACGATGTACCTCGCGCTGGTTAATCAGACATTTGCGCGAGGTGTGCACGAACTCGATTGGATCCTCGATCGTCAGGATGTGCCCCGGAACGGTCTCGTTGAGGTGGTCGATCATGGCCGCCAGGGTGGTTGATTTACCCGAGCCGGTGGGACCGGTAACCAGCACCAGCCCCCGGGGGACGTTGATAATTTCCTTGAATGATGGGGGTGCGCCGAGATCTTCCAGCGTCCATACCGCCATTGGAATCGTTCTGAATGCACCGCCGACACCGCGGTCATTATGGAAGCAATTGACACGGAAGCGCGCCAGTCCGGGTACAGCGTAGGAGAAATCCACTTCGAGGTTGGCCTCGAAATCGCGCCGCTGATGGTCATTCATCGTGCTGTAAATCAGCTCGGTCAACTGCGCGTTCTCAAGCGCCGGCACGTTGAGCCTTCGCAGGTCACCGTCCACCCTGATCATGGGCGGCAGTCCCGAGGATAGATGCAGGTCAGAGGCCTTGTTCTTGACCGAATAGGCCAGCAGTTCCGCAATGTCCATAAACCCTCCTGGCTAAACTCCGGGGCGCGTTACAATGCCGACTGGCAAGCGGAATCGCCAGTTCGGCCTGAATTCCATTTCAATGGCGTTCTCTAGGGTTATAACAATAGAACATTGCACACTTATTGCGCAAGATGAACTTTAAAATGCAAGGTCTTGAAAATGTGAGATTGAGGCTTGAAAAAGCCTGCAAAGATGCGGGCCGGGAACCCGGCACGGTCAGATTGCTGGCAGTAGGGAAAAAGCATCTTGCCGAAGCCCTCAGGTTGATTTATAGCCAGGGTCAGCGCGACTTTGGCGAAAACGAGGCCCAGGAAGCCGTCAGGAAACAGTCCGACTTGCGTGACCTGGACATCACCTGGCATTTCATCGGCAATATCCAGTCAAATAAAACGCGCCTGATCAGCCGGCATTTTGACTGGGTTCAAAGCGTGGACCGGGAGAAAATCCTCAGGCGGCTGTCCTCGCAGAGATCCGGCGACGCGGCGCCACTGAACATTTGCTTGCAGGTCAACATCGACGCCGAACCGCAAAAGGCCGGCATGGCGCCGGCGGAATTGCACGACATGGCCCGGCTGGCCCGGGAATTGCCGCAGCTCAGGCTGCGGGGGCTGATGTGCATTCCCAGGGCAGGCGTGAACGAAGACGCGACACGCGACAGTTTTCGGCGCACCCGCTCGTTGTATGATGCGCTGCGGAAGCAGGGCTATCCGCTGGACACTTTGTCGATGGGCATGTCCGGCGACCTTGAGCTGGCGATTTTGGAAGGCAGCAACATGGTGCGTGTCGGCACCGACATTTTCGGACCCAGAGCACAGGAATCTCATAACTGATGAACATTGCATTTATTGGCGGCGGCAACATGGCGGCGGCCCTGATTGCCGGGCTTTACGGTGCTGACAACCCGCCCAACAGGACCCGCGTCAGCGACCCCAGCCCGGAGGCCCGGGAACGCCTGGAAGCCGCGTACCCGGTCGAGTGTTTTGCTGATGCGCAAGCGGCCGTAGAGGGCGCTGATGTGATCGTGCTGGCGACCAAGCCACAGGTAATGCCAACGGTCCTCGAAGCGCTGGCGCCGCTGGTCGAGCGCAGGCAGACGGTGGTCAGCATTGCAGCCGGCATAACCATTGCGGCGATCAGTCGCGCGCTGGGCGACGACATACCCATCGTGCGAACCATGCCCAATACACCCGCCCTGGTGGGTAAAGGCATCAGTGGCTTGTACGCTGGCCCGGCCTGCAACGATGCACACCGGAAGAATGCACAACGCATCATGGCTGCGGCCGGCGAGGTCGTGTGGCTTGATGATGAGGCCTTGATGGATGTCGTCACGGCGGTATCCGGCAGCGGCCCGGCTTATTATTTTCTCCTGACCGAGGCGCTGCGCGATGCGGGCCAGGCAGGGGGGCTGCCGCCTGCAACCGCTGCCAAGCTGGCGCTTCACACGGCCAGGGGCGCGGGTGAAATGGCAGCACAAAGCGAGCTTGATGTCGCCGAGCTCAGGCGCCGCGTAACCTCTCCGGGCGGCACCACGCAAGCAGCGCTTGAAGCATTGACCGAGGGCGGCTTCAACGAATTGGTAGCAAAAGCAGTCAAGGCGGCCACCGAGCGCGGCCGCGAATTGTCCGGCGAGGAATCCGGATCATGAATGGCACCCGTGCCCTGACCTACCTGTTCAGCACGCTGATTGACCTATATGTCGTCACGGTAATCCTGCGACTGTTGCTGCAATGGGTACGGGCTGATTTCTACAACCCGCTCAGCCAGTTCCTGGTCAAGGTCACCAACCCCCTGTTGATCCCGATGCGCCGTGTCATTCCGTCCATTGGCAGGCTCGACACCGCTTCGGTGGTGCTGGCATTCCTGCTCGAATTGCTGGGCTTGCTGATCGTGAGCGCAATCAACTCCCTACAAATTGCTTGGCCACAACTCGCATTGCTGGCCGTAACGAAGATGCTGCTGGCCGTGCTGTGGCTCTATTTCTTTTTGATACTCGTGGTGGTCATATTGAGCTGGGTAGGCAGCCGTTTCAGGCATCCGATCGTACCGTTGATATTTCAGCTAACCGGTCCTGTATTACGGCCATTTCGCAAATTCATTCCACCCATCGGCGGTATCGATTTGTCGCCTTTGTTTGCAATGATTGCCATTCGATTCCTGATTCTTCTGCTAGGATATTAATGCGGTTGTGCGATTGCATTAACGAACGCGGCGATACTCAGGCCTGGCGGAGAGTTCACATGAAAAACCTGGTAAGGATCGGAACCTTGGGCTTGCTCTGGTTAAGCTGCACGCTGCAGGCTCAACAAGCGCAGGAATTTAATGGTTACGTTGTGCATTACAACGCCATGAATACCGACATGCTGAGTCCCCAGGTTGCACAACAATACGGTATCCGCCGGTCCTCGAGCCGCGCGATGCTGAACATTACCGTGCTCCGAAAGTCCGACGAGGGCCCTGACACTGCCGTCAGGGCGGATATTTCCGCAACGGCCAAGAACCTCACCGGCCAGATCAGGGACATCGAGTTTCGTGAGATCAACGAAGGCGAGGACGCGATTTATTACATTGGTGAAATCACGGTCCGCAACCTGGAAACCTTCGACTTCATGGTCAGCGTCACCCCCGACGCTGCAAGCGAGGCGATGCCGATTAAGTTCCGGCAGCAGTTCTATACGGAATAATTCATCTGCGAAATGGGGCATCCTGCCGCCATTCGCAGTCGCTCGGACAAAATTCGATTTTGATCCTCGCTCGCGCTACGCGTTGGTACTTCCCTGTACCAAGGTTTTTGCTCGTGGCTGTAGTGGCCGTCCGGGAACCGGCAGGCTTGAGCGACAGGGATGTCGCGACAGAGCCTACAGGGATGTATTGACGGCGTCCTGCCGGGGCCGGACAGGCACTGCGGCCACGGAATCGCGACCATCGGCCTGCGGCCTCAGATCGCTCCCACAGATGGTTTTCCCCTATACCAATATGGTTTGCACCGAGCTTCCCAGGCCGTAGTGGCTGGCCCGGAACCGGCAGGCTTGAGCGACACGGATGT
>JABDJL010000173.1 GCA_013002505.1 Lysobacterales bacterium | reverse complement strand
AATGAATAGTGAAAGCCGCCATGTACCGCCACTACAGCGGGGTAGCGCTTGCCTTTCTCCCGTTTAACTGGCGTGAATACCCAGGATGGAACGAGGTCTCCATCGGCATTGGGAACCATGGCTCGTTCCATCTTGATTTCATCGCCATAGCGCTGAATAAAAGAAAGCGTGATGACCTTCTGGTTGGTTTCATACAGCAGGTGAAGTATCTGCTCCAGTTTCACGTCAATGTTCTTGGACTCAAGGTCCAGGTACCTTTTCAGTTCATCAGGTCGCCGGTCGTCAGGCTGTTGCGCCCATGCCGTTCCAAGCGCCATGAGTAGCCCAGTGACGATAAACACCATCCATCGCTTTGGTGCCGGAATTGATCGTTTCTTGAATTTCATAATTGTTCCTGTGCTAAGCCGTTTGTCTACGTGACCCGTCGCACGCTATTGGCGTGCAGCGTCCGTCGTGTTCCTGGGAAATCATACTGCTGGTTCACTATCAGTTCATCGGGCAATGGCGTTTCCTTGAATCCGGTTGGCATTGTTCTCAATCCCACCGGTATGGACAATCCGGCGAACGACTGGTTGATCTTAAGCGACATCAGCCAGAAGTTTCTTTGCCGGCCAAGGTCCCTCGAATGGTTGGGCGAAACAGGGGTGCGTAGTTGGCATTGACGCGCCGATCGAAGCTGATTCTGTCACCAATAAATCTGCACACGATCGTGTCCATCCACGCTGTTTCGACGAACTGCCACGTCATTTCCAGGGTCTGTTCATCCCACCATCGAGCGCTGGCGACGACCTTCATGTCATCGGATTGATACTGATGATGCAATTTATTACCGGTCATGCTGGTACTGCTTTCGATCCATTTGCCCAGGCCAGCCATCACATGGTGGGAGCCGCGATGATCAGACAGCTCGAAATCAAGCGCGTCTTCACCGAACGTCAATTTGATCGCGGTCACATGATCTTCGTTATCTTCAACAAGATAGGTCTTTCCGGAAATTCGCTTCTCTGTCGCCGAATGCGTTCGGTAAACCTCGGGCAAAAGCCTCATATTTTCGGTCCGCGACCGCAATTCGCTGCTACTTGCACTGTCACGCTTTGACGTTGACTCATCGAACGCGGTTGGAAAATACTGCCATACGATGTCCAGCAATGGCTCGTCCTGCACACCCGCTGTCAGGGTGAGAACGGCATCTTGGTCCGGGAATACAATCGAAAATTGTCCGAAGGCACCTTCCGCGTAATAGGCATTGACTGAGTCCTCCCGCCACCAGTGATAGCCGTACGCCTCGCCAGGTACATGCAAGCGAGTCGACTCGTCCACCCAATCGCCCGGGACGAGTTGCTGCCCGTTCCAGGCCCCGCGATTGAGATGCAGAATGCCGAGCTTAAGTGCATCTGCCGTTGTCCAGCTCAGTCCGTTACCGCCCGGATTGATTCCGTTCGGACTCGCGCCCCAAGTCAACGCCTTGATACCCAGGGGCCGAAACACGCGTGGATCCAGGAATTGACGAAGACTTTTCCCCGTGGTCGCGCTGACGATCGCTGAAAGCATGAAGCTCAATGCGCTGCTGTAGACGAAATGCGACCCGGGCTCGTGGACGACGGGTATCTTGAAGAACTCGGCCACCCAGCTGGTTTTGATCTGGCGAAAAACAGAACCTGAAACGCTCTTGGCATGGCCTGACTGCATGGTCAGAAGGTCGCGAACCGTCATGGCCTCAAGGTAAACGTTGGACTCTGCCGGCAATTCGTCAGGAAAGAACGAGACAACCTTGTCATCCAGAGAGAAAAACCCCTCGTCGATAGCAATGCCGACGCCACAAGCGGTCACACTTTTCGTCAAGGAGTGCATCATGTGTGGCCGGCTTGCATGATATGGCCAACTCCAACCCTCCGCCGCAACGTGCCCTCTGCGATACAACATGAAGCTGTGCAGATGCAGATCCCTTGAAAAAACATGATCGATAAAATCGAGCACGGCGCGTGGATCCACGCCGATGTCACTTGGCAAGCTACGTGGCAAGCCATCGTTCAAATTCGTCAGAGCATGGTCAGCCGAGGGTACCGCGAAGGCCGCAGGCACCAGCGAATAACCGGCACCAGCCGCCATTGCACCCAGTACTTGCCGTCGAGAAAACAGGAATCCCGCTTTACGCAACGTCAAGACCGTACGACCGTGTTGCAATCGAAGCCCGATAACCATGGCATCATCGAATGCGAGCCACGAGTGAGAATGATTGTACGAATTGGACGCTCCGCTGATAAAACGTTGGCCGCCAGCATGACAGGAGTAATTGAAATCATGCGGACGGCCACTGAACTAGCAAAAGCTGCTCTTCTTAGAATCTTTGGTTGTATGAGACTCCGAGCGTCCTTCCCACTCCCGCAACATACCAGTTGTTGTTTCGACTGATCTGTGAATACAGGTCGATATATTGTTCATCAAAGAGGTTCGCGATGGCGATACCGACAGTTCCACCATTTCCAAACGTCCTCGTCAGGTCAACACTTGCCAGATCATAACCATCGAAAGAATAGATCGTATTGGTATAGGTCTTATCGTCATATTTGATCCACGTTGCTTTTCCGTCCCAACCATACAGGGCAAAGTCAATATAGAGCTTGATCTGGTCCGGCGCACCCGCGGAAAGAGAGACGAGATCGGTATCGTAGGATCCGTCGCCATCCGTATCACTCTCGGCGTCAACATGCGCGAAACTGATACCGGCGCCCAGCGTGTCGGTGAACTGCCGGCTGAATGACGCGGTATAACCCGTCCTTCTGGTGGACTCCCGGGAGATTTCCAGGATCCCCTCGGAATTGGGTGCGTAGGAGCTGCCGAAGGGCGCTTTCTGCTCGAATATCGCCAGTTCCGCCATGGTCACTCCGTCGTCGTAGCGGATACCGAACTCAACGTTTTCATGGATGTTTGGTGAAATGGCCAGGTAATCATTGGACAGAGTCACGCCCTCGGCGACACCATTGTTGCGCACCACGCGTCCTACCTCGGCCAATTCGAAGCCTTCGGTCACGCTCGCGTGAATGGATATGTCATCGGTGATATCGAACATGGCCCCATAGTTGACAATGCTGTCCGTGGAATCGGTCGAACCACCCGTGACGGGCCCGCTTCCCCTGACGAGATAGAAGGGAATCGGTATGAAGTCACCAATGGATACCTCGCTGTCCACCCTGCGAACGCCCGCGTTGAGCCGGAACTGGTCGGTGACCGACCAGGTGGCGTAGACAAAGGGCGCCGATTGCTCAAGCTCGGTGGGTGGGATAATCACCATGTTGTTCTGCGGCACCCATTGGAATGTCTCTTCGTTATATGAGTCGTAACCGAAGGTGACATCGACCACTTCTGCGATCGTCTTTGAGAGCGCTAACCTGAAACCGTTCTTGTCGGACGTGACCGCCGTTTGGCCGACGATGGCCGATGGCGGGTTAACGTTGTCATAAAAAGCGCTCGTGGTACCACCGAAACGGTAGTCGAAGTCCGATTCAAAGACCTGGGCAGACAACGTCCAGCCAAACAGGTCATCATTGAAGTAGTCGAAAACCAGCGACGTGTTGTCATCTTCCGGAGGCAGGGCATGAATCGAATTGTCCCAGCCCTGTTCAGCAGATTGCAGCTGCGCCGGTTCACAACGGTTCGGGTGGCAACCTGCCACTGGCGCCCAGTTCTCCCTCGCTTCCATGTGATAATCGTTAAACATGATGCTGAACGAGTGTTGACCGCTGCTGTAATTCATTTTGAGCATCAGGTTATCGGCAACGGTGTCACCGATGCTACCCGAAAACCGGACCAAGCCTACGAGATCGCCATTGCCGTCATAGGACATGCCGCGGTAATTCCTCGAGTAACCGGCCATGAAGCTCAGGTCGCCGTTGCTCCAGCCCGCGGTATAGGCGAGTTTCTTGTGGAGCCCATCGTCGCTGAAAGAAGTGTCTGAATTCAGGCGCAAGGTCACGTCCTGGGAGAACCCTTCGTCATCCGAGGGCATCTTGGTCACAAGGTTGATCACACCGCCCGTGCCGCCGATTCCCTGCACCGCCGATGCACCATGAATCACCTCAACTTTAGAGACAAAATCCATGTCGATGGGATTGGCCTCCTTGTTGCTGTCGAACATGCTGACGTACTGGGGAATGCCGTCGACCAGGATCAGGGGATTGCCACCTCGTAACGATATTCCGCGCATGGTCTGGCTTGTCGACGAGCCGCTGAAGCCGGGCACCGTGTTCTCCAGTACGCCGGACATGCTGTCTGAGACCGTGATGGCCCGTTGAATCTCCTCTTCGTTGACGATCGTCACCTGGTTCGGCATTGAGGCCACTGTGGCATTCGTTCTGGACGCCAGGACAATGACCTCTTCGATCGACTGAGCTTCGTCGTCTTGTTCGTCATCGCCTTCAGTCTGAGCCAACAGACTGACTGACACGCTGAGCAAGAAAAAGCCGGCAAGAAATGAAGTTATAGTTTTCATGGTGCCCCCCCATAAATGGGATGTGAACGGAAGAAGGAATTTGTTGAGTGTCACCTGCAACTGATAGGTAAAATATTTAGCCTTTTTTGACTACATCATCTTTTTACACTCAAAAGTAGCCCCTCGCCAATACGACGAATGACGCAGAACACCTGCCTTTATGGATACGTCAAAGGACCTATATGCTGAAAGTAGAGACAGAAAAGATCTCCTTACGCGCCACATGCGGGGGTTTGAATCAGATTCACATCCAAGAATTGCGATTACTGCCATCAATGTAAATTCGAACGTGCCGCCAGGGAGCGTAGACTCCTACAATATTGATAGTGGCAAATAGAGGGACCAGTATCCCATTTGAAACAGTCGGCATCCGAGTTAATGTGACGATCATTGCACTATTCAATAAATAGCTGGATCACGTTGGCAACAAGCAGTGATGGGATCAAGCCCCGGATGATGTAGGGCTGAGTTTCAAAAAGATCCGGTCCTGGAGGTGGTCAGGCCGCCTGGCGTCGCAATTCCCGAGATCCTAAACGCCAGTATTGAGAATGTTGCAACACTGTTCGAACCAATTGAGTATTAAGGCCGGTTCAGTGGGCGTCCGCGATGCCTCGCGATCTCTAATTTTCAACATAGCCCGATCATCCGTCATTCGTCCGAAGCGGGTCCGCCTCGCATCCGGATGGGCGACGCCGGCCCCAACACTTGGCGGATGGCAATGTGGCAAGAATTCTGGTCTAGTCCACGGCAGAACAGCAGATAAGATGGCAAGTATCACAGGCGTTTCACCCGGTCCGGGAGAGCACCGCAGGAATTGCCAAGGTTCATCCTCAGCCGCGACGGAAAAGGCATGAATCTGGGTCAGGCCATTTGCCTGTCGTTGCGCACCCGGGCGGGCCGGGCAGTCCGCTACACAGCTGGGCCAGTGAAGGTAAACAAATGAGAGACAACGGCACACTCCGATTATCCGCATTCATGCTGGCTATGCTGCTGAGTGCCTGCAATGAGCAGCCGGACTCCGGGGAGGCGGGCGAAACCGCGTTTGGCGGGCCAGACCGGCCGGAATGCATTGCCCCTTCAGCCCCGGGTGGCGGCTTTGATCTGACCTGCAAGCTGGCGCAAAAGGGCCTGATGGAACTCGAATTGCTGCCCAGGCCCATGCGGGTCACCTATCAGCCCGGTGGGATCGGGGCGGTGGCGCTTAACGCGGTGGTGGCGCAGCGCAGCGACGACGACAATGTCATCGTGGCCTTTTCGGGCGGATCGCTTCTCAATCTCGCGCAAGGAAAGTTCGGTCGATATACCGAAGACGATGTGCGCTGGGTCGCCGCCACCGGCATCGACTACGGGATGTTGTGCGTGCGCAGCGATTCCCCGTTTCGGAGCTTGGCGGACCTGATCGACGCCCTGAAGCAGGATCCTGCCTCGGTAGTTTTTGGGGCCGGAGGCACAGTTGGCAGCCAGGACTGGATGAAGAGCGCGATCATTGCCCGCGAAGCCGGCATTGACTACCGCGCCATGCGCTACGTACCGTTTGAAGGCGGCGGTGAAGCCCAGATCGCCCTATTGGGCGGCCATATTGCGGCCTATTCCGGAGACATTTCTGAAGTTCAAGGCATGCTCGAAGGAGGGCGCGTACGCGTCCTCGCGGTGATGTCTGATGGACGTTTACCGGCACCTTACGCCGCGGTTCCGACCGCGCGTGAACAAGGCTTTGATTTGAGTTGGCCGATCTTGCGCGGTTATTACACCGGCCCGAACGTCGGTGATGCGGAATACTCGTGGTGGGTGCAAAGTTTCGATACGATGATGGCGGATGGTCGGTTCGACCAGATGCGACACGAGTTCGGCATGTTTCCTTACGCCAAGACCGGGACGGCATTGAATGAAGAGATCAAACAGCGGATGGCGCACTACCGCAAACTGGTTCAGGATTTCGGGCTCGTTTCCGATACGGTGGCACTGCAGGGCCAATGAAATCGGCTGACGGCAAGGGCGCCGGCCGCATGAGCGATCGCGTATTCGCGGTCTTGTGGCTGTCGGTCTGCGCGGTTATTGCGTTCCAAATGTTTAAGCTCAAAGTACCCTTCGCCTACGAACCGGTCGGTCCAAAGGCATTTCCGCTGTTGATGGCGATTCTAATGGCGCTGTGTTGCTTGATGCTGCTGATCCGGCCTGACCACCAGGTCCATTGGCCGGAACGTCCAATGCTGATGAAGGGCGCCTGGCTGGTCGCATCGCTGTTGGCCTATGCGGCATTGTTCTCCTTGCTCGGTTTCCCCGTCGCCACAGCGGCCATGTCGCTGGTGGTCGCGCGGCTGTTCGGCGGAAGCTGGATGTCCAGTTCAATCACCGCTGTATTGATCGGGGTACTCGGCTACCTGGTGTTCGACCGCCTGCTGGAAGTCAGCCTTCCGCTCGGCCTGCTGAGCCTGGACGCCTAGACGATGGACAGTTTCTCGCACTTAGGGCAGGGTTTTTCCGTCGCGCTGGCTCCCTTGAACCTGGTGCTGGCAGCCGCCGGATGCTTCACCGGCACCGTCCTCGGCTTGTTACCTGGTCTCGGGCCCATCAACGGCGTGGCGATTTTCCTGCCGTTGGCGTTCGCGCTGCACCTGCCGCCGGAATCCGCGTTGATTTTGTTGGCCTCGGTCTACATGGGCTGTGAGTATGGCGGTCGCATTTCAGCCATCCTGCTAAACGTTCCGGGTGACGCCGGCGCGGTGATGACTACAGTAGACGGCTACCCCATGGCACAAAAAGGCCGCGCCGGCGTGGCCTTGTCGATTTCCGCGGTTTCATCTTTCCTCGGCGCTTTCGTTGCCACCGTCGGTATCGTGCTTTTCGCACCGATCCTGTCAGACTGGGCGCTGAGTTTCGGGCCGGCGGAATACTTCGCCCTGATGGTATTCGCGATCGCGACGCTTGGCGGAATGCTTGGCGGAAAACCGGTCAAGGCACTGCTCGGCTGCTTTATTGGTATCACTCTGGCCACGGTCGGCATCGACTCCGGGACCGGCGTCTACCGTCTGACCTTCGGCAGTATCCACCTCAGCGACGGTATCCAGTTTATTGTCGTGGTGATCGGCCTGTTTGCGATCAGTGAAATCCTGGTGATGCTCGAACAAACTAACGTCGGGCAACAGGTAGTGCGAGTATCCGGGCGCCTGTTGTTCAATGCACAGGAATTCACCAGCGCCTTATCGACCATGATTCGTTCAGCATTGATGGGCTTCGGGATCGGTATCCTGCCGGGCGCGGGCGCCACCATCGCGAGTGCCATTGCGTACACTACTGCCAAGCGCATTTCCGACAAGGACGGGAGTTTCGGAGACGGCGATCACCGCGGGGTGGCGGCCCCGGAAGCAGCCAACAATGCCTCGGCCTGCGGATCCTTTATACCTATGTTGACGCTGGGCGTGCCCGGTAGCGGCACCACGGCCGTCATGCTAGGTGCTTTAACGCTGTACAACATCACACCCGGGCCGCTGTTGCTGGAGACGCGACCGGAGATCGTGTGGGGCCTGATCGCCTCGTTGTTCATTGCCAACGTGTTGTTGTTGATCATGAACATCCCGATGATTGGGCTTTTCACCCGCATGCTCCGTATCCCGAACGCGATTTTGGTACCGTTGATCGCTTCGATCAGTTTCATCGGGGTGTACGGCATCCACAGCTCGACCTTCGACTTGGTGCTGATGGTGCTTCTCGGTGTGTTCGGCTACATCCTGCGCAAGCTTCACTTCCCGACCGGCCCCATCATCCTGGGTTTCGTGCTGGCGCAACTGATGGAGCAGAACCTGCGTCGCGCCCTGTCGATCTCGGATGGCGACCCGAAGATCCTGTTTGCGAGCCCGTTGGCCATTTCGCTTTGGGTCCTGGCAGCGTTGGTGTTGCTCGCGCCACTGGTTTGGAATCTCCTAAAGCGAGTCCGCGGCCCAACCCCGGCAGCTCGTGACAAAACGCGCAACGTGCCTTTGGATGGCACGCGGGACTGATTTCTATCAACTGCCCATCGGTAACCCTGCAGCCCGACAACCGGGCGCGGGACTAATGCGCACATGCCACTTGCAAGGGAGGCGGACCCTGCCAATCAAGGTGCTGGATTCATTTATACTTTCGCTTATGAAACCCTGTCGTTTAAGGTTTGCACTGGCCCTCGGTGCCTGGATGTTCTTCGCGGCTTCGTGGGCGGCGCCGGAATCATCTTCTGACGACACCAGCGAAATTTCCCACCTGACCATCCTTGTGCCGGCCGAACCCGGTGGTGGCTGGGACCTGACGGCCAAGGCCATGTCCGAGACCCTTCAGCAGGAAGGCCTGGTCAATTCTGTAGATATCGAGTACAGCCCTGGCGCAGGGGGCGTGATCGGCCTGGCCCAGTTCCTCGTCGCCCGCAAGGGACAAGGCGACGCGGTGCTGGTGGGCGGAATGTTCACGGTCGGGGCCGTAATCCAGAATCACTCGGCCGTGTCGTTACTCGACGCCTCGCCGTTAGCGCGCCTGACTTATGACAATGCCGCGGTCGCCGTGCCTTCCAGTTCCAGTTTCAAAACCATAGACGGACTTTTCGAAGCCATGCTGTCGGCGCCGGATTCTCTGTCCTGGGTGGGCGGCTCCAAGGCCGGCGTCGATGAACTCAATCTACACGAGATCGCGCGTGCCCTGGGCATTCCGCCATCACGCCTGCACTACACCGGCTTGCCGGGCGGCGGCGAGGTGGCAGCGGCGCTGGCCGCAGGGCGCCACCAGGCAGGTATCAGCGGATTCAGCGAATTCGAGACGGCGTTCAAGAACCAACAGATCCGGATCCTGGCGGTGTTGAACAATGAGGGCATGCAAGGCAGCGAATTCCCGAGCTTTTCAAAACTGGGCATCAAGATTAAACGGCGGAATTGGCGTGGCGTGTTCGCGGCCCCCGGTCTCGATGAGAAGCAACTCGGACGGCTGTTTTCACTGATTCAGTCAATGGTATCGACCGCGACCTGGCAGCATCAACTTGAGAAACATCAATGGCTGGATGCATACCTGGGCGGAACTGAATTCAGTCGCTTCGTGGAATCTGAGCAGACACTGGCGGAACAGGAACTGGACCTAATGTCCAAAGCGGATCCCGCCGCTGAACGAATCATCGGCTCGGTGCTATTGCGTCGCTATGCGTGGGCCATAGCACTGGCGGCTGTTTCGATTTTGCTCGTGACCATCCTGATTTACCAGAGACATCGCGCGCACCAGCGCGAAGAGGGTCTGCAGCAAGCTTACGAGGCGGCCACCGGCGAAGCCATGTTGCATACCGAGGCGCTCGAAAAGGCGCTGTACGACATCCAGAATCACATCCAGCAGGAATTCGATCGCTGGAGCCTGACCCTCGCTGAGAAGGAAATAGCCCTGCTTCTGCTGAAAGGTCTGCGCCTGAAGGACATCGCTGAATCGAGGGGCACGAGCGAGCGAACCGTCAGGCAACAGGCCCAGGCGGTCTACAAGAAGGCGGGATTGGATGGGCGTTTTGAGTTGGCAGCATACTTTATTGAAGACGTCATTCAGTCCATGGAACTGCAGGATAAACATGTGAATCCGGTTTAGTTTCCGGTCGCTGTCATACGGTCAGCCCGTCCATTCGAAAGGTTCCCAGACAACGGGATTGGCAAAGGGGTCCTTCACCGCCAGCGAGCGTAATCTCCAGGCATCTGCCGTATCTACCATTCGCCGGATACCGAATTTCGGGACCCTGGGCGGCCCGAGCGCGGTGTTTCGGGCTAATGACGCATGCCCGGTCGAGTATTAGTCGCTATTGTCAGGGCCTGTTTCTTATCCTGAATTCATCATGAAACCTCACAATGCGCACAGTATCAAAGTTGCGACGACCGGACGTGTCGCAGGTCGTGACCGCAGTGGCAAATGGATAAGCCGCTGCCCGTGACCACAAGTGCTTTCGCCGGGGTTGTTGAAGCGATGACCGTAATCGGCAACAAGTGCAAGGCAGGTTACATTTGCCTGCTTGTCAGCCTGTCACTCTTCCTGGCGACGACTGCGGTAGTTGCAGACAGTGAAGAAGTGCGATGGGAACTGGTTTATACCGCGGATACATGGAACTTGCTGTCCGGTGGAGTGGATCCCGGTTCGACCTACCTGGACAACCTGGATTTCACGGTCGATATCGATGCTGAAAGCCTGTGGGGGCTGCAGGGGGTCCAGTTCTTTGTTTACGGCCTCTACAACAACGGCCGGGAATTCTCCTCGACCCGTGTCGGCGACCATCAGGTGATTAGCAACATTGAAACCGGGGAACGGGCTGCCCGGCTGTACGAGGCATGGATCAATTTCGACATATCGCCGCGCACCGATATACGCTTCGGGCTTTACGACCTTAACAGCGAATTCGATGCACTTGAGAGTGCGCAACTGTTTCTCGGCAGCGCCCACGGTATCGGCACGGAAATTTCCCAGACCGGCGAGAACGGCCCCTCGATTTTTCCAGTCACCAGTCTGGCGCTCCGGTGGCAGCACCGGTTCCACACCCACTGGACGGCACGCGCGGCAGTCCTTGACGGTGTTCCGGGGGATCCGGAGCGGCCCACGAGAACCGCGGTAAGGCTGGGTGGGGACGACGGTGCGCTGCTGATCGGGGAACTCCAGCGCGAGTCACCGGGCTTTCGCGCCCTGCTCGGTACCTGGGCTTATAGTCGGCGCATCGACGTTGGGGATTCCAAGGAACTTCGGAACCACGGCGCTTATGTGCGAGGCGAGTGGCTGAGTCTTGGTGCGAAGAGCAATTACTCGATCTTCGCCCGTTACGGCTTTGCGAGGCGGGAGGCCAACCTGTTCTCCCATTTCCTCAGTGGGGGGGTGAACTGGCGCGCATTTTCCGCAAAGTATCCTGAAGATGAGGCCGGCATTGCATTTTCCTGGGCACACGGATTTGATGAGGTTGCCGAGAGACCTGCCAACAACGAAACCGTGATCGAGCTGACCTACCGCCGGCAATTCAGTGACCGGTTCGCGATGCAGCCGAACTTGCAATACGTAATCAACCCCGGCCTGGATCGCGCTATCGACAATGCTTTGGCCGTGGGAATCCGCTTCGAAATCCGCATCCTGTAAATTCCAGCGGCCCTGCAGGTCGATACCCGTCGACATTCACCACCGATCCAGCAGAATACGGGTGTAAAGCTTCGAGGAGTGAACACGACTTCCCGATCCCTGCTTTGCCAGGCGTGTGGCTTAATCGTCTCTGTAATAAAGGGGTCAACAATAAAGGGGTCGGAATGGAAAGTGCCTATGGAAAATGCCAGAATTCTCAACACTTGGCTGATAACATAAAGGGCTCTGACCCCTTTACGGACCCCTTTACAGACCCCTTTACGCGGATATGGCGCTCTTGGCGAGGTCGCGAAGGGCGTCTACGAGCCGGCCAATCTCATCTGCGCTATTGAAAACCTGCGGGGTGATACGCACGCATCCGCCTGAGGCGAGGCCCTTGCGCACCACCGAGAAGATCCCAAACTCTGTTTCGAGGCGTTGCTGCAACTTCGTTGCCTCCTCGATCGTCGTTTGCCCGGCGAGCCGGAAAGAGCCGATTCCGGTCCAGGATTCCTCGTCTTTTCCGCCGAGCACCTCCAGGTGCGGCATGTGCTGCGCTTCGTCAGTCCACAGGCTCCGCAGGTAACGGAGGCGCGCTTCCTTGTTGGCCGTCCCGATGGACTCATGAAAATCGAGGGCCGCCGGAATCGCCAGCCGTGCGGCGAAATTATAGGTGCCGGGGTGAACTCGCTTGGCGACGTTCATGTCTTCGGTGCCGCCGTCGCCCGGGTACGGGGCGACCTTTCCCAGGGAGCCACGCCGCATGTACAGCGCGCCGGTACCGACGGGTGCCCCGATCCACTTGTGCAGGTTGAATGCCACCCAGTCGACGCCGAGGTCGGCAACCTTGTAATCCAGCAACCCCCATGACTGGGCTGCATCACAGACGACATCGATCCCTCTACCGCGCGCCTCGGCGGCTACTTCGGCGACCGGCACGACAAGCCCGTGCTGGTTCGACACGTGCGTTATCAGCATCAGTTTCAGATCGGGGTTGGACTCGAATGCCTTTTGGTAGAGCTTGCGAATATCGACCTGGTTGGCGCGCGTCGGTATTTCAATTTCGACGACCCGCACGCCCCGCCCGTCGCCGAGCCAGTGCATGTGCGACTTGAAGTGGGGATAATCGATGTCAGCAATCAGCACCGCATCACCTTTGCCAAGTCCGCGGTACTGTCGGATCACGTTGTGGCAGGCTTCGGTCGCATTGCGCGTGATGACGACCTCGTCGTCATGTGCGCCGAGAGCACGGGCGATGCGGTGCACGCTTTCCGCTTCGTCTGCCGCGTAGTCCTTGCGCGCATAAAAGGAGTTCTGAGCGTTGACCATGCGCAGCGCATCGAGGTACGCGTCCTGCACCGGCCTTGCCATCTTTCCCCAGTAGCCGTGCTCCAGGTTCAGGACGCCCTTGGTGCGGTCGTAAAAGGCCCCGACCTCGCGCCAGAATGCTTCATCCCGAGCGAGTTCATCGGGCGACGCGCCAATGGGCGGTGTCGGCCGGGCTACCGCTTTTCCGGCATGCCCCACACCGCTGGCGGCCAGCGCGGTACCAGCTGCAATGCCGCCCAGGAAACGGCGTCGTGAAGAGTCGCGAACGGGCATCTGGGAGCTCCATTTTTTGCGCATTTGCGCCAGTTTATCCGATCGAACCGATGTCGCGCGGAAACTAAAGCCAGGACATCCACCACTTGGCTGAGTACCAACGATCCCCGGGGTTGGGCGATTTATCAAAGGCATTTCGACCAGCAAATGGTTGTTCGCCAGCTCAGGCAGATGATCCCGGCCAGAGAAATAGCTGATCAGAACAGGGGTGGAAACCCTTTACATTGGTTGCCTAGAGTAGTGGGTGTCCTTGCTTTTTTCTGGCCAGGAATAGCTGCAGGTCGCGATATTGACGCTCGGTAAAACTGGACGTATAGCAACTTCCGGGTTGGTACTACTCACCGGCCCAGCGACTTGCTACCGTCCGACAGGATCGCCATACATATGTGCCCGTCGACCATCCTGCGCCTCCTCTAGGACCTGGCCAGGACCTTGGCGGACGGATGAAAGGAGGCATGAAATGCACCGCAACAAGTCCAGGATTCCAGTCACGATATTGCTGTTGACCGTAATATTTTCTACACCGACCTTCGCCGATACAATCCTCCACGAAGACTTTGAAGACG
This sequence comes from Lysobacterales bacterium, assembly GCA_013002505.1. GTDB lineage: Bacteria > Pseudomonadota > Gammaproteobacteria > Xanthomonadales > SZUA-36 > JABDJL01. Next base: position 6,906 of record JABDJL010000173.1, on the reverse strand, counting down.
GCAATGCCAACGGCTGGAGCCTGAGCGGTAATATTGCAGTCAATGGATTGCAGGCCATCGGCCAATATTCATTGCGCCACAAAAAAACGGCAATCTCTTCCCTGGCCACGCCGACCACCGGATTCAGCAACGTCAGCGTCACCATGCACCTGGCCGCGACTTCGCTGGAAAATGGCGACGACTGTTACGCCGAAGTCTCCACCAATGGTGGCAGCTCGTGGGCTGTAGTGGTTGAAGTACACAACGGCAGTGACGATGGCACCTTCTATTCCAACACCATTTCGCCTGCCGGGATTGACGACAATGCCGACGTGATGGTGCGATTTCGCGCTACCGGCGCCCACGCCGGCGACTATTGCTGGGGCGACGAGGTCACCCTGTCCGGCACGCCTGGAGGCGGTGACCCCGAACCGGATATCGCGGTTGCCGGATCCGCCGCGTTTGGCAACGTGGACATCAACACGACTTCCGACCGGGTCCTGACGGTCAGCAATGAAGGCACGGCAAACCTGGTCATCGGCAGCCTTGGCGGCTTGTCGACACCATTCTCGCTGCAAGCAGACAACTGTTCCGCAGCAAACCTGGCGCCCGCTGCCTCGTGCAACGTCACCGTGCGCTTCGCGCCCACCGCCACGGGCAGCTACTCAGACACGCTGAATATCCCTTCCAATGATCCCGATGAAGCCAATGTTGCCGTGGCTGCCAGCGGCACGGGTACAGAACCTGGCGGGGGTGGATTTGATCCCAATTTCGACCCCTTGAGCGGCGACGGCAATGTCAGCCGCAACCTGTTGACCTATAACACTTTAATCAATGGCTCCGACCCCGGAAACAGGGTTGACCTGTCGGCCTATACGCTGCCTGCCAACGCGGCGCAGCCAGACCACCAGTTCGAGGGCTCGCTGGAACTGTTCGGCGAAGCCAGCGGCGGTGATTTCGACGAGATCAAGGACACTTTCCGCTACACCAATAACGGCGATTCCACCCGCAAGCACCTGCCGGAATTCAATTTTGAATACGTTCAAACAGGCACGCACCTGTTTCCGGTCGAACGCGGCACGATGACTGACAATCACCCGGAGTGGGAATATATCCTCGAGGCGGGCCGGGTATGGAAAGAGAACGGCGACAACGGTTATAGCCGCGCCTCGATTCCCTTCACGCTGCACCAGAAAAACGCCAATTGCATGCACAACGGTGTCATGACCTTCCTGTTCAAGGATGACGGCTCGACCTCGAGGCTTGCCTACCAGGTGTCGAGCGAAACCTGCCTGTACTTCAAGTTCGACATGTGGGGGTCGCTGGCCGCGAGCTATACACCGGCCTCCGTCAGCAATGCCGATGGTTTGCGCGCCGACTACCAGGCCGAGGTGAATGGCCGCATGCCGGTCAAACCGATCTCGGACCTGGCGATTGACTACCCGGGATCAGACCCCAGCCAGTTCGGCAGTGCGGCTGAAACCGACCCAGAGCACATGACACTTTTTGGTTTCATCATTGACGGTACCCATTACACCGGTGGCTGCAACACCAGGCATGGCGCCTATCCCTACTGCGATAACCTGGACCTGCCTTCGTATTCTGCGGCCAAGTCCATTTTCGCTGGGTTGGCCTTGATGCGCATGGAGTTCAAGTACCCCGGTTTCATGAGCAGCGACGTCGCCAGCCAGGTGTCCGATTGTGCAACAGACGGAAACTGGGGCGATGTGCAGTACCGTCACGTGATCGACATGGGCACCGGCAATTACGGTTCAGCACTCTATATGAGCGACGAGGGCCGATCACATACCGACAACCTGTTCCTGCCGCTCGACCACGCCAGCAAAATCAGTTACAGCTGCACACAATATTCTCGCAAGGCAAGCCCCGGCACCCAGTGGGTTTATCACACCTCTGACACCTATATTCTGGGCACCGCCATGAATGCGCATCTCAAGAGTCTCGAAGGCAGCACCAAGGATATATTCGCCGATACGCTGGTGGGTGAAATTCTCGGGCCGCTGGGCACCAGCCCAAGCTCGCACGTTTCGCGCCGAACCTACGACTCAGTGCAGCAGCCGTTTACCGGCTGGGGTATGACGCTGTTACGCGACGACGTGGCGCGGATCACCGAGTTCATGAACGTTGATGATGGTCACATCAACGGTCAGTCGGTTGTGGATGGCTTCGAGTTTGATGCAGCAATGCAACGCGACCCGTCAGACCGTGGCCTCGACCCGCTGGCGGACTTCAAGTACAACAATGGCCTGTGGGCGCATGAAATCAAGGCCAACGTGGGCTGTGCCTCCGATGTCTGGGTGCCGTTCATGTCCGGTTATGGCGGTATCACCGTGCTGATGCTGCCAAACGATACGGCCTACTACGTGTTCAGCGATGATGACACGTATCTTTGGATGAGCGCGGCCCAGGAATCGCACGCCATGCGCAGCCTTTGCCCCTAAGTATTGGGGTTAGAGTAAAGGGACAGAAGCATTATTGGGGTCAGAGTAAAAACTCTTGGGTGCGCCTATTTTTACTCTGACCCCATGACTTTCTGATTTCAGCCCATACTCAGCCCCCGTTCGTGGCTGATTCTGATCGGCTGACCGATTCTGAAGTCGTGAGTGCTCTTCTCCGGCATATGATCAAGCGAGACGGGGAATGAGGAGCGCATCATGTTGTTTAGAGTACAGCTGCTTTTTGCGGGTTTCCTGGTTTGTTCAGTTGACGTCCTGTCAGCTTCAGATGCCTTGTTCACAACGCGTACAGGTGGCATGGGGTGCGTTGTTGAAGAACTGAACGGGTCTGACAACGCACGATTCCAGGTCCAGGGGGTGAGTTGGGACGGTCAATGGCTGGCCTATACCGAACAGTACGGACATGACGATAACGAAAAACCCATTCGAACAATTTTCCTGCTCGACCTGAGCTCAGGTGAGAAAAGGGCCTTTGTCGACACCGTAAGCAACTCTGGGGCCTTCTCACCCGATGGCAGGTACATGGTGGCTGCGTTCGAGGTGGATAGTGATCGCACGGACATCTGGGAAGTGAATATTGAAACCCAGAAACTTACGCCCATTGCGCAGCATGAGCAGTGGGAGTGGAAACCCAGCTATTCACCGGATGGCAAAAGCATTCTTCTCACCTCCTACCGCATCGAAGGACAATCCGATGTCTTTTTGTACGACAGGGAATCGGGTGCATTGACCCGGATGACCGATGATCCTCGCTATGACGCCCATGGAGAGTTTTCACCGGACAACACCCGGATCCTTTTTCACCGCATGGTGGGTCAGAGAGAAGGGGGTTACGATTTTGAATTGTTTGTCATCGACCTGGCCAGTGGAGACATCAATCAACTGACAAAAGGCTCCCCTTTTGAGGAGAGCTACGCCTCCTGGGCCCCGGACAGTCAGCACGTGGTATTCAGTTCAGACCACGATGGCAAGCCCCAGAAACACAACCTGTATATCCTGAATCCCGATGGAGAAATCCATTCGCGACTGACCAGGGGAGACTGGAAAGACAGTTACGCCTACTGGAGTCGTGACGGAGAATATATCTATTTCACCTCACAGCGGAGCGGCAAAGACAACATCTATCGCATACCGATGGAAGGTCTGAACTGCAAAAAAGCGGATTAAGGAGTCAAAAGGCCAGAAAAACAAAAAGTCAGGAAAAAGCCAGGACACCCACCACTTTATCCAAAACTTTAGCCTTGCGCTGAGTGGTGGGTGTCCTTGCTTTTTGCTTTTCTTCTACTAGTCGAAATGCGCCGTCACCAGTCGCCAGACAATCGCATCCAGCTCGGTGCCCGCGCCGCCCTGGTTGGTCACCACCATTACGCCAAAATCCGCCTCCAGCGCAATCCACACGTAGGCGTACCACAGCGTGTTCGAGCCGGTGTGCGCCAGCACCGTGGCATCGGGCCCCATCTCGTCGCGTACTTCCCAACCCATGGCATAGGGTTCACCGTCGGCCTGGGCTGGCTCGAAAAGCGCATCGAAACCCTGGGCGCTAAGCAATGAACTTGCGTCATCCTGCCTTGCCAGGATGAATTGCATGAACCTCCCGTAGTCCGCCAGGCTCATGTGCGCGCGGCCTGCCGGCGACAACATGGCGGGGTTGTCCGCCGCAGGGCCGGGCGCAACCGGCCGGCCACGGTCATCGTGGCCCCACACGTCTGCTGGTGCGCCGAAGCCACCACTGTGCATGCCCAGCGGCGTGAACAGGCGCCGCTTCATCAGTTCTTCAAAAGATTCTTCGGTCACGGTTTCCAGCATGTGCCCGGCCAGCGCATAACTGTGGTTGGAGTATTCGATGCGGCTGCCTGGCTGGTGGCCTGGTGATTGCGCGAATAATGCCTCGGCCAGCTCTGCGCGCTGCATGCGGCCATCGGCCGCCCGGTCGGGCGATTCGAGCCGGCGTTCAAACACCGCTGAAACTTGCGGCGTGCGCGTCACCCCGGCGGTCATCCGCAGCAGTCGCTGCAGGGTGACGTCGGACCACGCTCCGGGCAGGGGCCCGTAAGCCGGGCCCAGCACGTCACCCGGGGTGGTTTCCCAGTCGATCAATCCGTCTTCGACGAGGATGGCCGCCAGTACGCCGGTCAGGGCCTTGGTCAGGGAGCCGATATGCACCGCATCATCGATATGTACCGGTTCATCCGTGTCTGCCTTCCGCGCACCCACGAACCCGCTACCGAGGACGGCATCGCGGGAAACAACGATAGCCCCGAGGGCGGGCAGGCCGGAGCGCGACAGGGACTCCTCCAGGTAAGGGGCCAGGTTGATGGTGCCGTCGGCATCCGTTTGGGAATCGTAGGGATCAAGGTCGGAAAGTTCGAGCGCCGCATCATGCAACAGAAATACGCCCGCCAGGATGGAAAGGGCCACGACGAGGCCGACGATCAGGGTGGTGCGCATGGAGGCTGCCTCTGTTTGCTTGGCTTGAAGCCGCGGTTGCTGGTCGGCACGATGGTATCGGAAGATTTGCGGTGCCTGCAGGGCCAAAGGTCACAATCGTAGCTGCGTAAAAACAAGGGAATTTATGTGGTCAGAGTAAAGGGACAGAGTAGAAAAAGTCAGGACACCCACCACTCAGCCCAGGGGCAGGCTAAAGTAGTGGGTGTCCCAGCTTTTTGTTTTTCTTATGATCTTCAATTCGCAGAACTGCGTCTTTTTAGCATGAACATTTATCGTGTATTGGGTTTTATTCTTTTAGGAATTGCCGGGGCCGGCCTCGTTCTTCCCATTCTTCCTACCACGCCGTTTGTGCTGCTGGCGGCCGCCTGCTTTGCGCGTTCATCGGAACGATGGCACCAGTGGCTGCTGGACAGCCCGACGTTTGGGCCAATGATCCGGAATTGGGAAAAGAATCGCTGCATCAGCCGCCGGACAAAGCTGATTGCAGTTGTTTCAATGCTGGTCGTCGGCGGATTCTCTGTTTTCTATGCCCTGGAGCCCGGGCCTGCGCGACTGGCTGGGGGTGGGTTCATCACCCTGGGATTGATTACCGTTCTTTTATTGCCAGGCTGTGATGAATAACGGCTAAGGGGTGATTGATGAAAACCTTTGACTTCAATTAACCAGGCAAAACATTTCAGACCTGAAAACCAGGACATATGCCAGGACCCTCACCACTTTGGTGGATTTCCATAAAAGGGTTCAGAGTCCTTTTCTGCCCCTAACCACCGCGGTTTATAATTCCTGCCTGCAAACCTGGACCCGCTAACCGCATGAAACGATTGAGCAGACTGCTGCTTGTGCCTTTTATTATCGCCTGCTGCTCGACCGCGGTCGCCAATGGTGATGACGCTGGCGATTACGCGACGCTGGTTGAGATGAACGAGGAGATTCTCGAACTCGGCAAACCCCGGGTGAAAGACGGTGTGCCCGACCTGGGCGCGCAAGCCATTGCACACCAGGGTAACGCGCTGGACGGCTTCCGTGAGCGCTTGCTCAGGATCGACACCTCGACCTGGACCGTGCCACAGCAGGTGGACTACCTGCTCGTGTGGTCGAAGATGAACGACCTGGTGTTCCAGCACCGGGTCATGCAGCCCTGGTCGCGGGATCCGCTCAGCTACCTGTACCAGTTCCGTCGCATACCCTACGCCGAAGTCCCCTCGGTAAACGCGGATAAAGAGCAGCTTGCCGCTGAGCTACGCGCCGTGCCGGCAATGGTCGAAAACGCGATCGAAAACCTGGCACAGCCGGCCGGCGAGCTTGCCAAGCTGGCCATCTTCCTGCTCGACAACTTTGACGGCGTCGGCCAGGGTGAGCCTTACCGCGATACACCACCCGAGGGCACGATTGCTTGGTTTGCGGACCTGTGCTCGCGACTCAAAACGGCGGGCAGCGACCTTGCCGTTGAGTGTGCGGCGGCGACCGCGGCAGCCCAGCGTTACCACGACTGGCTGGCCGAAAACCTCGACGGTATGCAAGCTTCGGCGGCGATCGGCGCTGAGAACTACAACTGGTACCTGCGCCACGTCCGGCTCCTGCCGCACACGGTGGATGACCTCAAGTCAATCGGTGTGCGCGAGTTTCATCGCTACCGTTTTAACTACCTGCTTGATCGCTACAAGAACCGCACACTGCCCGAACTGGAGCTGACGCAGTCGAAAGAGCAGCACCAGCAACGCACGCACGATGCTGAATCCCGCACGCGGGCGCTGGTTGAGGAGCTCGACCTGTTCACCATCCCGGACTACATGCCCGATGAGTTCGAGACGGACGTTTTCTGGAGCCCGCGGGCCAAGACGGACCGGCATTTCTGGGAGGAGTTGCAGTTCCGCAATGCGCTGAACAATCACATCCATGCCTCGATACCCGGACACCGCTTCGATGCTGAAATCCGCAAGCGGCTCGACAACCCGATCCGGCGCACGCACAGCGAAAGCGCCCGCGCCGAAGGCTGGGCCAC
>JABDJL010000119.1 GCA_013002505.1 Lysobacterales bacterium | reverse complement strand
TGATTTACTGTGGCCATGGGCCTTCTCTTCTCTAGTTGTTTGTTTATTTACTTACTAATCAAATACTTTTGTGCACACATTCAAACGCGCGCACCCGACCGCTGGACGTCTCGCGCCAGTGATCGGGCTAAAATTTCAAGGCCCGCCGCGAGGCAGGCCCTGGGGTCAAGGCCGCGCATTGTATTGACGCCCCCAACCTCTGTCAACAGAAGGGGGGACGGAGCCAGCTCAGTCCCCTCTTCTATCAGGCCTCTGTCGCGGCTTCGCCACCTTCCGGCGCCGCATCGGTTTCTGCCGCCGCAACGACATCCGCTGACGCATCTTCAGCCGCCTCGGCTTCCTTCGCCGCTTCTGCTGCTTCTACCGCCTCTGCCGCCGCAATCTGCGACTCCTCGAGCTCCTTGAGCTGATCCGCAAGATCCTGCTCACGCGTGCGCCGACGCTCGGCGTGGTGCGCGAAGCCGGTTCCCGCTGGAATCAGGCGGCCAACGATGACGTTTTCCTTGAGGCCACGAAGCTCGTCCCGCAAGCCACGTACCGCTGCCTCTGTAAGGACGCGCGTGGTTTCCTGGAAAGAAGCCGCCGAAATGAACGACTCGGTAGCGAGCGATGCCTTGGTGATACCCAGCAGGACACGTTCGTACAGGGCAGCCTTGCCACTGTTGGACTTGGCTTCAATATTGGCATCAAGGATGCGCACCAGGTCGAGTTGCTCACCACGCAACAGGTGCGTGTCGCCGGCCCGCTTGACTTCGGCCTTGCGCAGCATCTGGCGGATGATGACCTCGATATGCTTGTCGTTGATCTTTACACCCTGCAGCCGGTAAACATCCTGGATTTCCTTGACCAGGTAGTCTGCCAGCTTTTCGACACCCAGCAAACGCAGGATATCGTGTGGGTTCGGTTCGCCGTCCACGACGGTCTCACCTTTCTCAACGCGCTCACCTTCGAACACGATCATGTGTCGCCACTTCGGAATTAATTCCTCGTAGGTCTCGCCGTCATCCTGGGTGATTACCAGGCGCTGCTTACCCTTGGTGTCCTTGCCAAAGCTGACGATACCGGAGACTTCCGCCAGGATTGAAGGCTCTTTCGGCTTGCGCGCTTCGAACAAATCGGCCACGCGCGGCAGACCACCCGTAATATCACGGGTCTTGGATGATTCCTGCGGAATACGCGCAATAATGTCGCCCACCTGCACGGTCTGCCCGTCGGAAATGCCGACAATCGAACCGGACTGGAGGAAATAGTGCGCCGGAATTTCGGTGCCCGCCAGGTTGAGCTGCTTGCCTTTCTTGTCGTGCAGGCTGACCATCGGGCGCAAATCCTTGCCGGCTGAACCGCGTTGCTTCGGATCGGTCACAACCAGGCTTCTCAGGCCCGTGATCTCATCCACGGTATCGTTGACGGTGACGCCGTCAATAAAGTCATGGAATTTGACGGTACCGGCAACCTCGGTGACGATCGGGTGGGTATGTGGATCCCAATTGGCAACCACGTCACCCGCCTTGCACTCGTCACCATCCCGAATCGAAACGATCGCGCCGTAGGGAATCTTGTAACGCTCCCGCTCGCGACCATGTTCGTCGATCACTGATAACTCACCGGAACGAGACACGGCAACCAGCTTCTTATCCGCGTTCTCAACGGACTTCAGGTTGTGCAGGCGTAAGCGCCCGGCCGACTTGGTCTGAATGTGGTCAATGGCCGCTGCCCGTGATGCCGCGCCACCAATGTGGAACGTACGCATTGTTAACTGCGTGCCGGGCTCACCGATGGACTGCGCGGCGATAACGCCGACCGCCTCACCGGTATTGACGATATGTCCGCGAGCCAGGTCACGGCCATAGCACGCCGCACAGACGCCATGCTTGGTTTCACAGGTAATCGTGGATCTCACGAACACCTGGTCGATGCCCACTTCTTCAAGCTGTTCCACGCAGGCCTCATCGAGCAGGGTGTTTCGTTCAAATACCACCTCGTCGGTTCCGGGGCGGTGTATGTCCTCGGACAGCACTCTTCCGAGCACGCGCTCGCTGAGCGGTTCAACCACATCGCCACCCTCGACGATGGGCTGCATCTTGATGCCGTCCTCGGTGCCACAATCACGGTCGGTAATGACCAGGTCTTGTGCAACGTCCACCAGACGCCGCGTCAAATAACCCGAGTTGGCCGTCTTGAGGGCCGTATCGGCAAGACCCTTTCGGGCACCGTGGGTCGAGATAAAGTACTGCAGTACGTCCAGGCCTTCACGGAAGTTTGCCGTGATGGGCGTTTCGATGATCGAACCATCCGGCTTGGCCATCAGGCCACGCATACCGGCCAACTGGCGAATCTGCGCTGCGGAACCTCGCGCGCCTGAGTCGGCCATGATGAAGATCGAGTTCATGGAATCCTGTTCGATCTCCTTGCCCTCGGCATTCTTGACCTGGGTCTTTCCCATGCGCTTCATCATGGCGCGGGCGACCTGCTCATTGGTTCTCGACCAGATGTCCACGACCTTGTTGTAACGCTCGCCGGCCGTGACCAGCCCAGAGACATACTGGTTCTGGATTTCGACCACTTCGTGCTCGGCGGAATCGAGGATGCCTTTCTTTTCGTCGGGCACCATCAGGTCGTCAATGCCGATAGACACACCGGCAATGGTCGCGTAATGGAAGCCGGTGTACATCAGCCGGTCAGCAAAGACCACGGTCTTCTTGAGACCCAGGCGGCGATAGCACGAGTCAATCAGCGCCGTGATCTGCTTCTTCTTCAACGCGCGGTTGAGCATATGGAACGGCATACCACTGGGCCGTATTTCAGCCAACAGTGCACGGCCAACCGTGGTTTCTACCAGGTTGGTCTCATGACGCTCCTCGCCATGCTCCGAGATAATGGTCTCGTCAATACGTACCTTGATGCGGGCATGCAATTCGACCGCCTTGTTCTCGTAGGCGCGGTGCACCTCCTCGATATCTGAGAAGTACATGCCTTCGCCGGGAACACCCACCAGCTCGCGGGTCATGAAGTACAGGCCCAGGACCACGTCCTGCGTGGGTACGATAATCGGCTCGCCATTGGCCGGCGACAGGATGTTGTTCGATGACATCATCAAGGCACGCGCTTCGAGCTGCGCCTCGACACTCAGCGGCACGTGCACTGCCATCTGGTCACCGTCGAAGTCGGCGTTGAATGCCGTGCACACCAATGGGTGCAACTGGATGGCCTTACCTTCGATCAATACCGGCTCAAACGCCTGGATGCCCAACCTGTGAAGCGTCGGTGCGCGGTTCAGCAGCACCGGGTGCTCACGGATGACTTCGGACAGGATGTCCCAGACCTCGGCTTTCTCGGATTCAACCAGCTTTTTAGCCGCCTTGATGGTCGCGGCCATGCCACGACGCTGCAGCTTGCTGAAGATAAATGGCTTGAACAACTCCAACGCCATCTTCTTGGGTAATCCACACTCGTGAAGCTTGAGTGTCGGGCCAACCACGATCACCGAACGGCCCGAATAATCGACGCGCTTGCCGAGCAGGTTCTGGCGGAAGCGGCCTTGCTTGCCCTTGATCATGTCGGCCAGGGACTTCAACGGACGACGATTGGTACCGGTGATGGCACGACCACGGCGGCCGTTGTCCAGCAACGCATCCACCGACTCCTGCAGCATGCGTTTTTCGTTGCGCACGATAATATCCGGCGCATTCAACTCCAGCAGTCGCTTGAGGCGGTTGTTGCGGTTAATGACGCGGCGATACAGGTCATTCAGATCCGACGTTGCGAATCGACCACCATCCAGCGGCACCAGCGGACGCAGGTCCGGCGGCAACACCGGCAACACCGTCATGATCATGAATTCCGGGCGATTGCCGGATTCGATGAAGGCTTCGACGAGCTTGACGCGCTTCGAAAGCCGCTTCAGCTTGGTGACCGATCGGGTGGCCGAAATGTCTTCACGCAACTGCAGGACTTCTTCCTTCAGGTCAATGGTGCGCAACAGGTCATAAATCGCCTCTGCGCCCATCTTGGCATCGAATTCGTCGCCATACTCTTCGACCGCGTCGAGGTACTGGTCATCGGTCAGCAACTGGCCGCGTTCGAGATCGGTCAGGCCGGCCTCGAGCACCACGTATGATTCGAAATAAAGGATCCGCTCGATATCGCGCAGCGTCATGTCCAGGATCAGGCCGATACGTGACGGCAATGACTTCAGGAACCATATGTGCGCAACCGGGCTGGCCAATTCAATGTGGGCCATGCGCTCGCGGCGCACCTTGGTCAGCGTGACCTCGGTGCCGCATTTCTCACAAACCACGCCACGGTGCTTCATGCGCTTGTACTTACCGCACAGGCACTCGTAGTCTTTTACCGGTCCAAATATCGAGGCACAAAACAGGCCATCACGTTCCGGCTTGAATGTCCGGTAATTGATGGTTTCCGGTTTCTTGACCTCGCCAAAGGACCACGAACGGATCAGATCCGGCGGCGCGAGGCCGATGCGGATGGCGTCAAATTCCAGCGGCTGGCGCTGGCGATTATAGAGATTCAGTAGGTCTCTCACCGGTCATCTCCTGTCAGGGTCTCTTCAAGTTCGATGTTGATACCCAACGAGCGAATTTCCTTCACCAGTACGTTGAAGGATTCGGGCATTCCTGCCGCCATCTCGTGGTTGCCATCGACAATGTTCTTGTACATGTGGTTGCGTCCGCCGACATCATCAGACTTGACGGTCAGCATTTCCTGCAGCGTATAAGCTGCGCCGTATGCTTCCAGCGCCCACACTTCCATTTCACCGAATCGCTGTCCGCCGAACTGCGCCTTACCACCCAGCGGTTGCTGCGTAACGAGGCTGTACGGGCCTGTCGAACGGGCGTGCATCTTGTCGTCCACCAGGTGATTCAGCTTCAGCATGTACATGTAACCGACTGTGACCGGACGATCGAAAGGATCACCGGTGCGGCCGTTGTAAAGCGTGGTCTGACCACTGCGTGGCAGGCCGGCCAGCTCCAGCAGGCGCTTGATCTCGGCCTCTGGCGCCCCGTCAAAAACGGGCGTCGCCATCGGCACGCCGGCCGACAGGTTTTCGGCCATGGTGCGAATTTCACCGGCACTGAACGTGCTCATCGCAACCCGGCCATCCTGGTCGCTGTTGTAGATATCACCGAGGAATCCACGAATGTCATCGGTTTTGGCGTTTTCGTCCAGCATGTCCTGGATTCGATGGCCGAGGCCCTTAGCCGCCCAGCCAAGGTGTGTTTCCAGCACCTGGCCGATATTCATTCGCGAGGGCACACCCAGCGGGTTGAGCACGATATCAACCGGCGTACCGTCTTCCATGTAAGGCATGTCTTCCTGGGGTACGATCATTGAGATCACGCCCTTGTTACCGTGGCGCCCGGCCATCTTGTCTCCGGGCTGGATGCGGCGCTTGACCGCCAGGTAGACCTTGACCATCTTCAGCACGCCGGGTGCGAGGTCGTCGCCGCGCGTGATCTTCGCTTTCTTCTCGTCGAACAGTTCATCGAATTGTTTGCGCTGCGCTTTCAACTGGTCTGCCATATGCTCCAGCAGTTCGTTGACGTCGTCGTTTCGCATGCGCAGCTTGAACCAGTCTTCCCGGTCGAGCCCGGAAAGGTAATCAGCGGTGACCTTGCTGCCCTTCTTGATGCCCTTGGGACCCTTGTCGGCAAGCTTGCCGGTCAAAGCCGTTTCAAGGCGCTGGTAGATGGCGTTTTCAACGATACGCAACTGGTCGTCCAGGTCTTTACGCACCTGGCGTAACTGATCCTTTTCAATCGATATCGCGCGTTCGTCTTTCTCTACACCGTCACGCGTGAACACCTGCACATCAATGACCGTGCCGTCCATGCCCGAAGGTACGCGCAACGAGGTGTCCTTCACGTCGCTTGCTTTCTCGCCAAAGATGGCGCGCAGCAATTTCTCTTCCGGTGTCAGCTGCGTCTCGCCCTTGGGCGTGACCTTGCCGACCAGGATGTCACCGGCGCCAACTTCAGCGCCGATGAAGACAATACCGGACTGGTCCAGTTTGTTGAGGTTGTGCTCACCGACATTGGGAATATCGGAAGTAATTTCCTCGGAACCCAGCTTGGTGTCCCGCGCGACGCAGGTCAGCTCTTCGATGTGGATGGTCGTGAACCGGTCCTCGGTTACCACGCGCTCGGAAATCAGGATTGAGTCTTCGAAGTTGTAGCCGTTCCAGGGCATGAAAGCGACCAGCATGTTCTGGCCCAGCGCCAATTCGCCCAGGTCCGTCGACGGTCCGTCCGCCAACACGTCTCCAGGTTCAACCTGGTCACCGACCTGCACCAGCGGACGCTGGTTCATGCAGGTGTTCTGGTTGGACCGCTGGTACTTGGTCAGGTTGTAAATGTCCACGCCCGGATCACCAGCCGGCACCTCGTCTTCATTGGCGCGGACCACGATTCGTCCTGCGTCAACCTGGTCGACAAGGCCACCTCGCCTGGCGACAGCGGTCACACCGGAGTCGGTGGCGACAGCACGCTCCATGCCGGTACCCACCAAGGGTTTCTCAGCCTTCAGTGTCGGTACTGCCTGGCGCTGCATGTTGGAGCCCATCAGCGCGCGGTTGGCATCATCGTGTTCCAGGAAAGGAACCAGTGATGCCGCGACCGACACGATCTGCTTCGGTGACACGTCCATGAAATTGATTTCATCCGGGTCCTTGAGCGTAAATTCGCCCATGTGGCGGCACGGAATGAAGTCATCGATAAACTTGCCGTTCTTGTCCAGCTCGGCATTGGCCTGGGCGATCACGTAGTCGCCCTCTTCAATGGCCGAGAGATACTCGACGTCATTGGTCACCTTGCCGTTCGAAACCTTGCGGTATGGCGTCTCGAGGAACCCGTAGTCATTGGTGCGGGCATAGACCGCCAGCGAGTTGATCAGGCCGATGTTCGGACCTTCAGGGGTTTCGATCGGGCACACGCGGCCATAGTGCGTCGGGTGCACGTCACGAACCTCGAACCCTGCACGTTCGCGGGTCAGGCCGCCCGGGCCGAGGGCTGAAACGCGCCGTTTGTGGGTCACCTCTGATAAGGGGTTGTTCTGGTCCATGAACTGGCTGAGCTGGCTGGATCCGAAGAATTCCTTGACCGCGGCTGCAACGGGTTTGGCGTTGATCAGTTCCTGCGGCGACAGGCCTTCGCTTTCGGCCACCGACAAACGTTCGCGAACCGCGCGTTCGACGCGTACCACGCCCACGCGGAACACGTTTTCGGCCATCTCCCCGACGCTGCGTACGCGGCGATTGCCGAGGTGATCGATATCATCCACGCTGCCCTTGCCATTGCGTATGTCAATCAGGACCTTCAGCACGTCAAGGATATCCTGCTTGTCGAGGATGCCCTGCCCGGTCTCTTCCTTGCGGCCTACGCGGCGGTTGAATTTCATCCGGCCCACGCGGTCGAGGTCGTAACGTTCCTCGGCGAAGAACAGGTTCCTGAACAGGTTCTGTGCGGCATCCTTGGTCGGCGGCTCGCCCGGACGCATCATGCGATAGATTTCCACCAGCGCTTCGAGCTCGGTACCGGTCGGGTCGATTTTCAGCGTGTCGGAGATGTACGGACCCTGGTCGAGGTCGTTGACATAAAGAATCTCGAATTTCTTGACCTGCGCTTCGCGCAGGGCTTCCAGCAGTTCCTCGGTGATTTCCGCATTGGCATCCGCCAGTACTTCACCGGATTCCTTGTCGATAATGTTATGCGCCAGGATCTTGCCGATCAGGTATTCATCCGGCACCTCGAGCGCCTTGAGGCCGGCATCGGCAATCAGCTTGACGTGGCGCGCCGTGATGCGCTTGCCACTTTCAACGATGACTTTGCCTTTTTTATCCTTGATATCAAACAGGGCTGAATCACCACGCAGGCGCTCAGCGACCAGCTTGATCTTTCCGCCTTCTTTCAGCAGGTCAACCTGGGAGGTTTCAAAGAAGGTGGCGAGAATCTCCTCGTTGGTCATGCCCAGGGCGCGCAGCAGGATCGTGACCGGCAGTTTCCTGCGGCGGTCGATACGTGTGAAGATCGCATCCTTGGGGTCGAATTCGAAATCCAGCCATGAACCACGGTAGGGAATCACCCTTGCTGAAAACAGCAACTTTCCGCTGGAGTGGGTCTTGCCCTTGTCGTGATCGAAAAATACACCCGGCGAACGGTGCAACTGGGACACGATGACACGCTCGGTACCGTTGATAATGAAGGTACCGGTATCAGTCATCAGCGGCAGGTCGCCCATGTAGACTTCCTGCTCCTTGACGTACTTGACAGGCTTCTGCTTGGCGGAGCTTTCCTTGTCGTAAATGACCAGCCGTACACGAACGCGCAACGGTGCACCGTAAGTCATACCCCGTAACTTACATTCGCGGACATCAAAGGCCGGATTGCCCAATACGTAACTGACATATTCCAGCGCTGCATTGCCAGAGTAGGAAACAATCGGGAACACCGACTTCAGGGCGCCATGCAGGCCGCGCTCGCGGCGCTCACCCTCGGGCACATCAAGCTGCAGGAATTCCTGGTATGAGCGAATCTGGGTCTGCAACAGGAACGGTACGTCGAGCACCGACTGCCGCTTGCCAAAGTCCTTTCGGATACGCTTTTTCTCGGTAAATGAATATTTCATGATCGCTGTCGCCTCTTTGTGACCTCGCCGGGGTCACGTTACTGGTTAATCGGCCAATACCGATTCCACCATTACTGCGGTTGCCGGGGCTTTATCCCGAAAACCAACAGGAACAGGCCGGGGACCTGGGTCCCCAGCCGATTCCACCGAACTCCTGCTAGCAGGATTCGATTTACTTGATCTCGACAGAAGCGCCGGCTTCTTCGAGTTTCTTCTTGATTTCTTCAGCGTCGTCTTTGGATACGCCTTCTTTGACGTTCGCGGGAGCTCCTTCAACCAGGTCCTTGGCTTCTTTCAGGCCAAGACCCGTGATCTCACGAACCACCTTGATCACGGGAACCTTCTGATCCCCGAACGAGGTCATGCTCACGTCAAATTCGGTCTTCTCCTCGGCAGCGGCAGCTTCACCTGCTGCAGCCGGAGCAGCCGCCGCAGCCACGGGGGCAGCAGCGGAAACGCCGAACTTCTCTTCCATGGCTTCGATAAGGTCTACGACCTCCATTACGCTCATGGATGAAATTGTTTCCAGAATGTCGTCTTTTGAAACGGCCATTGTCGTCTCTCCAATCTTTACAAGGGCGGCCCAGGGGCGCGCCGGTTAATGTCTAAAAAATGTTGCTGTTTCAGGCAGCCTGCTTGGCGTCCCGCACGGCAGCAAAAGTACGAACGAGTTTCGTATGGGGTTCGGCGAGTGTCCTGACGAACTTCTCGACCGGTGCCTTCATGACGCCCATCAACATCGAAATAGCCTGGTCGTAAGTAGGCAAGGAGGCCAGACGATCCAATTCGGATACGTCATAAACCTGCCCGCCGACAGCAACCAGCTTTGCGATGAGGTGGTCATTGGACTTCGAAAAGTCCTTGACCAGGCGTGCCGCGGCTCCCGGATCATCCATACTGAATGCCAACAGCAAAGGCCCGGAAAGGGCTTCCTGGATGCATTCAAACTCGGTACCTTCAACGGCCCTGCGAACGAGGGTATTTTTGGCCACCTTGAGAAATACACCGCCTTCACGCGCTCTCGCCCGCAATTCGGTCATGTCCTCAACGGTAAGGCCGCGATACTCCGCCGCGACAGCAGCGTGTGCAGAACCGGCCGCTTCCGCGACCTCCGCAACCACTGCCTTTTTCTGCTCAAGATTGAGCGCCATTGCATACCTCCTAGAGTCTCATAGCCCGTCTCCGGGCTGAATTCATTGACTCACTCAGTGGCTACCCAGCTACTCCAGCACGCTCCTGGCGCCTGACCCGGACGCAAACGCGCTCGAGTAGCTGGGGCTCCACCATCTGCGCAGGCCGTACCCGGTTGCCCGGGATACCCTTAAACCACTTACCGATAGACTGGCTGCGTGGCACCTGCGGTCTCCGACGGTTGGCCGTCCCTGGTATATCCAGGTCAGGCCAGCCCGCCCATTCGCCGGCAAGCCGGCAAATTCCAGGGAGCCTTGTCAGGCTCCCAATTCAATCAATATTCAATCTGTGAGTGGTCGACCACCAGGCCGGGGCCCATGGTCGTGGACAAGGCCACCTTCTTCAGATACTGGCCCTTGGCCGATGCCGGTTTAAGCTTGACCAACTCACCAACCAGGGCGGACAGGTTGGCCTTCAGGGAATCCGCATCGAAATCCGCTTTGCCAATCGTCGTGTGAACAATGCCCGCCTTGTCGGTGCGAAAACGCACCTGCCCCGCCTTCGCATTCCTGACCGCCGTCTCGACATCAGGGGTCACCGTTCCCACCTTGGGGTTCGGCATCAAACCGCGCGGTCCCAGGAGCTGGCCCAGCTTGCCGACCACGCGCATGGCGTCCGGCGAGGCGATGACGACGTCGAAATTCATGTCACCGGCCTTGATCTGGTCATGCAGATCATCCATGCCAACCAGGTCTGCGCCTGCGGCCTTGGCTTTTTCGGCATTTTCACCCTGGGTGAACACCGCCACGCGGACTGTTTTTCCGGTTCCGGCCGGCAAAACACTTGACCCTCGCACGGCCTGGTCAGACTTGCGCGGGTCGATGCCGAGGCGTATCGCCGCATCCACCGACTCGGTAAATTTCACGTTGCTGAGGCTCTTCAGAAGCGTCAAGGCTTCGTCGAGTTCGTAAACTTTGCCCGGCTCAATCTGCTCGCGGGCATGGCGCATACGCTTTCCGGTCCTGGCCATTACTCCACTCCCTCAACTTCAATGCCCATGCTGCGTGCAGTTCCTGCGATGGTGCGCACACCTGCGTCCATGCTGGCCGCAGTCAGGTCCGGGGTCTTGGTTTTGACAATCTCTTCAAGCTGCTGCCGGTTCACCGAACCGACTTTTTCGGTATTCGGTTCGCCGCTGCCCTTGGCAATACCGGCAGCCTTGCGCAACAGCACTGCGGCCGGCGGCGTCTTGGTGATAAACGTAAAACTACGGTCCGCATACACCGTGATCACAACCGGCGTCGGCAGCCCGGGCTCATCTTTCTGCGTCTGCGCGTTGAACGCCTTGCAGAAATCCATGATGCTGACACCATGTTGACCCAGCGCAGGCCCGACGGGCGGACTTGGGTTGGCCTGACCGGCCGGAATCTGAAGCTTGATATAAGCCAGAACTTTCTTAGCCATATTTTTTCTCCCCGGGTTCAAGCGCCTGGCGATTCAAGCTCAGGCTCCCCGTCATTTAATGGTGACACGTGACGGGTTACGGGTGACGTTTACCTGTCACCTGTTTCCTGTCACCGCTTACCGTCTCAGGCTTTCTCCACCTGGTGGAATTCGAGCTCCACCGGCGTCGAACGCCCAAAAATCAGCACTGCCACCCGCAGGCGGCTCTTGTCGTAATTGACCTCTTCGACCACGCCGTTGAAGTCATTGAATGGGCCGTCCGTAACACGGACCATTTCGCCAGGCTCGAACAGTATCTTCGGCCGCGGCTTATCCACGCCCTCCTGAACCCGATTCAGGATGGCATCCGCCTCGCGCTGCGAAATCGGCGCCGGGCGGTCTGATGTACCACCGATGAAACCCATGACCTTGGGCACGTCTTTGACCAGGTGCCAGGTTTCTTCGTTCATTTCCATTTCCACCAGCACGTAGCCGGGGAAAAATTTGCGGTCAGAGCGGCGCTTCTGCCCGCCCTTCATTTCCACCACCTCTTCTGTGGGGACCAGCACGTCACCGAATAAGTCTTCCATGCCTGCGCGCGCAATGCGTTCTTCGAGAGAACGCTTGACCTGTTTTTCAAAGCCGGAATAGGCGTGAACCACGTACCAACGTTTGGCCATCAATTAAGCTCCGCCGCCCAACAAGGCCCGGACCAGGCCACCCAGCATCCAGTCAATGGCCGCCAGCATCAATGAAATCAGTATCGTCACCACGAGCACCATCAGGGCTGTTTGCAACGTCTCCTGGTGACTCGGCCAAACGACCTTGCGACGCTCAATGTCCGCTTCTTTCAGAAAACGGAAGAATGCGCCACCTTTCTGGGACTGGGCCGCAACCCATGACGCCAGCACTGCAACCACAATCAGGCCGCCCACCCGGACTGCCGTGATGGCCAGGTCCTGGTAGTAATAGTACGCACCGATGCCGCCAATCAGCATGATGACCGAAACCATCAGCAACAAGCTGTCGACTACCGGTGAGCGTTGATTTTCAATTTTCTGGTTCATTCCTACCGCTGTTTCACTCGTTTACAGGTCAGGCCTTCAATCAGTGGCAGGCCAGGAGGGACTCGAACCCCCAACCTGCGGTTTTGGAGACCGCTGCTCTGCCAATTGAGCTACTGGCCTGTTGTCCTGTTTTTAACTTTCCTTCAGAGCAGAAAAGCCGGCATGCCTGAAAGGCTGCCAGCTTTCTGGAATTCAGGTAACGAATCACCCGTTACCTGTCACCTTCTTATTCGTGGATCTTGGCTACCACGCCAGCACCCACGGTCCGTCCGCCTTCGCGTATCGCAAAACGCAGACCCTCTTCCATCGCAATCGGGGCAATCAGCTCAACCTGCATCTGCACGTTGTCGCCCGGCATCACCATCTCCACGCCCTCAGGTAACTCCACCGCGCCCGTCACGTCCGTGGTACGGAAGTAAAACTGTGGCCGGTAAC
>JABDJL010000070.1 GCA_013002505.1 Lysobacterales bacterium | reverse complement strand
TGGTTTGCAGGTCCAGTGTCAGGTCAATACCCAGCGAGCCGGTTGGCATGTAGGGCAACGCAAAGCGGAATGAGATCAGGGTCAGTGTCAGCGACGAGAAGGCGAAAACCACGGTCGCCAGCATTTTACCGCACATGATTTGCCAGCGCGGCACCGGGTTGATCAACAGGGGCTCCAGCGACTTGCGCTCTTTTTCACCTGCCGTCGAGTCCATGGCCAGGTGCATACCGCCGGTGAATGCCGTGATCATCAGCATGTAGGGGAGGAAAATCATCAACAACAGGCCGCGGCTCTTTGGCGTGGACAGGTCTACATCCTTAACCATGATCGCTGTCGCAACGTTGGGTGATACGCCGCGCAGTTGCAAACGCATGGCGCCAATTTGTCCGCCGTAGGCCTGCAACAATGAGCGTATGCGACGCATCGGTGTTTCCGACTCGCGCCGTGAAGGATCTGCAATCACCTCGATGACCGCCGGTTCACCCGAAGTCCACTGCTCACCAAACTTCTCGGGGATACGCACGACCACGGGCACTTCCTGGCTGCGGACCATGCCCTCTGGGTCTTCGGGAGCGGGCTGGATCACGACTCCTTGTTGTTCGAGAAAACCGACCAGGTTCGGGGCGTGTTGTGAACCGACAACCGGGACTTCCAGTACCTGCTCGGCACGTTCGATTTGTTTGCTGGTGCCGAACCAGGCCAGGCCGATAAAGATCAGCGGAAACAGGATCGGCCCCAACAGGATCGAGTTGAATACCGCCTTGCGGTCACGCAGGTTCTCGCGCACTTCCTTTTTGAAAACGGTCAACAGGCCCTTCATGCCAGCAATCCCTCCTCGCTGCCAATCAATGCCACGAACGCGTCTTCAAGGCTGTCACAGCCACTGCGCGCGAGTAATTCGGCCGATGTACCGTCCGCCGCAATTTCACCCTTGGCGATAATGACGATCCGGTCACACAGGGCGGCGACCTCCTGCATGATGTGTGTTGAAAGCACCACCGAGTGCCCATTTTTCTTCAGGTCGAGGATGTACTTGCGTAGCGCCCGGGTGGACATCACGTCGAGCCCGTTGCTCGGTTCGTCCATCAGAACGGTCTGTGGCCGATGTACCATGGCGCGTGCGATGGCGACCTTCACGCGCTGTCCCTGTGAAAATCCCTCGGTGCGCCTGTCAATGAAATCCGCCATGTCCAGGGTGCGGGTCAGTTCTTCAATGCGCTCGCGGACCTCGCCATTGCCCATACCGTGCAGCTCGGCGTAATAGCGGATATTTTCGCGTGCCGTCATGCGCGTATACAGGCCGCGCCCGTCCGGCACCACGCCCAGGGTACGCTTGATCTCCAGGGCGTCATTGACCGGGTTCAGGCCATCGATGCTGATTTCACCATCATCAGGCGGCAACAATGAATAAAGCATGCGCAGCGTGGTTGTTTTACCCGCGCCGTTGGGCCCCAGCAAACCGGTAATTTCACCGTCGCGGGCTTGAAAGCTGATGCCGTTGACGGCCTTGACCTTGCCAAACGACTTTTGCAGATTGCTGACCTTGATCATGGTTCGGGCCCCAGCAGGCTGGTGAAGAACGGGGATGGGCGAATATCCTCGACACAGGACGTGTCCAGGTCCTCGATACCACCATTCTTGATGAATTCCGTGGCAATGTCGCGCAGGCACACGTTTCGAAGCACGGAATGTGACTGGCCGCGTGCGACCAGGTTGACGCTGTTGGGAAAGGTCTCTGCAACCCGCGCTGCATAGTGCGGTGGTGTCACCGGGTCACGCTGCCCCGACACCAGCAATACCGGAACGTCGGATTCGACCGGCTCATGGAATCCTTGTGGAACCTGGCCGGCGGGCCAGACTTCGCAGGATGTCCTGACCACGTCGAGGAGAATATTGCCAATGATCGTGTCACCCTGGTCGTCATTGAAATCTAAAAACGGATAGTCCTCGGCGCACATCACCGACAGTTCCATGCCACGCGCAAGCATCTCGCTCAACCCGCTCATGACCAACAGCGCCTGGCTGGCCATGCGCGACAGGTCACCGGTGGTCAGTGCTTCGTGTATCAGCAGCGGCAACACGGCCTGCGATTCACTCGAGTAGCTGAGAAAGCGGACCGCGACGGCTAAAGTGTCTGCGGTGAACAGGATTTCCTCGTCTTCGCCGGTGGTCGGGTTGACGATAACAATATTCTGCGGTGATTCCCGCAGGGCCTGTTGCAGGGCCAACAGCTCATTTTCGTCGGACCGGAAGAGTTCACTGCAGGTCGCATCGGCGCGGCAGTCCTGGAACACCTCACTGACCGCGCGATCCAGCATCGGCGCATGCTCCTGCCCCAGTGCCAGCTGCATCGGAACCACGCTGTCCAGCGTGACGGTGCGCACCGTGTCGGGAAACATGCGCAGGTAAACCTGGGCCGAGCGCGTACCGTAGGAAACGCCCAGCAGGTTGATCTTGTCGAAACCCATGGCACGCCGCACCGCGTCGTAATCGCGCATGCCGTGGGTGGTGGTGTAAAAACGCGGGTCGCCGTCGAGGTTTTCGAGGCAGCTACGGGTCAGCTCACGAAGCTGATCGAGGTCGAGTTCCTGGTTGAGGTCCTCGTCGTCATCCCGCGGGCAATCCAGCTTGTTGGACTGCCCGGTTCCGCGCTGGTCAATCATGACGATATCGCGGTTCCTTCGCACCTTGTTCAGCACGTTTCGCAGTATGACCCAGGTCTCGGTCGCCGCCTGGCCCGGTCCGCCGGCGAAAATAAATACCGGATCCGGCGCCACCTCGGGCGAAGTCGCCTTGGCGTAGGCGATATTGAGGCTGATCTTCCGCCCGTCCGGCTGGTCCGGGTTTTCCGGCACTTCAAGCATTCCGCATTGCGCAGAAGCCGTCAGCGTGGTGCCGGGTAAACCCAGCACGCAATTGCTGAACTCGATGGTATTGCTCTCCGGCAACGCGCTGGCCTTCAGCGGCACGAGCAACGCCAACGCAGCTGTTAAAGCTGTGAATTTTAAATGCATGGACACAAGACTGATCTGACCTGCGCACATGCTAGAAAACCACGCCGCCCACGTCCATAGGCTTTAAGTCATTCATTCTTGGAATGCCCAGTCTGAAAGATTCGCCAGAAGGACACAAATTGCACGGAACTGCGTAGCTGCTCTCCGTGCACGCTGTAAATACATCCATGTAAGCTCGATTCCGGCATTCATGCCGGAAACGGCCCGGAATACCAGCTACCCGGCCCCTTGCAATCACAGACCGCACTGGGGAAGGTACTTCGGGTGACGGATTTCGGGACCCTCGGAAACAGGGATGTTTCCACCGAGCCCACAGGGATGTATTCACGGCGTGTCCCGAAAACCGGTACCCGGAATGCTTTTCACAAGGAAGGGTCAGATCAGGGACACCGGTTTGAACCTGCACCTATAATAGCCGCTTCGTTTTGCAAGACAGGCATGTCAATGCTGGCATTGAAAGTTGAAAACCTGGCCAAGACCTACCCTGGCGGTGTCGAAGCATTGAAAAATGTCAGCCTCGAGGTCGAAGAGGGTGATTTTTTTGCGCTGCTGGGTCCGAACGGGGCAGGCAAATCGACCCTGATCGGAATCATCGCCTCGCTGGTCAATGCCACATCGGGCGATGCGCGCGTTTTCGGCGCCAGCGTTTTATCTGAACGGTCCCGGGCGATGTCTTATCTTGGACTGGTGCCGCAGGAACTGAACTTCAACCAGTTTGAAAGGCCGCTTGAGATTGTCGTCAACCAGGCCGGCTATTACGGCATTCCGAGAAAGATCGCGCTAGAGCGCGCTGAAAAATACCTCAAGCAACTGGCGCTGTGGGACAAGCATGACCAGCAGTCACGGTCCCTTTCCGGCGGCATGAAGCGCCGCCTGATGATCGCACGCGCCATGGTCAACGAGCCGAGACTGCTGATTCTCGACGAACCCACTGCAGGGGTGGATATCGAAATCCGCAGGTCAATGTGGCAGTTCATTCGCGAGATCAATGAACAGGGCACGAC
>JABDJL010000110.1 GCA_013002505.1 Lysobacterales bacterium | reverse complement strand
CTCATGTCCCATGCCTGGCCATGCCAGCAGGAACAACGGGTCTTCGGGTAATTCATGCGTGGCACCGCGGCCTGCAAAAGCCGGGCGTTGTTCAGATTCGAGAAAATCTTCATTTTCCCTGGCGACGCTTCCGGCGACGATGAAAGCGCCCGATACGCGTCCCGAAATTTTCTCGAAATACTGGCCCGCCTCGTCAAACTGGCCAAGCCGATCAAAAGTCGCTGCCAGTATGCGACGCACCCTGCGCAACTCGACTTCATCCAGCCCTTCGATTTGCTCGACGGCCTGCAGCATTTCTATCCCGTCAGTATCCCCGGCCCTGCACAACTGGAATCCACGAAAAATGCGCGCTGCCAGCGGTGGATCTTCTCGCCCCATCATTTCATCCACGATCGTATCTGCTTCAGCCTCGCGGCCGACTTTTGCCAGTACCCTCGCGTAAGACAAGCGGACTTCGTCGGTAACCTCATCGGAATCCAGGTGCCGCTCGACCAGTTCGATGGCTGCATCGAACTCGCGCATCTGCTCCAGTGCAGACGCCCTGAGCATATCTACCTGTAAACCGTCGTAATTCTGTAGCAGATCGAGGGCTTCTCGCGGCTTGCCGCGCGCAATGGCCGCCGACGCCCGTGCCAGTTCAGCAATAGCCTTGTCGGGTTTCGGGTCCTCCGCCTGCTGGAGAATTTCCTCGGCGAGGTCCTCGTTACCCGCTGCGCGTTCCGCTTCGGCCAGGGCGCGCAGCAGTGAGGGTTTTCGCACACCCAGCGACAATGCATTCCGAAAACTGGTCGAGGCATCAACGTGCTGGCCAGCGCCAGCCTGGGCCTGACCCAGGAACTCCCATGCCTGGGGAACGCGCGGGTTTTGTTCCAGGATGGTTTTGAAACATTGCTCGGCGAATGCGTGATTTCCCGCCACCAGGAATGCCCGGCCCAGCAGAATTCGCGCGGACTGGTGTTCCGGCGCCTCCTTGAGCGCTTCCTGGAAATATGAAATGGCCTTGGTCGTATCGCCCTGTTCCAGCTTCGCGCTGCCCAGGTAGACCATGGCCTGGGCATTCTTCGGGTCTTCAGCCAGCGCCATGTTGGCCGCATTCTCAGCCGCGCTGAAATTTGAAGCCGCCAGTTCAACAAATGCCAGTGCGTTATGCGCATCAATATTGAACGGGTCAAGCTGGATCGCCTTCAGGTAAGACTCCCGGGCATCGTCCAGTTCGCGAGCCGATGCCTGCATGGTGCCCAGCGTGTAAAGGACATTGGGGTTCTCGGGGTCGCGCTGTGCGACTTTGTGCATCATTTCGAGCGCCTCGGCCGCGGCGCCGAGCCGCTGTCTTACCAGCGCCAGCATGAAAAGCGCTTCGATGCTATCCGGGTCCCGGGCCAATTCCTTGCGGTAAAGTTCTTCGGCCTCGGGCCATTGCCCTGCGTCGAAGAGTTGCTGTGCTTGTTCCATCATGTTCATTCTCTGTTGTTTTGCATTGCGCCCTGGCCGACACCCTCGAAGCGGTTAACAATGAGGTCTTCCGCCCAGCTTTCCAGCTTCCAGTTTTTCAGGTAGCCGCAGTGTCCGCCGTGCCTGGTGACCATCACTTCCAGTTTCGGATTGTCCGGCAGGCTCTCAATGTCTGAAACCGGCACCACCGGGTCATCCGCGGAGGTCACGATCGTGCTATCCACCGTCAGCGGCGAAAGTTTATCCCTGTCTACCGCATAACCCTCAAAATAGTCATCCAGTGAATCGAATCCGTAATGCCTTGTTGCCAGCAGCCGCGTTCGCTCACGCATGCTCCGGAGACCGAAAAATGCATCGTAGTCATAGCGGTCGGGAAAGTATGACTGCTTGAGCTTCACCGACTCAGCCCACTTACGGTTATAGTAGCTTTCGTAGAATGTGGGCCCGTTTTCCATCAACTTCAACACATTGTCGGGATTCAGCACCGGGCAAATCGCAACGCAGCGGTTCACGTCCAGACCGGCCGCCGGCCCCTTCAAAGCCACGCGCAGCGCAAAATTGCCACCCAGCGAAAACCCGCTTATTTTCCAGGACCGGGCGTGGGTGCGTCGCTGCAGGTCGGCCAGCGCATAGATGACCTCGTCCAGCCGGCAGGAATGAAAAATTCCCGGGTTAAGCGCATGGCTGTCGCCGTGATCGCGAAAATTGAGCCTGAAAACATCGTAGCCCTCGTTCAGCAGGCGCGTACCGGTGGTAAGCATGTACGATGAGGCCGAGCTGCCCTCCCAACCGTGCAACAGCACCGCCAGCCCTTTGCTCTGGACTGCCGCCGGCGTGAAAAAGCCTTGCAGGCGCACGCCGTCACCACCATCCATGAGCCATCGCTGTTCATTTTCGCGCAGCTTCGCGCTACGCCGGTGAGCAAGCCACCGCGAGACGCCGATGCTGCGCAGCGCAGACTGCAAATGTGGATTCTGCATGGCCCAGGGCGGCTCAAATGGTGGCAGCCCGGTCGTCACGCGAGTGGCGCCTCGAAGGCAGCCGTGATGGCCGCCTGGGACTTCCTGGCCAGTTCGTTTCGTTGACTGCCTGCGCTTTCCAGCGGAGCCAGGAACCTGAGTTCACACGTGCTCTGCGGCCGCCCCAGCAGCCTCAGAAAATTAACCATAAAATTCTCCCCTTTGCGAAACCCGGCGTCAGGGTCGCGCCTGCCTTTTCGCAGGTACCTGATCATCACCGGCTGAACGGGAAATCCACCTTCGATTGCTGCCCGAAAAAGCCTGCCGTGAAATCGTTTGATAAAGTCACCCTCAATAATGCCGCCCTCCGGAAATACCGCAACCCGGCCGCCCTCGCCCAGCCGCGCGGTCATGATTTCGGCCACGTTGCTGCTCGAAGCATGATCACCGCGTTGGTGAAACAGGGTGCCAGACAACCTTGCCAGGAAACCAATCAACGGCCATCGTGCAATCTCCGCCTTGCTGACGAAGCCCATTGCCGCCTGGCTGTGCAGGACAATGATGTCCAGCCACGAAATGTGATTGGCAACCACCAGGCAGGGTGGCGCTAGCGGGGAGCCCTGCGCGTCAACACGGATTCCGAAAATGCGGCACACGCTGGCGGTCCACCAGTTCAGCATGAACTCGTCGAGCGTCTTACCCGCAACACGGACTGCCCGACCATAACGATTGATGGTCAGAACCGTGACGGGCGTCCCCAGCAGCGCCATCAGGGCCAGTAGAACCCCCCGCAGCAGCCACCGTACTGGCGTTAGAAAATCAGTCCACATATCAACAGGCTGAAAAAGAGGCGCAAGATTACCACAGCGACCTGTGCTGTTGACTCCCGGCCAGCCTTTGGAATTCGGGCCCCAATCAACGACAATACGCCGCTCGCACCCGACCAGGCAAAACCAGGCAATCGAATAACAACGCACCCATGAAGCAGTTTCAGGTTACGAATAAGCAGAGCGGCAAAGCATTTGTCGTCAACCAAGGCGAGTCGATACTCGCAGCTGCGCTTCGCCAGGGCGTCATGCTGCCCTACAGTTGCAAGAACGGCACCTGCGGCAGTTGCAAGGGCCTGGTTGTCAGCGGCGAGGTGCACTACCCGTTTCATCCCCCGCTTGCCTTGAGCAGGCCGGAAATTGCCGACGGCTTTGCGCTGATGTGCCAGGCAGAACCGCAGGAGGATCTCGAAATCGAGGTTCGCGAAATCGAGGCGGTCAGGGACATCCCGGTGCGCATGTTTCCTGCGCGTGTTATCAGCAAGTCATTGCTGGCGCCCAATGTCATGAAATTGAACCTGCGAATGCCGCGCACGCAGAGACTCCAGTTCCTGGCAGGGCAATATGTCGATGTCCTGCTTCCGGGCGGCAAGCGGCGTGCGTTTTCCATTGCCAGCGCGCCGCGCCAGGA
>JABDJL010000068.1 GCA_013002505.1 Lysobacterales bacterium | reverse complement strand
CGCGATTCCGTGGCCGCAGTGCCTGTCCGGCCCCGGCAGGACGCCGTCAATACATCCCTGTAGGCTCTGTCGCGACATCCCTGTCGCTCAAGCCTGCCGGTTCCCGGCCAGCCACCACGGCAAACAGGCAGCGTCCTCTGAATTGGTAAAGGGGTGCGCCATCTTTCTCATCCATGAAAAAAGCCCCCTCGAAAGGGGGCTTCCAGAGTACGCGGCCTGGCGGCCGCGCCTACAGTGAAGGTCTTGCCTTGACCTTAAATAGTGCTTTCGCGCTCTTCGCGGCGATTACGGTTCCACGGCATCCGTGACAGGACCGCGTTTTTGGCACGGCTGGTCTGGCGCCCGATGTCCACGCCAATGGTGTACATGGCCGGGACCAGCAGCAGCGTGACGAAAAATGCGATGCCGACGCCAAATGCCAGCGCGATGACGACGGGCTTCAGGAACGCGGCCTGGATCGACCGTTCCAGCATCATCGGCGTCAGGCCGACGATCGTCGTTATGGTGGTCAGCAGAATCGGACGGAAGCGTTCAACACCGGCCTCAACCACGGCAGTGTACGCATCCCGACCCTGGTCCTTGAGCCGGTTACAGTAGTCCATCAACACGAGGTTGTCGTTGACCACCACCCCCGCTGCGGCGGCGATGCCGAAGTAGCTGAAAATCGCCATTGTCTCGTTCATGATCAGGTGGCCAAATACCGCGCCGACGTAAGCAAACGGAATGGCGATCATGATCAGGATGGGCTGCGAATAGCTGCGGAAGGCAACCGCCAGCAGCGAGTACATGGCAAACAGCGCGATGGCGTATTTACCAGTGATTTCCTTGATGAAGCGTTTCTCACCTTCGGCCTGGCCTACCGAACCGCGCGAGATGCCCGGGTAGCGTTGCTCCCACTCGGGGAAGAAATTCTCGTCCAGGTCATCCATGATTTCATCGCGCACGTCGTCTTTCAGGTCCGCACTAACTCGCGCTGCGCGGTTACCGTTCCAGCGTTGGATGCGCTTGATGCCCGGTGAGAACTCGAGGTCTGCAACAGACAGCAGTGGCAGCGCCCTGCCGTCGGGCGTGCGCACGCGGAACTCCTTCAGGGACTCGATGGAGCGCCGTGACGCCTCCGGATAACGCACCTTGACCTTGACGTCCTGGCCGGCGCGCGGCAGGCGCTGAACCTCTTCGCCGAAGTAAGCCTGGCGTACCTGGCGATTGACTTCAGCCAGCGTCAGACCGAGCTTGGTGGTGCCCGACTTGAGGGTGAGGCGTATTTCCTCGGATGCGCCTTCGAGGTTGTTGCGCACGTCGTACAGCGATTCGTAAGTGCGTAACTGGTCTTCGAGTTCCTGGGTGGCCGTGCGCAGGATGTCCAGATCCGGATGCCTGATGGACATCTCGAAGCCGGGACCGCTGTCGTTGAGGGTGTGCCGAACCGACACTTCGCGCGCATCGGGCACGTCGCCCATTAATTCGCGCAGGCGAATCGAGGCATCCTTGGCCGACATGTCGCGTACTTCCGGCGGCGCCAGCTTGACGATCGCGATCACGCTGTCGCGGCGCGAGCGCGTGTACCAGTTCTCGATCAGCCGCCCTTCGCCCTGGGTGCGCTCATTGACTTCGCGCTCCAGTTCTTCCTGTGCCGCCTGCATCTGGGCCAGCACTTCCAGCGCGCGGCTGTAGGGTGCGCCTTCGGGCATTACGACGTTGATGATGATTTCGTCCGATTCGATATTCGGCATGAAGCTCTTCTTGACATAGCCGCTGCCGAACAGCGCAAAGCCGAGCATCGTCACGAAGACGAAAAAGGACAGCGTCAGGTAGCGCCTGCCCACTGCCCAGGTGCCGATCTTGCGGTAATGGTTTTGTGCAAAGTGGGTAATGCCGTTGGCAATCCTCATTTGGAAATGCGCAAACCGGCCGACATCGTCGTACTGCCGCGGGTGCATCCTGGAAAGGTGCGCCGGCAGGATAAACAGCGATTCGATCAACGAGAACGCCAGCGCCAAGATCACCACCCACGTGATGTGGCGGGTGAACTCACTGGTCGAATCGTTGAGGAAAATCCAGGGCAAAAACGCAATGATGGTGGTCAGTACGCCGAAAATGACGGGCTTGGCGACCAGCATCGTGCCATCCACCGCCGCCTGGATGCTGTCAGTCGTTTCATGCCCCTTGCTGTGAATACCCTCACCGACGACGATCGCGTCGTCAACGACAATACCGAGCACCAGCAGGAAGGCAAAAGTCGAAAGCATGTTCAGCGATACGCCAACCGTCGGCAACAGCACGAAAGCGCCGGCATAGGCGGTGGCGATACCGACCGCTACCCAGAAAGCGACTTTCGGACGCAGCGTCAGCAGCAGCACGATCATGACCAGGAACAGGCCCATGAAGGCCGAGTTGCCGATGGTTTTCATGCGGCCCTTGAAGTCTTCGGCATTATCCGTCCACAAGGTCAGCTTGGCGCCGGTGGGCAGCGTGTCCTGGCGTTCTGCGATCCAGGCCCGAATTGATTCCGAAGCCGTCACGATGTCCATGACGTCAGTGGTCATGATCTGGATCAGCACCGCTGGTTCGCCGTTCAGCGTGGCCAGAATGGGGTTGTCTTCGAAGCCGTCGTTGACATTGGCCACATCGCCTACCCGGATCGTGCCGCCATCGGGGGTCTGGCGCACGATAATGTCTCGAAATTCCGCCTCGGTATCCGCCTGGTTCCTGACTTTCAGCTGGTAAGCACCGACCTCGGTTCGCACCAGTCCAGACGACTGGTTAATCGAGTTGCCGCGAATCGCATCGGCCAGTTCTGAAAAACTCATGTTATAGCGGCGCAATGCTTCTTCGCTGACCTCGATGGTCACTTCTTCGTTGCGCACGCCAAACAGCTGGACCACGGTGATGGCCGGCAGCCGTGCCGCCTCGCGGCGTAATTGCTCGGCGAGCCGCTTCAGTTCGCGTTCACCGAGGTCGCCGTGTACCGCCACGCGGATGTATTCATCTCTATTGACCCATTGCGTCACGCGCGGCTGCTCGATATCTCGCGGCAGCGACGTGATGCCATCCATGCGCACCTTGACTTCGTTCATGAAGCTCGGGAAATCAACCTGCGCCTCGGCCAGGATGCTGACCTCGGCAAAGCCCTCGCTGGCGGTTGAACGCACCCATTCGATGGCGTCCATGTCGCTGACGGACTCTTCAATACGCGAGACGATCTGGTCTTCGACTTCCTGCGGCGAAGCGCCCGGCCAGGAAACATTGATCTGAAGGCCCGGGAAACGTACCTGCGGGTCCATTTCCCGTTCCATTGAAGTGAACCCGATAAAACCGGCAACAAAAATACCGATCATGACGAGGTTAGCTGCGACCGTGTTGGTGGCCCACCACTTGACGATTTTATGCATGATTATCCGCTCCGTTCTGGTTCAGCAGCGAGGGCTCAGCCCTGCTGCTCGCGGCGGATGGGCTGCACGTGCATGCCGTCCACTGCTGCCGGGATGGTGGATGTCACCACCAGTTCTCCCTCGCGTACGCCGCCGTTGAGCAGGACGCGGTCTTCGGTCGTTGACAACACGTCAACGGTGCGGATTTCGAGCTTGTCTTGGTCGTTGACGACGTAGACCTTGTCGGCGTTGCGCAGCGCGAGCCGCGGAATCGTGTAGGCATTCTGTTGTACGTTGCTGACGACTTCGGCGTTGACGAACAAGCCGACCGCCAGGGGCATATTCGAGTCGGCCGAGACTCCGTAGGGGTCGTCCACTTCGGCAATCGCGTAAATCAGGCGGGTATTCTGGTCGACAGCCGCCTGGGTGCGGACAATATGGCCTTTCCAGGTGTAATCACGGCGGCCAACCCGGGCAGTCAAGGTCACTTCCGGCCCATTGCCATTAGTGGCCATGAAACCCATTGGAAGGTTCAACTCGAAGATTTGCGAGTCGGTCAGCGGCAGGCGAATCTCGATCTTGTCGGTGGAAAATACGCGGCCCAGCTTGGTGCCGGCGGTCACGTATTGGCCCAGGCCAACCGCTTTTTCGCGAACGCGGCCGAGGAAGGGAACCTTGATCTCGGTGCGTGACAGGTTAAGCCTCGCCTCGGCCAGTTCTGCTTCTGCGGACCGGACCTTGGCGCGTCCCTCGGCGACCTGGGTTTCGTTCAGTGCAAATGGTGTCGGCGCATTCTTGGAGCTGCTGTTTTTCCATTGCTCGCGCTTGTTCTGCGCTGTGGCAAGCTCACGCTCGAGATTGGTCCTGGCCTCCGCGACCCGCGCTTCTGCGCGTATCACGGCAAGCTGGTAGTCGGCATCGTCGATCTTGATCAGCACCGTGTTGGGATTGAACTCCGCGCCTTCTGCAAACTCGTCTGCGACAAAAACAACGCGGCCTGTCACCTGCGGTACCAGATCGATCTCGGTCTTCGGCCGGACTTCGCCCTGGGTCTTGACGCTCAGGGTGACGGATTCAGAGTCAACCTCGTCCACGTAAAGGGAAATGAGCCGTAGCGCATCATCCTTTTTCTCGGGTGGTGGTTTGGCGGCATTCAGGGCGTACACGACGCCTATGCCCGCGAGCAGCACAAAAACTGGCGCGCCTAGTTTCAATATCTTTTTCACTGTAGTTCCTCTGTTCGGCGTCCGGTAGCTTAATGAATAATCATCCAGTACCGTCCGGCTGGCGTCCTGTACTTAGAACGAAACAAAGCCTGCTTTGGTTACACAGGCCAGTTTCATACCGGGTGTTTTATTGTTGTATACCAGTACAAGACGCAACCGCCATTCAAATGTTACTGGCAGGGCGTTCAGCGCACATGGCCCGAAAGTCAGTGTTGACCCGACCGGCAAAGAAGTCTCGAAAACAGCTTAAAACAGAGCAAAAACATAAGGATATGCCCTGTCTGGTCTTTATTCCGGTAGAACATCCGGCGGGAAAGTGAGTTCGACTCTAATAAAGATGACGGTCCGGGGGGACCTGGCCGGGCCCGTTGTGGCGGATAGCGACTTACAGAAATATGCAATTATTGGTTGGCCTGGCGTGTACCCTGGGTGCATCCCTGAAGGCGCCCCAGCTGATCACCGCGTAGCGACGGCCGCTGGTCACCGGGTGCGCGCGGTGCGCGTAGCGGTGGTCGGACGGGAAGAACACCAGGTCGCCGCGCCGAGGCTTGTAGACGTAATTCATGGCGTAAAACGAAAGCTCGCCACCGTCAAAATCGTCGTTGAGATACAACAGCAAGCTGACGTCACGATCACTGGTCTTGCGCCAGGCCTTTCTTTCCTTGATGTAGTTCTCATTATCGGCGTGCAGCCAGATATGCCCGCCGACCGGGTAGCGCACGATCTGGGGTCTCTCGAACCACTCGAAGTCGCATGCCATGGCTTGTGGGATGGTGGTCGTGAAGACCTTCCGCATCAGCCTGGTCAGTTTTTTCTCGACGGGCCCTAGGAAAACCCGTTCGGCCACCCGCTTATCCGATACCACGACCTCTCCACCCTGCTTGAGGCCGGTTTTCTCCCCCCTTTTCTTATCCAGCAGGCCCACCCACTTTTCGGTGGTGGTTGCATCAAGAAAACCGCGAATGATATGAACGCTGTGTGGTGGCTGCCGGTGGCTTTGTGTCGAACCGCAGCATTGCGCAAACGCCAGGTGCGAGCCGCAAAAACAGGCCTGGTTCGGCGAAGGGTTGAACGCGGGTGTGATGAAGTGTTCGTCCACGGCACATGATGACACACACGGGGTGAAAATAGTGGTTTCTGGCTGTTAAAACAGGGCGGGTTTGTTATATCGCGATGTGGTTGTCGGGGGGTGCCTCGTGGACCTTTGGTTCACCGCGGGCCGCTGCCCAGCTGACCACCACGTAGCGGCGGCCTTCAGTGACTTCGTGGGCGCGGTGCGCGTAGCGGTGGTCTGACGGAAAGAACAGCAGGTCACCCAGCCTTGGTTGGTACACGTAGTTCATGGCGAAAAAGGACAGCTCGCCACCCTGGAAGTCGTCGTTGAGGTAGAGCAGCAGGCTGACATCGCGGTCCAGGGTCTTTTGCCAGGCCCTTTTTTCCTTGATGTAGCGCTCGCTGTCGGCATGCAGCCAATAATGTCCGCCCGGGCGGTAACGGAGTATCTGGGGTCGTTCGAACCATTCGAGTTCGGTGTTGATCGCGCTGGGAATCGTGGTGGTGAAGACGCGGTGCATCAGGTCCGTCACCGCCTGCTCGACAGGACCAAGAAACACGCGCTCGGTGATGCGCTTGCGGGACACCACGACCTGGTCATCTTTCATGATGCCGGTGGCGTGGCTGGGCTGTTGATCCAGTATTCGAACCCAATCGCTACAAGTTGCGGCATCGAGAAATCCGCGCACCAGGTGTACGCCGTGCGGCGGCGGCCGGTCGGCGGCTTTTGAGCCGCAGCAATCAGAAAAGCGCCGGCCGCTGGAGCAATAACACGGCTGCCCCGGCATGGGATTGAACGCGGGTGTCAGGATCTTCTCGCCCATGGATAAATGATGGCACAGTCTAATACCCTTTGACGAGATGGCCGACCCACTCAGCCTGCCGGGTTCAAATTTCCTTTTGTCTCCAGGTGGACTTGACCGATCGGTCTAATGTGTTTATCGTCGGCAACAATGACTGATACCGCTGATTTGGCCGAAACCGGGACCCGGGACCGCATTCTCAGTGCGGCGCGAAACTTGCTCCACCGCGAGGGTTACTCCGCTGTGGGCGTTGCTGAAATCTGCCGTGAAGCGGGAGTCGTTAAGGGCAGCTTCTATCACTTCTTTCCATCCAAGGCTGACTTGTTGTCCGAGGTGTTGAGGCGCAACTGGCGAGGTGCGAATGGCGCACTGGAAACCCTGCTGGAATCACCCGGTCCCGCACGCGATCGCATCGCACGGTTTTTCCAGATAGTCGTTGCTAACGCGCGGCGCATGCACCGCGAAGACGGAGTCATTTACGGCTGCAATATTGGAGTGCTGGCCAGCGAGCTGGGTCCGTCCCTGAGCGAGGCAGAAGAGGAGCTGCGCGGCATATTCAACCAGTGGCGTCGTCACTTCGCAGCGCTTATACGCGCCGGGCAAAAGGACGGCTCGGTGAGCGAGTCTTGTGATCCCGATGCAACCGCTGCCGCGCTGCTGGCCAGTATCCAGGGCATGAGTGTCCTGGGGCGTACGCTCAATGACCCGGACATGATCGAGGCGGTTGCCAACAGTGCATTGGCACAGGTGCCTGCTGGAAACCACTGAGCAATTGAAACGGTGCGAACGGGCGCCGATTTTTTTAAAGCAACTAGACCGAACGGTCTAAAATGGAGAATCAAAATCATGAAACGATTGAAAGTCCTGGCCCCACTCGGGGCGTGCCTGTTGGCGCTGGCAGCTGTGGCGCAGGCCGAAATCATCCCGCTGAGCCGGGCCTGTGAATCTGCGCTGGCGCTGAGCGCTGGCCCAGCCAACCTGCGCGAAGCAGCAGGCGTGCTGGTGCTCGGTAACAGCGGCTATGAAACCGTGCGTGCATCATCCAATGGTTTTACCTGCATGGTGGAACGCAATCACGAGTTGAGCCTGGTTCCGCAATGTTTCGACGAACGATCATTGGACGCTCACGTATCCATGTTGCTGGAGGAGGGCCGCAAAATCAGGCAGGGTGTGCCGTTTGAAACCATCCTCGAACAACGTGAAGCCGGATTGGAGAACGGTCAATACAAGCCGGCCAGCGGCCCGGGCATTGTCTACATGATTTCCGATTTCAATTACATCAGGGGTCCCGGGGGAGATGTGGTCAAGGTGGCGCCGCACGTCATGTTTCATGCGCCTAACCTCAGCCATGCAGATATTGGCTCCGATCCGGCGACCGCGCTGCAAAACAGGGGCTTACCGATTATCGCGTCGGAAGGGCCGCATGGGTTCATGGTCAGTTTCACGGACGCGCCTTCCGATTCGGCTGATGTGCTGGCGTATTGTGCAGGGGAGTTGCCTGATGCTTCAGCGTTCAGGCCGTTTCCGCCACCCACGGCGCCATGAACCGAGTTTTACCGGCCGAGCCCACGGTTCTGCGCGCAAAATAGTGCTGCCTCTATAATGCGGCGCATGGATCAGCTCCACGTCAACGACGCCGTCGCGGCGGCCCTGCACCAGGGCCGCCCGGTGGTGGCGCTGGAATCAACCATCATCACCCATGGCATGCCCTACCCCGATAACCTGGAAACGGCACGCGATGTTGAACAGGCGATCAGGGAAAAGGGCGCAGTGCCGGCCACCATCGCGGTGCTCGACGGCAAGCTCACCGTCGGGCTGAGTGACCCCGAACTCGAAACGC
Organism: Lysobacterales bacterium; assembly: GCA_013002505.1. Classification (GTDB taxonomy): domain Bacteria; phylum Pseudomonadota; class Gammaproteobacteria; order Xanthomonadales; family SZUA-36; genus JABDJL01. Next base: position 25,280 of record JABDJL010000068.1, on the reverse strand, counting down.
TGGCGCGACTCGGAACGAAAGCGGCCAAGTGTAGCCGCCGTGACTTGCCGATCCTGGTTCACAGACGTCAAACCGGTGCGACCACTGTCGCGGCAACGATGATCATCGCGGCCATGGCCGGCATTCGTGTTTTCGCCACCGGGGGAATCGGGGGCGTGCACCGTGGCGCCGGGCGAACCATGGATATTTCGGCTGACCTCCAGGAACTGGCGCGCACCTCCGTGGCGGTGGTGTGTGCCGGCCCCAAGGCAATACTCGATATCGGCCTGACTGCGGAATACCTCGAAACCATGGGTGTGCCGGTGATTGGTTTTGGCACCGACTGCCTGCCCGCCTTCTACACCCGCGACAGTGGTCTTGGCGTGGACTGCCGCGCGGACAGTGCCAAGGACGTGGCGGGCATTCTGCGCAGCAAGTGGGGTCTCGGCCTGGCCGGCGGCGTGGTGGTCGCCAACCCGGTTCCAGAGGCCTTTGTACTGGACCCCGCGACGATTGAAAACGCCGTACAGCAGGCACTCGGGCAGGCGGCAGACCAGGGTATTTCAGGCAAAGATCTGACACCATTCCTGTTAGCGGCCGTCGAGGAAGCCACGGGTGGCAATAGCCTTCAATCGAATATCGCCCTGGTGCTGAACAATGCCCGCCTGGGCGCGGACATCGCGGTTGCCCTGGCGGGTGATACCGCACCGCTACCCGCTTCTTGAACAAGAGATGGGACAAACGGACCGTTTTAGCGGTCTATATCAGCATAGGCATCGCCGCTATGGGCTATGTTTAGGGTGTGTAGCAGGTTAATCACCACGCTTGACCATGAACGACACAGCGCAACAGTACAGGTCCCGAACCAAGGTATGGGTAGCAGGCATATCGCTGGCCATGCTCAGTGCCTGTGCCAGCCATACGCCGGTTATTGACCAGGCACCCCGACTGGCGGGATACGAACATACGATTGAGGTCCCAGACGCCGATCTGCTCACCGTGTCGCCGCAAATGCAGGCCTTCCTGGACCGCTACGTATTGCCTTATGAAAATCTCGATACGCGGCTGCAGCTCCTGACCCTGGCCGTTACTCATTCGGGTGTGATTGGCTTTACCCGCGACGATGACCGCACTCTGACTGCGTCCGAGGCATTCCGCCAGCGCACCGGTAACTGCCTGAGTTATGCCAACATGGTGGTCGCCCTGGCGCGGGCTTCCGGACTCGAAGCCAACTACCAGGAAGTGATCGTGCAACCGCAATGGAGCAGCCGCGAAGACACGATACTGCTCGCCAAGCACATCAATGTCGCCGTCAGCAGCCGCCATTATCGTTACGTCATAGACGTGACCGGTGAACGGGTGCCTACCAATTCGACACGCCACCTGCTGTCAGACCGCCAGGCCGCGTCCCTGTATTACAACAACCTGGGCGTCGAGGCGCTGCTTGATAACCACCTCCCATCTGCGTGGGCGCACATCAACAAGGCGATTGAAACAGCGCCCGGCTTGTCCAGTCCATGGGTCAACATGGGCGTGGTGATGAGCCGAAACCTGCAGATGCATGATGCCGAAAAGTCGCACCGAAACGCGCTGGCGCTGAACAGCCTCGAGCTGACGGCTTTGAGCAACCTCTACGATGTGTACATCGGGATGGGAGACGAAGCCAGGGCGGCCGAGGTCGAGGCGCGTGTTGAAAAATACCGCCAGGGCAATCCGTACTACCTGCTGATGCTCAGCAACGAAGCCTTCGAGCAGGGCCAATTCAGAAAATCCGCGAGGCTGCTGGAAAAGGCGGTCCGTAAAAAGGACGATGACCATGCCCTGCACTTCGCGCTGGCGCGGGCCAGGTTTCTGACCGGCCAGCGGGACGAAGCGCTGACCGCTTATGAGAAAGCCCGTGCATTGGCACCCGGGCAGGTTCAGAGTGATTTTGAACGGGCATTGGAAGACTGGGTCAACGAGGCGACCGCAACGGTCGAAAACTGAAAACCACCCTGTTACCCACGTTTGCCGGGATCGAGGAGCTGTTACCGTTGGCGGGGCGTGTATTGCTCGGCTTCTTCAGGCGTCAACTGTTCGACCTTCAATGTCCAGTTGGCCAGGTTCGATATCACCTTGAACTGGAACCTGCCGCTGTTGTGGAACAGGCGCACGCCGTTGCCCGACCACTTGGTTTTCAGCACTGACCCTTCGAACGCGCCGGTGCGGGCATCGACCAACGAGATATCCACCGCCATCTGCCCCGGGTAATCGGTCACCATGCGCCAGTCCAGGATCCATGGAGCGCGCACTTCGAACTCAACGGTGTCGGTGCTACGTGATCCGTTAAACTCCCTGACCAGTTCGCCAGCCTGTGACGCCAATGGAAGGCCGAGGGCGACAAGCATGCATGTCTTCGCGACAAAACCACTCGCTTTATGCATCGTCAGCTCCATTCCGCTTAATGTCATTTAGGTGTCGTCATGTTAAGGCAAATTCACTCGCCGGGAGTTCCCTCGGCATGCGGTTTGGACCATGAGCTGCGCTTTCTCGTTGCGTGCAGGCCCCGGTTTTGCGTAACCTTAGTGGCGGGAACAGGACATTTGGTGACGGAAATGGAAGGCCGCACGAAAATCATTCCCATCGCACGGTCATGCACCTTCCGGGGAGACAGGCAGAATGCAAACGAATAAAGGTACCTTGATCGGCCACCTGATTGAGACATCCGGCGAGGAGTTCGTCGTGCGGTTCATTTCCGAGGACGAAGGATATGCGCCGATCAAGGACATCGCTACCGACAAGGTCAGGGTCGGCGAAGTGGGTTCATATTTATTGATCAAGCAGTCGGGCACCGAGGTGCTGACGGTGGTCAACCGTATGTGGGAAGAGGGCGCAGAACACAACCTGCAGCGCAAGGCCAATCTGAACCCGGTCGGCGAGGTCACTGCCGGCGGATTCCAGAGGGGTATCCGGCATTTTCCGACGACCGGCGCAGAAGTGCACCTGGTCACGGCATGGACCCTGGAAAAGGTTTTCTCAGAGCACGCCGACACGGCATACCAGGTCGGTAAACTCAGCGCCAACAGTTCGATCGATGTGTTTATTGATCCGGCCAATTTTTTTGGACGTCACGTGGCGATCCTTGGCCAGACCGGCTCGGGTAAATCCTGGACAGTGACCAGCATGATCCAGTCGGCGCTGCGCGAAATGCCCAACGCGCACATTATCCTGATGGACATGCACGGTGAATACGGTGACCGGAAGTACGGCGAAACCGCTTCGTCACCTTTTCCCCACGACAAGGTTCGTTGTGTCAGTGCTGCGGACCTCGAAATTCCCTACTGGCTGCTGAGCTACTCCGAGCTGGTAGAACTGTTTGTCAGCCCGGACGATGAAAATGCGGCACTGCAGATTGCATTCCTGCGTTCAGCGATGATTCGACTGAAAAACGAGGCCAACAGCGGATACAACGTTGGCCACATTACCGTTGATTCGCCGGTTTACTTTTCACTCAAGGAGCTGATCCAGGAATTCCGCGACGCCAACGAGCGCACGGCCGACTTCGGCAAGAAAAAGACTGCCACGCACGGCAAATTCGACCAGTTCCTGGTGCGCATCGAAAGCCTGGTCAACGACGCGCGCTATGCGTTCATGTTCAATCCCCAGAAACGCACATCAACGGCCACCATGGTCGACCTGGTCAAGGATTTCGTGGGCCTGGGTGAACCACGAGCCGCCATTACCGTGCTCGATCTCAGCGCCGTACCTTTCGACATTGCGCCCATGGTCACGGCACAGGTCGGGCGCCTGGCGTTTGAGTTCAATTTCTGGAATCCGCAATGCCACGACTTTCCGATATTCCTGGTTTGCGAGGAGGCTCACGAATATATTCCGCGTGGTGACAATCCGCGCTACAAGGAGGCGCGGCGAAGCCTGGAGCGTATTTCCAAGGCCGGGCGAAAATACGGCGTCGGACTGTGTATCATCAGCCAGCGCCCACACGAGCTCTCGGAAACGGTGCTGGCCCAATGCGGCACTTTCGTCTGCCTCAGGATTTCCAACCCGGATGACCAGGAGTATGTCCGCGCACTGGTGCCGGACGCGGCGAGGGGCACATTCTCTGCACTGACCTCGCTGTCCCGTGGTGAAGTGATCATCATGGGTGACGCCGTGCCAATGCCGGTTCGCCTGCAGGTAGACCGGCCCAATCCGCCACCCAATTCGCAGGATATTGATTACGGTGAGAAATGGCGCGACACCGCTCCGGACATCAGTGTCGAAAACCTGATCAGTCGCTGGCACACCCAGGATCGTTGACCCGGCTGGCGCCGGATGTGTCTTCATGGCTGGATGCCGTTGAACTGGATCATCCCTGCTGGACTGATTATCGCGACGCCCTGACGCGCCTTGACGGCGAGCTTTTTCCCGGCCCCGCTCGACTCAATGCCCGGCTGGACGGCCGTGCGCGCAGCAGTGGATCACACCTGATTCGTTTTGTGCCGTCATCAGCACTGGCGCAGGTTGATTACGAAACGCACATTTACCAGACCGGTGAAGTCAGCACCCGCGAAAACAACTGGCACGACCTGTTCAACGCGCTGTGCTGGTATAAATGGCCGCAACTGAAGGGTGCGATGAACCGGCGGCATTACCTCTCAATGACGGGCCATGCACAAGCTGGCAGATCCTCGGATCGTGACGTATTGACGCTGTTCGATGAATGTGGCGCCGTGCTCGTTTCGCCTTCGCACTCGGCACTCAACGCGGTTATCACGCATCAATGGGACCGGGTGTTCAACGGCGATGCCGTACAGTGGAATGCCCGCTTCCGGATTTTTATCACCGGACATGCCATGCTCGAAAAGTTCCTGCAGCCCTACAAGGCAATGACCGCAAATATGCTGCTGGTCAAGGTTTCAGAAAAAGACTTCGGCATGCCGCGAGCGCGGCAGCTGGCTGCATTGGACGCAAGGCTGGGTCACGCGGTGAAGCACTCGGGCTTGCTGACCCAAACCCGGGAACTCTCGCCGCTACCGCTACCGGGAATACCCGGCTGGTGGCAGGACAGCCCCCAGGACAATGACTTCTACAGGGACCGGTCGGTGTTTCGCCCGGCCGGTAAAAATGCCGTTGGGGGACAGATTATTCCGCTTGAACTCTGATCAGCCGCTCACAGCGGTGCATTCCAGCGCAATGCAAGGCGGCCGTTGTCAAGCAACTCTGCGGAACTGCCGAGCCTGTTGCCCTGCTTGTTCAGCATATTCACCAGCCACGCCTTGTCTTCTTCGGTGGCATGGTTGAGCCGGAAATTCCGGACCTGCATGGCCTGGATTTCCAGGCTACTGAGCGTTCCGCTTTGGGGGTCGAACTCGGGGAAATAAAGCAGGCTGAGGTCGCCGCGGAAACGGCTCTGGCTGGATAGCCCCTCGTAGTCATTAATCAGGTCGCCGCAGCCATAAAAAATTGGCCGGCCTTTGTAAACCTCGATGCCCTTGGCGTGATGCGAGGAGTGCCCGTGAACGACATCGGCACCCGCATCGATCAGGCGGTGGGCAAGTTTTTTCTGGCTGGAAGGAATCGTGTACCCCCAGTTACCGCCCCAGTGAATGGAAACCACGATGAGGTCGCCTGATTTCTTGTTCAGCCGCACCTGGTCGGGTAGCCAGCGCGGATTCTGGAGGTATATCTCGTGCACGCCTGGTTTTTCCGGTGTTGCGTTCCAGTATCGCCTCAGGCCGCTGTCTTCGGTGCAACAGGCATAAAATTTCAACCTTCTGCCGTGGCCGATATCCAGTTCAGCCGGCGCGCCGGCCTCGAAGAAATCGTCACCCGCACCGGCGTGACAGATGCCGGCTGAGTCCAGCGTTCGCATGGTCTCATCGAGTCCTTCGTAGCCCCAGTCCAGTGAATGGTTGTTGGCCAGCGAAACACAGTCAATTCCGGCCGCCTTGAGACACTCGACATTATCGGGATGCATCCGGAAGTGAATTCTCTTGGCCCGCCACGCCTTGTCACTGACGGTGATCGTCGTTTCGAGGTTGGCGAGCCGTGCCCTGGGGCTCATTTCATCGAGAACCTTCAAGGCATCCCCCCACACGTAGTCGAAACCGACCGGCCGAGGAATGCTGCCATTGGCCTCCTCGGCGAGTGTCACGTAATCAAGAGCGCTTTGACGCTCGCGGCCAAAAATCAACGGGTTCGAGGGGTTGGGCATGACCTGGTCAATGCCGCGGCCCAGCATCATGTCGCCGGCCAAAAAAAGGCGGAGTGCTGGTTCGACCTCTACAGCCTCGTCCCCAAACAGGCGGCCCGCATGGACGCCGGTCATGCCGAGGGCCAGGGCGGCCGTTGAACGAATCAAATCTCTTCTGCGCATCGCGACATTATAGGTTGGCCGTGCGCCTCAGAATAGCCGCGAATTTTCTGTTCAGTCGCGCTGGATACGCAGCACCTTGCCGTCGAGCAGCGACACTACCATGGTTGCTTTTCGTCCGCGCTCGTAAACCCATTGTTGCACGCTGCGGGTGCGGCCAGACCGCTTGTCCTTGTCGCGCGACCGGTACTTCATCGCAGGTTTGCCGCATACCTTGAGTAGCTTGGCCACGCTGTCCCCGCTGGTGACCAGGCTCCTGCCGCAACGTATGCTGTCCGCGATTGCAGCTTCGCTGACCAACAAGGCAATAAGCAGCACAATTCGGTATGACATATTCAGTCCTCCGCGAAGTATGCTGAGGGTTCACAGGATTGAAAGACATGGCACTTAAGCGTCGCGTCGTGTCGGAATTTAGCCATGCCGCCGAAGGGTGCAGGATTCTGAACCCGCTTACCAATTGGCTGTCTTAAGCGTCATACACGAGATTGTGCGGAAAACTGAACGATGAAAAAGTCGGCCCCCTGGCTATTCCTGATTCTGCTGGTGGCCGCCTTTGCGGCCTGGTATCTGCTGCAGCGTCCGGCACCTGAATCCCATCCCTCGATCGTGGCCCTGCCGGAAGTGCGCGAACCTGCGACGCCACCCAAAGCTGAATTTCCGCTGGTCGTAAATGAATCGCCAGGCGACACACCACCGGAGCCACTACCGCCGCTGGCACAAAGCGACGAGGCCGTGTCAGAAGCGCTGGCCGCGATTGCCGGCGCCGAGCGATTGGGGTCGCTGCTCGTGTTGGAGCAAATTATCAATCGCCTGGTCGCGACCGTGGACAGCCTGGATGCCCGCCAGGTCGCGCCATTGGTTTGGCCCGTCAGGCCGGCAGAAGGGGAATTCCGGGTCGAGGGTGAGCAATCACTGAGAATTCATCCGGCCAACAGTTCGCGCTATGACCCCTACCTGGACCTGGTGGCGGCCACAGAAACCAGCCGCGTAGCCGATTTTTACCTCAGGTATTACCCGCTTTTCCAGGAAGCTTACGAACAACTGGGATACGAGGGCAAATATTTTAACGATCGCCTGGTGAATATCATCGACCACCTGCTGGCGACACCGGGCACGCCCGAAACACTGGAAGTGGTCAAGGTCGAGTCCGTCTACCAGTTTACCGATCAGCGCATGGAGCGCCTGTCGGCGGGTCAGAAAGTCCTGCTGCGCCTTGGTGCGGATCAGCGCGCGGTCGTGGAACGGAAGCTGGAGGATCTGCGCGCGGCAGTGGCGGGTGAAACAAAGCAGTAGTCGTAAAAAAGCCCGGCTTACACCGGGCTTTTTTTTCATCTGGCGGGTGGCGATATTGTTTTTTTACCAGAAACTCATGTATGTCAGCGCAAAGCTGGCGCTAACATTATAGCCCATTACCAATGTTTTGTTTTTCGCATGCCCGATTGCAGTGAATTTGGCTTGATGATCCGGCAGTTGGCCCCATCTGGTAACAATGGCCGAACTCAATAATTCCGAGCGTCCGGCGGCATCGTCGCTGAAACCACTGCGAACGCTTTTTCCGTTTCTGAAGCCTTACAAGGGTACGCTGGTGGCGGCCCTTGGCGCGCTGCTGGTAGCGTCGGCTGCCGTGCTGGCAATGCCCGTTGCACTCCGCTACCTGATCGACAACGGCTTTGTGGCCAACGACGTGGAAACGGTTAACCGCTATTTTGGCTGGTTCTTCGCGGCTGCTGTCGGATTCGGCGCTTTTGGCGCGTTGAGATTTTTCCTGGTGACCTGGTTGGGCGAGCGGGTCGTGGCGGACATCCGGAACGCCGTTTACAAGAAAGTCATTCACATGGACCCGACTTTTTTCGAGGTCACGAAGACCGGTGAAGTGTTATCGAGGCTGACGACCGACACCACGCTGGTGCAAAGCATTTCAGGTGTCAGCCTTTCCATCGCCTTGCGTTCCACGCTAAACCTCTTCGGCGGGCTGGTCATGCTGGCCCTGACCAGCATTAAGCTGACGCTTTACATCCTGGCCGGGATTCCGCTGATCGTGTTGCCGGTGATCGTGGTCGGCCGGCGTATTCGTGGCCTTTCGCGCAAAGCGCAGGACCGCGTTGCCGACACCTCCGGGCTGGCCGGGGAAACGCTAAACGCCATGCAGACTGTGCAGGCATTCACCCTCGAAAATCTGCAGATCGACCGTTACGGTGATGCCATCAGGCGCAGTTTCATTGCAGCGGTTAAACGTATCCGTACCCGCGCTTTCCTGACCGCACTCGGCATCATCCTGGTGTTCGGCGCCATTACGATGATCTTGTGGACTGGCTCCCGCGCCGTGCTTGCCGGCGCCATGACCGGTGGCCAGCTGGCGCAGTTCCTGATGTACTCGATTTTCGTGGGCTCGTCAGCCGCCGCTTTGAGCGAGGTGTGGGGCGAAATTCAGCGTGGCGCCGGCGCCATGGAGCGGATCAGCGAATTGTTGTCGGCCAGGCCGGCCATCGCCGAGCCTGAAGCGCCCCTTAAGCTGGCCGAGCCAGTCAAAGGAAAAATCGAGTTTGACGAGGTGACGTTCCGTTATCCGTCGCGTCCGGACGAGAAAGCCATGGACTGTTTTTCGCTGCGGGTGCAGGCGGGTGAAAACCTGGCGGTAGTCGGCCCCTCGGGTGCCGGCAAGAGCACCAGCTTCCAGTTGCTGCTGCGATTCTATGATCCGGAGTCCGGGCACATCAGGATCGATGGCCAGGATATCGCGCAGTTGTCGCCGCGCAATCTGCGCGAGCATATTGGTTTGGTACCACAGGATACGGTGCTGTTCGGCGAGTCTGCACGCGAAAACATCCGCTATGGCCGACCGGATGCCAGTGACGAGGAAATCGAGGCCGCCGCACGCGCAGCGGCTGCGGACGAATTCATCAATGCCCTGCCGGATGGCTACGAGACATTTCTCGGCGAGCGCGGCACGCGATTATCAGGCGGGCAAAAGCAGCGCATCGCAATCGCCCGGGCGATTCTCAGGGACCCGCCGATCCTGCTGCTCGACGAGGCCACCTCGTCGCTTGACGCCCAGAGCGAAAAGCTGGTCCAGGGTGCGCTGGAGAAGTTGATGAAAAACCGCACGACCATCATTGTTGCGCACCGCCTGGCGACGGTTAAAAAGGCCGACCGCATTGTCGTCATGGACCAGGGGCGTATCGAGGCCATTGGCACGCACGAAGAACTGAAAGCAGGTAACGCGCTGTACGCTCGCCTGGCGGCACTTCAGTTTGGTGAATAGAGAAAATTTTCCACCAATTCCACGAATTTTACGAATTTACCGATTTGGCAAGTGATCATTTTTCTAACTGCTTTTTTTACTGCTTTCCAACCAGGAAATGGAGCATGCTCGTCGCTGGCACCTTCCCAATCCAAAATAATTTGCGTAATTCGCGCAATTTACGGATATTTTGATATCTGCATTTGAGAATAGATTCATGGTACGCCTGTCCAAGTCCCGCATCATGTCAGCCCTGCAGTGCCCCAAGAAGGCATGGCTTGAAGTGCACCGGAATGAGCTGGCCGAGCACTCCTCCCAAACACTGGCCGCATTCCAGGCAGGTGACCAGGTAGGCGCTATTGCCGTTGAGCTCTACCGGGAGGCCCGGGGCAAGGGTCAGTACATCGAGTACGAAATCGGCCTGGCGGCCGCTGAACGCACCAGCCGCGAATTGATGAACGGCCTGTTCCGCGAGCCGGTTTTCGAAGCAACGCTGTCGCATGATGGTGTGCTGGTTCGCGAGGATGTGCTGTTGCCCGATGGCGACAGCTGGCGCATTGTCGAGGTCAAGGCGTCAACCAGCCTCAAGGATCAGTATGCCCAGGATTGCGCTATCCAGGCCTGGGTTCATCGCGGTGCCGGTTACGGCTACTCGCGAATCAGCCTGGCGCACGTAGACAATCAGTTCGTCTACCAGGGCGATGGCCGGTACGCGGGCCTGCTGGTCGAACAGGATCTGACCGGCACCGTTGATGAGCTGTTGTCTTCGGTCCCGGCCTGGGTGGACAAGGCACGCAATGCCGTATCGGGCGATGAGCCGGTTTACCCGGTTGGCCAGCATTGCACCAGCCCCTATCCATGTCCGTTCTTCAGGCACTGCTGGCCGGTTGACAGTGATTATCCGCTGCATGGCCTGGGCGGCAGCAAGAAAAAGCTGGGCGCCCTTGTCGCCAGGGGATACCAAGATATTCTCGATGTGCCGGCATCTGAGCTCGATAGCGATCCCCACCTGCGGATACTGCGCGTTACGCGATCGGGCGCGGCCGAAATCTTGCCGGGCGCAGGCGAATTCATGCGCAATCTTGAATACCCGCGTTTTTATTTTGATTTCGAAACCTTCGGCCGGCCGGTGCCGGTCTGGCCCGGGACACGGCCATACCAGGCCTTGCCCTTTCAGTGGTCGTGTCACGTCGAACATGAAGACGGTTTACTGGAACACCTGGAGTTCCTGGAACTCGACGGCGGGTCACCGATGCGGGCCTGCGCCGAGGCGATGATCGAGGGTCTGGGCGATCACGGGCCGGTGATTGTTTACACCACCTACGAAAAGCACGTGATTAAAAACCTGCAAGAACTGTATCCAGACCTCGAAGCGCGGTTGCAATTGTTACTCGAGCGTATCGTTGATATCGCCCCGCCCATCAAGGCAGCCTATTACCACCCGCAAATGCTGGGCTCGTGGTCACTGAAGGCGATCCTGCCCACCATTGCGCCGGACCTCGATTACACGCGGCTCGAGGGCGTGCACGAGGGTACCGAGGCATCCAATGCCTACCTCGAGGCGATCGATGAAAAAACCACGCCGCAGCGCAGGGAGCAGATTCGGCAACAACTGCTCGAATACTGCCGCTACGACACGCTGGCGATGGTCAGGCTGGTTCACTTTTTTGAACGGCACTGAGCGTGGCCGATCAATGTAAATCCGTGTGAAATGCCCTCGAATGGTCGCGCGCAAGGACTATAATTGCGCACCTCGACTGACACCTTGATGGAGACACCCGTGATGCCTGCTTTCTCGCGCCTGTTAACGACCTCATTCCTGGCTGGCCTGTTGTTGGCCGGTTGTTCCAGCACCTATTACAAGGCCATGGAAGGAATCGGTATTGAAAAACGTGACATCCTCGTTGATCGCGTCGAGGAAGCGAGGGATGCCCAGGACGATGCCGCCGAGCAGTTCGCTTCGGCGCTTGACCAGTTTCGCAGCACGGTCGAATTCGATGGCGGTGAACTGGAGAAGGTTTACAACAAGCTGAACTCCGAGTTTGAACGCAGCCAGGCGCGCGCCGCCGAGGTCACCGATCGCATTGAATCCATCGGAACGGTCGCCGAGGACCTTTTCGAAGAATGGGAGGAAGAACTCGACCAGTATTCCAGCGCCAACCTGCGGCGCGAGAGCGCTTCACTGCTGCGTGACACGCGCTCCCGTTATGCACAGCTGATGGCTGCGATGCGCCGCGCCGAATCGGCCATGCCACCGGTGCTGGAGGCCTTCGAAGACCAGGTCCTGGTGCTGAAGCACAACCTCAATGCCCGCGCGATCGGATCTCTGCGCAACGAACTGGGCAATATCGAACGTGACACCGACCAGTTGATCGCCGAGATGCAAAAAGCCATTGCCGAGGCCAACGCGTTTATCGCTTCGATGGAATCCTGAGGTTTATCCCCACAAATTACACAAATTATATGAGACTTGGTTAGTTGCGTGACTGGGGCCTTGCACTGCTTCCAGGCTAAAAATGAAACCAATCGTCAATGATTGAGTACTTAGCACCGCAGACTTAGAACAAACCGCCAATCAGGCAGGGTCCAGTTCTGTTTATTCTTTTAATTTGTGTAATTTGTGTAATTCGTGGGAAATTTCTATCGCTGCCCGGCTGGGCCAGTGGGGGTTAAAAGATCGGGTTTTTCCGCCGAAACCGGCTTGGAGTGAAGACAGGTTCAGGTTGCCGTTACGGCCGGACCCTTCACCGAAACCTTCATGCGCCCGGTAAAATCTTCGATAAAAGGGTCTTTTATCGCTGATTTCTTTGGAAAAACCCAATCTAGGGTTTATCATACCCTAAATGGGTATTATTTCGCAAGGCAAAGATCTCTGGAATGCGCTGTTCACGCGCACCCAGCGCCAGGTATTGGGCCTGATGTTTGGGCATCCGGATCGTAGCTATTACGCCAACGAAGTGGTGCGCCTAGCCGGCGTGGGGACCGGATCGGTCCAGCGCGAGTTGAAACGACTGGCCGGGGCCGGTTTGCTGAGCGTGGAAAAGATCGGTAACCAGAAGCACTACCGCGCCAATCGCGATTGCCCAATTTTCGGAGAACTGCGCAGCATCGTGGTGAAAACGTTCGGCGTCATCGAACAGCTTCGAAATGCGCTGGCTGAGCTTGATACCGACATTTGCTACGCGATGTTGTATGGGGAGGCGGTGCGTGACCCCGCCGCGACGACCCTGGACCTGTTGATCGTATCTGCGGACCTGGAGTACGCAGATGCGATTACCCGACTGACAAGCGTTGAAAACCGGATTGGCAGGAATATCAGGCTAACGCTGCTGGATCCCGAATCGTTCGCAAAGGCCCGCGAAGAGGAACACGCGGGGCTCGACGGCATTCTGAATGCGCCGCGGATTGTTCTAAGGGCTGAACCCGGGGTGAGCCCTTAGTTGCGCCACCACCTCAGCCCGGCCACCACTTTTCGCGGCTGATGGCCAGCAACTTCAACAGCACCAACAGCAGCAGCGCCGCCAGCCAGTTATGGGACACGGCTAGCATGATCGGCAAGCCAGTTAAAACCGATGCAATCCCCGCTGAAAACTCCAGCAGCAACAACACCAGCAGGGCGATGCCCCACTTGCGGTGCGCTTCGGTGGCCTGGATAGCGGCGACGGCCGCGGCGAAAATAAACATGAATGCGACGATGCCCATGATGCGGTGCGCCTGGTGAACAGAGACACGTTCCGGTCCGCCGACGGCGTAACCTCGGGCGTCGATTTCATGGGGCTCGTCGATACGCAGCGCGGTATAAAGTGTCGCGTCCGGCAGCCATGCGCCATTACAGGTCGGGAAAGTCTGGCAGGCCGTTGCGGCAAAATTGGCGCTGGTCAGACCGCCGATCAAAATCTGCAGCCCGAGCGCGACCAGCGCGGCAAGCAGCAATGGCCGAAGGTGCCTGATGCGGGTTTCCATGTAGCGTGCAGCCCCCAGTGAAAACCCGTACACCAGCCAGCCGAGCAGCCCGAGCAGCAAAAAGCCACCCACCAGGTTGCCCAACACGATGGCAGGGTGATGCAGGCCGCCGGATTTCAATCCGATAACGGCCAGGAACACGGTCAACGCCAGCAATGCAAGGCAGATCAGGCGGCGTTGCCTGTTTTTGAATGCCAACACGTTCAGCGCCAGCACGGCCAGGCCCAGCAGGCTGGCGACCAGCCGGTGCAAAGGCGCCGCCCAGGCCAGCGGCGCATCGGACTCTGCGACTATTCTCTGGTAGGCGTTTTCGGCGGTGCTGGCGGCCGGCTTCGGTTGTTCACCAATCAATGCGTAACAGGCTGGGAAATCGGCACAACCGATTCCTGAGTCATGCAAACGCAAATAAGCGCTGACAGCCACCAGGACCAGGACCAGGATCAAAGACAAACGCGCGAGTGCCCTCATGTCAGTCTTTTACCCTTTCCACGTTGACGCTTTCGCCGCGCACCAGCCGAACGTGCATGGGGGTTGCTTTCCACTCGACGCGATCATGTCCGAAGCGAAAATTCCAGGCCCACGCGGCATCCCATTGAAATGAATAGTCATTGCCCGACCAGTATTCCGCCGCCTGGGCATTGCGGAAAACGCCGGTATACGTTGTGGGTGGTTCATCCGCCAGGCGAACATCGCTGATTGACGCCAGTTCATCGCGGGTCGGCATGCGCCAGTCATGGTGTCCGCACCATCCTTGTTGATTGACAGCCTGCACCAGAGAATGGGTATCACAGTCGCTGCCGGCGCACTGGCCGCCATCGGGCGTGCCGCGATAATCGAGCTCATCGTGTGCCTCTTCCGGGGCATACCAGCTGTAGGTATTTCTCCAGTCGTGCAGGCCCGGTTGATCCGTTTTGACTTCCCAGGTCAGCCCGGTGAGCTGGTCGAGCACGCAGTTCCAACGGGCGGGCAAGGAATCGAGCACCGCGCCGCTGCCATCCACGGCGCGGAAACGGTGGGGGTCGTCGAGCGCCACCGTCACGGCATCCTGGCCACAGGCTGCCAGCAATGCCGACACCACGGTTGTTATCAGGGTGTGCGGTTTCATCGGCTCATCCTAACGGTGCCACGATGAGTGCGCACCTGTTGAAGATTGAGGTAATTGATTTGCATCAATTGTCGTAAAGCGGCCCCGTGATAGCTTCAGCATGCCTGATTCCTGTTGAGTCAGGAAACCATAAAAAGCCAGGGTCAAGCCAATGAATCAAGACGTTAGCACCAGTAATCAGCATGTACGTGTGCCTGTATTCCAGCGCATTCTCGATAATCCGTTTCTGCTCCTGTTTATCGGGGTGGTCATGCCCGCGGTGTTTTACATCATCTGGGGCGTGATGGAGATCGTGACCATTCCGGTTGCGAAACCCTGACCTTCTACATCAATTGCAGGTGAAGCCATGAGCTCCATTCAACCTCCCAGCGAAATTCTGTGGTGGAAACAGCCATTGGACCGGGTGGAGGGCACCTGGATCGGCATCGCGCTGGTCTGGTCCCTGATCATGTTCATCATGATGCCGCTGTGGCATGTCTATGGAAAGCAGAATCTGTCCAACGAGGCATACCGCACGACCCCCGAAGCGTTCCAGGCCAAGACCCAGGCCATGGTGGACCAGTACACCGTGCGCACCGAGACCGATATGCAAATTCCGGTGGTGCGCCCACCTCCCGGCAGTGACGTTTACCTGATCGCCCGGCTTTGGCAGTGGTGGCCATTGCTGGAACTGGAAAAGGACCAGACTTACCGCTTGCACATCGCTTCCATGGACTGGCAACACGGCTTCTCGCTGCAGCCGGTAAACATTAATACGCAGATTCTGCCTGGCTACGAAATGGTCATTACCGTCACGCCAGACACGAGTGGTGACCAGACCATTATTTGCAATGAATACTGCGGCATTGGTCATCACAACATGGTCGGTAAAATCTACGTGACGGAGGAGAACTAACATGAGCAGCCAACCCCTCTTCCGAACCTGCCCCGAATCCGGGCTCCAGTTCCACAAACCTGCAGAGTGGCTGATGCGCGCCAATGCCGTTGCAGCGGTCGTCCTGCTGATGTTTGGCGGGCTGCTCGCAGTCGGCGTCACGCTGACTCGCTGGCCGGCGTTCCACTTGCTGCCAGCCGATATTTTCTACCAGGTGCTGACCCTGCACGGCATCAACATGCTGATCTTCTGGATCATCTTTTTCGAAATAGCCGTGCTGTACTTCTGCTCATCGACCTTGCTTCGCTGCCGCCTCGCGACGCCAAAGCTGGCCTGGGCCGCCTTTGGCCTGATGATCGGCGGAGCGGTGCTGAACAACATCACCGTGCTGGGCGGATCGTCGACGGTGATGATGACTTCCTATGTACCGATGCCGGCCGCGCCCAATTTCTATCTCGGCCTGATCCTGTTTGCGGTCGGTGCGCTGATTGGCTGTTTCATATTCCTTGGCACACTGGTCATCGCCAAGGAGGAAAAAACCTACGAAGGTTCTATCCCCCTGGTCACCTTCGGCGCGCTGACAGCCTGCATTATCGCGGTATTCACGATTGCCTCGGGCGCCATTATCCTGATCCCGACCTGGCTGTGGTCGCTGGGCTACATCGCGCACATCGACGCGGCCATGTACAGACTGGTGTGGTGGGCCTTCGGGCACTCTTCACAGCAGATCAACGTGGCGGCACACGTTGCGGTCTGGTATGCCATCGCGGCCATCGTGTTCGGCGCCAAGCCCCTGAGCGAGAAAGTCAGCCGCATGGCTTTCTTGCTGTACATCGCTTTTCTGCAGCTTGCCTCGGCACATCACCTGCTGGTTGATCCGGGCCTGAGTTCGGAGTGGAAGATCTTCAATACGTCCTATGCCATGTACCTGGCGGTACTGGCGAGCATGGTCCACGGCCTGACCGTGCCCGGCTCCATCGAGGTGGCACAGCGGGCCAAGGGCCTGACAAAGGGCCTGTTCGAATGGTTGCGTAAGGCGCCATGGGGTAACCCGACTTTCTCAGGCATGTTTATTTCCCTGATCGGTTTCGGTTTCATCGGCGGTATCTCGGGCGTTGTCATGGGCACCGAGCAGATCAACATCATCATTCACAACACGATCTACGTGCCTGGCCATTTCCATGCAACGGTGGTGCTCGGCACAACGCTGGCATTCATGTCCTTGACCTACTTCCTGATCCCGGTTCTGTTCCGCCGGCAACTGGTATTCCCGGTGCTCGCCAAGTGGCAGCCTTACCTGTTCGGCATTGGCATGGCGGTATTCACACTGGCCATGATGGGCGCCGGCACACTGGGTGTTGAGCGCAGGCACTGGGATATGGCCTTCGCCGACTCGGCGTTGGGTTTTGATTACCCGGCCAGCGCTTACACGATGATGGGCATCATGGGCATCAGCGGCATGGCGGCCATTGTGGGTGGTGCGGTCTTCGTGCTGGTAACCGTGTTGTCAGTGTTTTTCGGTAAACGCGTTGAATCTGAGTCAGGCTACAGCCTGGCCACCTCCCGCCTGATGCGTGCGGAACCGGGCATTGAGCATGCCGGGGGTCACGCAGCCGCAGGCAAGTGGGGATTTGCAGCGCCCGGAACTTTCGTCTTTGCATTGTTCTTCCTGGCTATTTTTGTCGCCTACTACGTGGTGAACTGGAAATACCTGGCATCGGTCTGGCCGCTTTCCTGACCAGGAACAACACAGTAACGGGGTCAGAGTAGAATTACTCTGGCCCCATTTTATATAACGCCGTGATCAAGCATTCGCACACTGAACCCCTGTTATTTTGGCTTTTGCTGGCGCTTGCAGGCTGGCTGGTGATCACGGTGTCGTCTGCCCAGGAGGGCAGTACATGGGATCAGGACTCGGCCCTGGCGCATTCGCAGGCCGCAATTGGTAATCAAATGCCCGGACTGGCTCTGACCAATAGCGACGGACGGCGGGTGTCGCTGGCTGACTATCGCGGCAAGCCGGTGCTTATCAGCATGATATTTACATCCTGCCATCATGTATGTCCGACCACCACGAAGCGGCTTGCCGAGGCTGTACGCACTGCCAGGGAAGCCCTCGGAGAGGAAGCCTTCAGCGTTTTAAGCATTGGCTTCGACACCGCCAATGACACGCCCTCCGCGATGCGTGGCTTCGCGAGGCAACAGTCAGTCAACGAGTCCGGCTGGGATTTTCTAAGCGCCACGCCCGAGGTGATCCGCGCCCTGGCCGAGTCGTTGGGGTTCGTTTATTACCCTTCGCCACGCGGCTTCGATCACCTCACCCAGGTCTCGGTGTTTGACAAGGACGGTGTGCTTTATCGCCAGGTTTACGGCATGCAGTTCGAATTGCCGTGGCTGGTCGAGCCACTCAAGGAGCTGGTCTATGACCGCCGCGTGGAATCCCACGGGCTGATGGCCGGTCTGTTCGACCGCATCAGGCTTTTCTGCACGACTTATGATCCGGCCAGTGACCGCTATCATTTCGATTACTCCCTGTTCATCCAGCTGGTCATCGGTTTTGCGGCCATAGCTGGTGTACTGGTGTTCCTGGTGCGGGGGCTGCGGCGGAAGCCGGGCGGCTGAATCGTGCTGGCGCTCATTCAAAAACTGCTGCGCTTGCTGCTGAATGGGTTCAAGCCGCTGCTTGCCGGATTCCAGCCTGCCAGCCTGAACCCTCTGCGTCACCTGGGTTCACTGACCATTTTCTTTTTCTGGATCGTACTCGTCAGTGGTATTTGGTTGCTTATATTTTTTCGCACCTCGGTGGATGGCGCCTACGAATCCGTTGAATACCTGACCCACAGCCAGTGGTACCTGGGCGGCGTCATGCGCAGCCTGCACCGCTATGCATCAGACGCCGCGGTCATCACCCTGTTGCTGCACATCGTGCGCGAATTTGCCTTTGACCATCATCGGGACAAGCGCTGGTTCAGCTGGATTACCGGCATTCCGCTGCTGTGGCTTGTGATACCACTGGGTATCACCGGCTATTGGCTGGTGTGGGACCGGTTGGCGCAGTACGTCGCACTGGCCACGGCTGAGCTGATCGACTGGCTGCCTATCTTTACCGACTCGATGGCGCGTAACTTCCTCAGCGACGATGCTCTGAGTGACCGCTTTTTTACCCTGATGGCGTTTCTGCACCTGATCGGTTTGCCGTTGTTCCTGGTGCTGGGCATCTGGCTGCACGTTTTCCGGATCAACGGGCCGAAGATCAATCCGCCACGTTTGCTGATGTCCGGTTCGCTGCTTGCCATGTTGCTGTTATCGCTGGTGTTCCCGGCCCTGAGCCAGGGCAAGGCAGACCTGGAAACGGTGCCGCAAAACATAGGCCTCGACTGGTTTTACCTCGCCATCTACCCGCTGGTTGATTCCTGGGAGCTGGCCTGGGTGTGGGCGCTGCTGGCGGGCATCAGCCTGTTGATCTTCATTGCGCCATGGCTGCCGCCGCGGGCATCGAGACCGGTCGCCAGGGTGGACCTGGACAACTGTAACGGTTGCGAACGCTGCGTTGCTGATTGCCCGTTTGGCGCCTTGACCATGATGCCGCGCTCGGACGGAAAGGCGTACGAGGCAGAGGCGGTGGTTGATGCCGACCTGTGCCTGAGTTGCGGCATCTGCGTGGGCGCCTGCCCGACCGCCACGCCATTCAGAAGACGCAGTGAGCTGGTACCCGGCATTGACCTGCCCGGACAGCCCATGGCACAGCTGCGCGAGACCATTATTGAAGCATCACAACACATGCAGGGCCAGCGCAGGGTGTTGGTGTTCTCTTGTGCCTGGCAGAAGCAGGCCAACCCGGGCGGCGCGTCAGACACCGCGGTCATTTCGCTGACCTGCATGGCCCAGTTACCGCCGGCATTCCTGGATTTCATTCTCAGCCGGGGCCACGCCGACGGTATCTTGTTGCTTGGTTGCGGAAGCGACGCGTGTACTTACCGCCTGGGCGCCGAATGGACCAGCTTGCGCCTGCATCGGCAGCGTGATCCGCATCTCAGGCAGCGCGTGGACAGCCGGCGTATCGCGATGGCATGGGAGCAGCCCTGGTCTCGTTATGCTGACCCCCGGACCCTGCTGAGCGTGTTTCGAGGCAGCCTCGAGGTGCAGGGCGCATCCGAGCCACAAACGCGGCCGGCAAGTGTATATCTCGGCGGCAGGGCGATTGCCTGGGGCCTGTTTGCCGCCGTTGTGGGCCTGTTGTCGGTGTGGCCGCGTTACCAGCCCATCGGGGTGAACGAGGCGATGGTTTCGCTGAGCTTTTCGCACGCAGGCGAGCGTATCCAGCAGTGCCGCCAGCGCAGCCAGGCCGAGCTCGACAAGCTGCCACCCAACATGCGCAAACCCGCGGATTGCCCGAGAGAACGCCACCCGGTCAGCGTCGTGTTCCAGGTTGATGGCGAAGAGCGGTACCGCGAGGTGTTATCACCAAGCGGCTTCTGGAACGATGGCGAGTCCACTTTTTATCAAAGGTTCCCGGTGATGGCCGGGTCACGATTGCTGCAGATTGACATGAATGATTCAGGCAGCCCCGATGAATACCACGTCCACACTCAATCGCTGAACCTTGCGCCGGGTGAGCACGTGGTCGTCACCTTTGACCGCACCCAACAGGAGTTCCGAATCCAATGAGCCTGCTGCAGTGGAAACCTGCCTATTCGCTGGCCATCCCCTCGGTGGATCTCGAGCACCGCGAGATGATCGCGATGATCAACGAATGCCACCAACGCATCGAGGAAGATGCCAAGCCCGAAACCATCGAGCGTTACCTGGGTGAGATCTACACGGGAATTGGCGCTCATTTTGCACTCGAAGAGTCCATGATGCGGCGTGCCGCTTACGCCGAATACGAGGCTCACAAGCAGGACCACGAAGAACTGCTCGACCAGATACGGGACATGATGGATTTGTACGATCAGGATATCGAAGCCGGCCGCCGGGAACTGCAGGAAAAGCTGTCAGACTGGTTTGGACGGCATTTTGCGACCTTCGACGCACGCCTGCACGATCAACTCGGCTGAGATCCGCGACCAGCGCTAGAATGAGGTCATGAAGACAGTGTTGCCGGTTCGTGCTCTCCTGGTGCTGCAGCTTTTTCTCGTGGCACCGCTGGCTTTTGGCGATTCCGATAAATCGCTGCGCATCGTATCGTGGAACATCTCCGGTGACTCATTCGTGACCCGGCCCAATGATTTTCTCGCCGTATTGAAGTTCATGCAGCCGCAAGTGTTACTGCTCGACGAGGTCTCGCCATCGGCCGGCGAGGCGGCCTTGCTGCAGGTATTGATAGCCGTCGACCCGTCTGACAACAGGCCGTGGAATATTGAGTTTGGGCTCAGCGGCGGCCGCCAGCGCAATGTTATTGCCAGCCGCTTGCATGTGGAGTCTGTCGAGGAGTTTTCACAGGTCGTTCCATACCCGCAGCCGGCACGGCAGAGAATCGAAAACCGCATGGACCCCGGGGACAACCAGGCCAGCCGTTATGGCATGGAGGGCGGCATTCCGGTGCATGGTGCGATCGTTCACGACGGCGACCGGCGCTTGCTGGTGGTTTCCATGGATTTACAATGCTGCGGTGGTGCGGACGACGATTGGCAGGAGTATCGCCGCCGCATCGAGGCCCGGGAGATCCGCACACTGACCGATCGTGCCCTCGCACGCACGCGCGCGGACGGCCTCGTGCTTGCCGGCGATTTCAATGCCGTCGGGACGCCGGTTCCCAGGCTGTTGCTTTCAGGACACTATCGAATTCGGAACTCTCATTTGCGGGCAGTGCGCATTTTTCACATTGACGGCGTATCGGACTGGACCTGGGACGGGCGTGGCACGCCGTTTCCTTCCAGCGATCTGGACGGGCAGTACTACAGCCGCCATTCGCTGCACGTGACGGCGTCGTATATTTTTGACAGCGAAGACATGGACGCCCAGACCCTGGCTGAATTTGGCCTGCAATTGATCACTTCGAGCCTGCTTTCCAATCACCGCCCACTGGTGGTGGATTATGCGTGGAAATAAGAGCCCGGCTTAAGCGGGCTGATCTCAGCCAGCAAAAAGACGCTGCAGCAGCTCGAAACTGACCAGCGCCAGTACCAGGATAATGACAAAAAAAACGACCTGGCGATTTTTCAGCGCCGCTCCGCGACGCCGCTCGATGCTGCGCACGATCCAGTCAGACAGCCCATAAATCACGATCGCGTTGAGCGTGAATACCATAATCTCCATCCTTTACTCCTTGTCCCGGATCGAGCGATAACAAACCACCAGGAACAGCAGGCCGCCGATGACCGAGACCAGGCCGCCAAGGCCCATCAGCCCCATGCCGGCGATCTCTCCAAGGCGATCTACGCCTTGTGCCAGCCCGGCGGTTTTACGCTGCACCCCGTAGCCGCCGGTCCAGGCCAGGCCGATGATATGCATCATCTGGCCGGTTGCGTAGATAATCGGTTGCCGGAAAGCGAGCCGTGGCGGCAGATCGCCGAATCCCAGGCGCGGAAGCAGGTAGTAGACCAGGCCCATAAAAGCCAGCGTCACCCCGACGGTAGAGCCGTGGTAATGGGCTGGAATGACGATATCCAGTCCGGCGACCATGAAACCCAGTATCCCACCGGTCGCGAACAACAGGATTGATGCCAACAACGCCGCGCGCAGGTGTCGCTGTTCGCCCGCCGGTGGCTGTGCGCCGCGCAAGCTGGCAACCACGGCCAGTCCGAGCGGCAGACAGGACAGGCCGCCGTATTTCATCAGTTCGGTAAATGCCAGTCGGTGTCCTGGCGAGACGATGTCGTGCGCCAGGTACAGGAATGGAACGGTGATCACTGGCAGTGCAAGGATTACCAGGAATGTCAGGGTCAGTCTTGGAGACAGTACAAAATGGCAACCGCTGTTGGCTGCCAGCACCACCCAGCAAACCATCATCAGCAGCGTGTAGGCGAACTGCAGTACATGGCCGCTACCCCAGAACAGAAATTCAAAATAGACCTGGCCGGCCATGTCGCCCGGGATGCCGGCTGCCGAGGCCAGCACCGCGAGCATGGCGGTGGCCACAATCAACGCCGAAGCACGGATGCCTGCGTGCAGGCTGGCCGTGCCGTCAAGGCCCGGCGGCCTCGGACCGGGAAACAGGCAACGCAGCAGGTGACTGCCGATGCCGGCACCGAACAGGATCAACCCCGCGTAGTAGACGGGATGCTGCAACATTGGCACATAGTTGTTCATCAGCGGTTGTCCGGCCCCGGCCAGCGGAGCCACGACCATCACCCCCGTGCCTGCGATCGCCAGTCCCAGCGAAAGCATGTCCCAGCGGGGCAGGCGGTTGCGTACGCTCAGGCTCCAGCACGCGGCACAAACCGACATCAGCCAGACGAGCACGGAAAGATTGACATGAATGACCAGCGCGACACGAAAAAAGCCGATGAATGGAGTCATGTTCTGCACAGCGGGCGTGCGCGCCAACACCAGCAATAGCGAGTAAAGACCCGCGAAAACCAGTGCTGCGAGTCCCAGCATCAGCCATGCACTGGCGGCCCTTCTCGAGGATTGAGTGCTCACCCTCAGCTCATATTGTGGCCTGTTCACGCTTCTTGAACGCCCCGGTTGCCAGACAAGGCAAACTACCCACACCCCATCAGCCGGTCAATCTGAAAATTCGCTGTAATTGATGTAAAGCAAGCGCATCATTTGTCCTGTTCTCCAACACTCGCTCCGCTCGGGATAAACTATTCACCTGGCTGACGGGTATTTAAAGTGCCGGGCCGAAACAAAAACCACCAAGCTGCAGGGTCACGATGATCGATATCAAGATGCAAGAAGCACCGCTCACATTCCGCTCCTCGCTCGGAGAGGGCCATGAAGAACGGCAAAGCGACACCCTGGACCTTTTGCCTTACGCCCAGGCGCTGCGGGATTTCATCATTGAATGCGATACACCGATGACCATCGGAATCCAGGGTGACTGGGGCATCGGGAAAACCAGCCTGATGAACATGTTGCGGGGCTCCGGAGACACGCCCGGGTCGGGGCTGCTGCAGGCGGAACAGTGCCGGGTGGTCAATTTCGAAACCTGGTCCTATTCGCAATTCAACAGCAAACGGGACCTTGCGCTGGCCTGCCTGCGCGCGTTGGCACGGAAGGTTGGTGATGCGCTGGCGCAGGCTGATGGCATCGACGCACAAAAGGCCGCCGGCCTGGTCGCTGCTGCGGAAGAAAAGCTCGACCAGGCATGCAAGGGCGACAAGGGCAACTCATCGCTCGACGTTTCCGCGGTCATGATCCAGTTTCGCAAGGATTTCAACGAGCTGGTCGGCCTGTGGATCGATTCCGGCGAGGGCCGCCGGGTTGTACTGTTTATTGACGATCTCGACCGGATTCCACCTGCCGAAGCGCTTGGCTTGCTCGAGTCCATCAAGAATTTCATCGAGGTGCCCGGTTGCGTATTCGTGCTGGCCGTGGATTACGACGTGGTACAGCATGGCATGGCCGAAAGGCTCGGTAAGGCGATTCAAAAAACCAGCGGCAAGGCCTTTTACGACAAGATTATTCAACTGCCCTTCGTGATGCCGTCCTCGTCCTATCGGCTCGACAATTACATCATGGGCCTGTTGCCCCGTACGGGATTCCCGATCCTCGCCGACCCCAGCCCGGAGAAAGCCGCCTACTTCGTGGATATCACGGTCTGCACGGTCGGACGGAACCCCCGTAACATCAAGCGCGTCATGAATTACGCCAACCTGCTGGAACGTATACGCAGCCAGGACAACGGGCCTTCCAATGAGCGCGAAGCCAAGATTCTATACGCGCTGGTCTGCATGCAGATTGCCTGGCCGGAGCTGTTTTCGCATTTCGTCAACGAGCCTACCGTGGACACCGTCACGAGCCTCGAGAACTGGGATTACCTGGACAAGCTTCCGGATGCACAAGCGTTGCTCGACCGGGTGCCGGACAGTGAGAAATTCAAGAATGACGTGGCGACCTTTTTTGACACCCTGTTCAGCGTGCTGGATGAGAACGACGATGGCCAGATCGACTCGCGGGAGCTTGAGCCGGTGGTGGATGTCATGACGATGGCGAGAATGACCGCGGTGGAGGGCTGGGAGCGGCCGCGCGATTTCTTCGTGCGAAAGGTGCGCGAGAACAATGCCGGGCGAAGCAAGCTGATCGACACGTTCCTCGAAAACGTGTTCATGAAGTCCGTCTGGTACCTGGGCAGCGAATGCCAGTATCGCAAATCCGGTGGCCGCTACGTGACGATTGTCCACAATGGCTGCCAGATTGGATCGTTGGTTAGCTTGCCAAAAGAGCCGTTCGTATTCCGCCTGGCCATGAGCCCGGAAAAAGTTTCACTGGGCCTTAAGGAGTACTGGAAGAGCAAGCATTCCGTGAAGCAGGAAGCCATCACGCTGGCGCGCAGCATGTTTGATCGCGAGGCTTCGCTGACCGGTTTCGGGGACACGGTGGTCGATTTTTCCAAGATGACCAACATGCCGGCCATGGAGGCGATTGGCATGATGAACGCATTGTTCAGAATCGTGACGGGCGATAAGACTAAAGCCTAAGAAAGATGGGGGATAAATGGGCTCAGAGTAAAGGGACGTAGTGCGTCACTCTTTCCCTTTACTCTGAGCCCGACTTTCCGGCTCTTATCAAACGCCACAAAAAAGCCCGGCCGCGGCCGGGCTCTTGGTTGCAGGTTTTGTTGCCTCAATCTTTTGCGATCTTAGGCGTGACCCAGCCC
>JABDJL010000067.1 GCA_013002505.1 Lysobacterales bacterium | reverse complement strand
CGCCCCGAGAGCCCGCAAGCGGCGCAAGCCATCGTCGCGCAATATGCTGGCGACGCGCCTGACATTTTGCGCGAGGACTTTTACAACTCGCTGCTGGCTGCCTACACGCCCGAAGAAGTCAAACGACAATTGTCAGGGGCTGGCCTGGATTCGCTTGGCATCGAACTGTCCAGCGACCGGCACTGGATGGTCTGCGGCCGCACGCAGAACTGATTTCCGTGCCTGTCGAGTTTCACAAGATGCACGGCGCCGGCAATGATTTTGTGTTGCTGGACCTGCGTCGCCAGGAATTCGAGGTTAATGACGGTGTAGCAAAAAGCCTGGCCGATCGCCATACGGGCATTGGTTGTGACCAGTTGCTCGTGTTGCGCGAATCTACAAGAGAGGATTGCCTGGTTAGGTTCGAAGTATGGAATGCCGACGGCAGCACCGCCGAGCAATGCGGCAACGGCGTTCGCTGCATTTCCCTGTACCTCGCAACTGCCGGGGAAACGCCCGGCGGCCCATTCTTCATCGAAGGCCCGGTCAATCACATTGGCGTCGAGGTGCTGGCTGACGGCCAGGTCCGCGTGGACATGGGCTTACCCGAATTTGAACCACGAAAAATTCCGTTTCTGGCCGATGCCCGGCAACAATGGTACGAACTTGAAGCAGGTGGCAAGGCCGTGCGCATTGGTGCAGTTTCAATGGGAAATCCGCACGCCGTCATGCTGACAGATGATGCTGACAGCCCGGAAGTTGGGCGCCTGGGGCCGGTCATCAACCGACACGTGAAGTTTCCGCGTGGATGCAATGCAGGTTTCGTTCAGATCGTGGATCGAGGGGAAGTTTTGCTGCGTGTGTTTGAGCGGGGCGCCGGTGAAACATTGGCCTGTGGCTCTGGTGCTTGCGCCGCCGTGGCCGTCTTGTCCAATGCAGGCCTGGTTGACGATCAAGTCCGCGTCGTTCAGAAAGGCGGCGTACTTATGGTAGAATGGCCCGCAAAGGATGTGCCGATTTTGAAAAGGGGACCGGCAACTCATTTGTACAAAGGGAATTTGTTATGAGTGAAAAAACAAGGTCCATGACAGAGATCGTTGCGAAATATCTTCGCAAAGATCCGGACTTTCTGCGCCGCAATCCTGAAATCCTTGACTCCATCAACCTTCCCCACGAGAGTGGCGCAGCCGTTTCACTGATTGAAAAACAGGTCGACCGCCTGCGCGAACAAAACCAGAAAATGTCTCGCCAACTCAAGCAGTTGGTGCGGGTGGCCACCGACAACGAAAAGCTGATGTACCGCCTGCACAGGCTGACCATTGAACTGATGATCATCAATGATCTTGGCGCGTTTTTCGACCGCCTTTCCGGTGCGTTGAAAGCCGAATTCAGTGCAGATATTCTCAATATTTCGCTGTTTGACCGGGCCATCGACTGCGATTCTGAAACCCCTGTCTACATGATCCGCCGCGACGAGCCCGAGCTCCAGCAATGGCAGAAAGAACTGGAAAAAGGCAAGTCCGTTTGCGGCCGTTTTGATCGCGAAAAAGTCGACTTCCTGTTCAAATCACGGTCGCAATGGGTTCAGTCCACGATATTCGTACCGCTTGGAAAAGACGGCTTGCTGGCGATTGGCAGCCCGGACCCGGCGCGATTCTACCCCGGTATGGGCACCTTGTTCCTTGACCTGCTGGCCCAGGTCATCACCAGCCGCCTTGCACTTGCGGAACCCCAGGATCAACGCCGGACTGCCTGAACAGAATCATGCGGCCCCTGGCCAGTTCATGAATATCCAAGTTGATCAGTTCATTTGCTACCTGCTGAATGAGCGCGGCCTGGCGGAACGTACCCGCGATGCATACCAGCGCGACCTCCAGCAGTTTTGCCAATTCCTTCATGAACAGAACATCAGACGCTTCGCGGAAGTTACCGAGCACCATGTTCGTGCCATGATTGCGCGCCGTCATCGAAAGGGCATCGGCGGCAAATCATTACAGCGGCAACTTTCTTCCATTCGCAGTTTTTATCGCTGGCTGATCCGCGAAGGACACGCCTCGCAGAACCCGGCGGCCGCGGTTAAAGCGCCCAAGAGTCCACGCTACCTTCCCGGAACACTGGATATCGAATCTCTCAGCCAGTTGCTGGACATCCGGGAAACCACGCCCGTGGCCGTGCGAGACAAGGCGATGATGGAGTTGTTTTACTCATCGGGCCTGCGCTTGTCTGAATTGGCGGGCCTGACGTGGGATCAGCTTGACCTCGCCAGTGGACTGGTCAGCATCACTGGCAAGGGCAATCGCAGCCGTGTCGTACCGGTTGGGGGCAAGGCGATCGAGGCCCTTAAGGAATGGCGCAAGGCGAGGGCGGGACTGACGGATTATGCACAGCCATGCGTGTTTGTCAGCCAACGAGGCCAGCCCATCTCGGTGCGCAATATCCAGGCGCGGATCCGTCACTGGGCAAAGCGACAGGGCCTTCCCCGGCATGTGCATCCTCACCTGCTGCGCCACAGTTTTGCCAGCCACATGCTGGAATCTTCCGGGGATTTGCGGGCGGTACAGGAATTACTGGGGCACGCCGATATTTCGACCACCCAGGTTTACACGCACCTGGATTTCCAGCACCTGGCCAAGGTTTACGACAAGGCGCATCCTCGCGCCAAGCGCAAGACTGCCTGAGTCAGCCAGACCGCTCTTTTAGCACGAGCCACTGGGCCATTCGCATCCCAAGCCAGTAAGCGCCATAAGCCACCAGGAACCAGATCCACATGTGGTTACTGCCAAATTCCCTGATCCAGTACACCGGCCACGAAATGGCGGCAATGAAATTCATCAAGCCGTTGATAAACATGTTGATGAACAGGTTGATGCTCAATTCTCCGATGAACGAGCTGAAACCACCAAACCTCTCGATGGTTTCACGAATTTCCACCCACTCGATGAGGCCATAGGTATAGAGCGCCACCGTTCCATAAAAACCGCCCCCGAACTTCAGCCATTTACCATGCAACGGGTTAACCCTGGGTGACTCCTTTTTCTTGTCCTTATGCCGTTTACCCATGGCTTCGATCTCCTTGCCCAGGGCCTTGAGTCCGCCGGTTTCCGACAGCACTCCTTTCCTGAGCGCCCACCACACCATCAGGAAGGACAGGCCGCCCACCGGGATGGCGAGCTTCCAGATGACCTCGAACAAGTTACCAAATACATCCATCAGATCCAGACATCCTCTCGGGCAGTACGATCGCCCCCGGTATCGCCGGTGTTGGCAACCCCCCGCGGTTCGATCAACAGCACCTGGCATTCATCTGGGGAGGTGGGTTTATGCTCCACGCCCCGGGGCACCACGTACAGGTCCCCGGCTTTCATTTTCACGGCCCCATCCCTGAGTTCAATGGTCAGCTCGCCGCTCAGCACCAGGAACGCCTCGTCAGTTTCATCATGCTTGTGCCACACGAATTCCCCGTCCAACCGGACGAGTTTGAACTGGTAGTCGTTGAGCTCGGCAATCACGCGTGGCTGCCACGCCTCGTCAAACAGCTTAAATTTTTCTGCCAGGTTGATGGCCTCGTATTTCATGCGTTCACCCCAGAAACTCAGTCACCGCTACACCCAGGAAATTAGCAATCACGTAACCCAGGACGCCCGTCAGCAGTCCGGGCGTAACCAGGTGTTTCCAGCCCTGCCCTGCGGATATGGCCGCCGCCGTGGCTGGACCCATGATGCAGGCGTTGGAGGCGACCAGCGCCTCGGCAAGGTCAATCTTGAGCAGTTTCACGCCGATGGCGAGCACCACCATGTGTACACTCAGGATAATCACAGCGTACGGCACCAGCACCATCGCATCCCCGACCAGCGCGGCAATATTGGCAGATGCTCCGATGGTGACGAAAAACAGGTACATGAAGAAAGTGCCCAGGGCAAAGTCACCCTCCAGCGTCGACATGCGCGCCGGAAACACATTGGCGACAGCAACCGCGAGCGCGGTGATAAACAGGATGCCATAGCGGCCAACGCCCAGCGCCTCAGCCACCCAGTATCCGACGGTGCAGATCACCAGGCTTAACGCCAGCGCCAGGCTCATGTGCAGGAGATTCAGGCTGCCGTGCTCAACTTCACCGCTGTGCTCACTGCGCTCCGCCCGCGCAGTCTCGATCGTCGCTGACGGGAATCGCCTGCGCACCCAGCTGAGCGCCGGGATGATAACCAGCACCAGCAGGTAGGGCGTTCCAACGAGGTTGTCCGCCGCCATCGCAGCAGCGTATTGTGATGAGGCGTCGAATCCCACGGCCTTGGATACCGCGACGAAATTCATCGAGCCGCCAGTATACGTGGCCGTGAATACACCGGCCAGCTCGGCCGCATTGTCCCCCAGGGGTAATAGCTTGTAGCCGAGTACAGCGCCCGCCGTCGCACCGGCCACACCGATAAAAAATGCGATGAGCATCGGGCCGCTTTCGGCCACGATACGGCGAATATTGGCCTTGAAAAGCAACAACGGAATAGCCGCCGGAACCAGCAGATCGCTGACCATCGAGAAGACCGGCGCAGAGGACGGTATCAGCCCGAAATTAGACAGCAGCAGGCCGAACACGATGGCCCACACCGGCCCCGAAGCCTGGCGGCCCCAGCGTTGCCGTTCTGCCCAGAAAGCGAATGCCGCACCGCCCACGACCACGGCCGTCATCGCAAACAGGTTTTCGCCATTCAACATCGAGTTTGCTCCGAATCCCCCGCGCAGACTAAACCGCACAGCAATTGCGGTCCAGCATCATGGCTTGCATTCGCTTTGGTGCAGCCCCACTTTTGAATTTCGAACGAAGATCACTGGCGAGAACCAAGATGGAACAATACCGCGGCACCACAATATGCTCAGTCCGGCGCGGAAACCAGGTCGTGATGGGCGGAGATGGCCAGGTTACGCTGGGCAACACCGTGATGAAATCCAATGCACGCAAGGTACGGCGACTGTACAACGACCGCGTCATTGCCGGCTTTGCGGGCGCGACGGCGGATGCGTTCACCCTGTTTGAACGCTTCGAGGGCAAACTCGAAAAACACTCCGGACAGCTAGTCCGGGCTGCGGTCGAGATGGCCAAGGACTGGCGCACGGACAGGATGCTGCGTCGCCTCGAGGCACTGCTGGCCATTGCCGACAAGGATAACTCCCTGCTGATTTCCGGCAATGGCGATGTCATCGAACCGGAACACGGCCTGATCGCGATTGGTTCCGGTGGGCCGTTCGCGCAATCTGCCGCCATGGCCCTGCTCGGTGAAACCGACCTCGATGCCGAAGCGATCGTGCGCCGTTCACTGGGTATTGCCGCCGACATCTGCATTTACACCAACAGCAATGTCGTCATCGAAAAACTCGACCTCAGCTGAGCCCCAAATCCATATTTTTTTGTA
This sequence comes from Lysobacterales bacterium, assembly GCA_013002505.1. Taxonomy (GTDB): domain Bacteria; phylum Pseudomonadota; class Gammaproteobacteria; order Xanthomonadales; family SZUA-36; genus JABDJL01. The sequence continues at coordinate 24,318 of JABDJL010000067.1, read as the reverse complement.
GGTTAATCTCATGTCTCAAATGACCCCGCGTGAAATCGTCCAGGAACTGGACAAACACATCATCAGCCAGTCGGATGCCAAACGGGCCGTTGCCATTGCGCTTCGCAATCGCTGGCGGCGCATGCAGGTTGACGAATCGCTGCGCAATGAAATCACGCCAAAGAATATCCTGATGATCGGTCCTACCGGGGTGGGCAAGACCGAGATCGCTCGCCGCCTCGCGACGCTCGCCAACGCGCCGTTTATCAAGGTCGAAGCGACCAAGTTCACCGAGGTGGGTTATGTCGGAAAGGATGTCGAATCCATTATTCGCGACCTGGCCGACATGTCGTACAACATGACGCGCGAACAAGCCCTGGAAAGTGTCAAGGCACGGGCCGAGGACGCCGCTCGCGACCGGATACTCGACATCCTGCTGCCCAGGCCGCAGGGCATCGGGTTTGCCAATGAACCGCTGGAAGAGCAGGACAAAGACAGCGCAACACGCCAGAAACTGCGCCGCCAGCTGATGGATGGTCAACTCGATGATCGCGAGATCGAATTCGACGTTTCGGCCAACCTCGGTGTCGAGATCATGACGCCGCCGGGCATGGAGGAAATGGCCTCACAATTACAAGGTATGTTCCAGAACCTCGGCGGCGCAAAGAAGCAGCAACGCAAGATGAAAATTCGCGATGCCTACCCGATCCTGCTTGAAGACGAATCCGCCAAGCTGGTCAACGAGGAAGAGATCAAGCAACAGGCGCTTCAGAACGCGGAACAAAACGGCATCGTGTTTCTCGATGAACTGGACAAGGTGGCCAAGCGTTCCGAGTATGCCGGAGCCGATGTGTCGCGCGAGGGCGTGCAACGCGACCTGCTGCCGCTGGTAGAAGGCTGTACCGTCTCGACGCGGCACGGCATAATCAAGACCGACCACATCCTGTTCATCGCTTCGGGCGCATTCCACCTCAGCAAGCCTTCTGACCTGATTCCTGAACTGCAGGGCCGCCTGCCGATACGGGTCGAACTGCGTGCACTACTGGCCGAAGACTTCGAACGCATCCTGACCGAACCGCAGGCTTCGCTGACCGAGCAATATTCGGCGCTGATGGCCACCGAGGGCCTTGAGCTCGAGTTCAGTGAAGACGCCGTCAAGCGTATCGCCGAGATCGCTTTCCAGGTCAATGAATCAACCGAGAACATCGGCGCCCGCCGCCTGCATACCGTCATGGAACGGTTGCTGGACGTGATTTCCTTTGAAGCGCCGGACCGCTCAGGCGACAAGATCCAGATGGATGGCGCCTACGTCGATGAGCACCTCGAAGAGCTGGCCGGAAACGAGGACCTGAGTCGCTACATTCTTTGATCAGCAACATGGCCTGACCGCGGCTATTGAATCGTGTGGGTAAATTCTTGAAAAGCCGGAACGCAAGAATGCACAAGCGGTCTAGAATAAGCACGACACACCATGTCGCCTGGAGATATCTATGAGAAGACTGATTTCATTTTCAGTCCTGGCCTTGTCATTGACTGCCTGTGCCAGTCACAAGCCCATTGTCGATACCAAGGGTGTCAACATGGCATTGTACGAGCGTGATCTTGCCGAATGTACCGAGTACGCTGAACAGGTGGAATCGGGCGAAAAAGTCGCCAAGTCTGCTGCCGTAGGCGCCGCGGTCGGCGCTGCAATCGGCGCGGTTTTCGGGAATGCCGGTGATGGTGCGGCCACGGGCGCCATTGATGGCGGTACACATGGCGGGCTGGATGCCGATCGGGAAAAGGCCGCCGTTGTAAAACGTTGTCTCCGGGGTCGTGGTTACCGGGTTCTAAACTGAGTCGGACTGTTGTTCGTTTCCATTGCCGTTTTTGACCAGGCTGATCAATTTCCAGCCTGGAGTGGCTTTTAGATCGCGGCCGGTAGAAAAGACCAGCAGGCGGTTCTTGTCATCAATGGTAAACAGCGGGATGGTGTCCTTGCCCCAGCGATCCATGTGCGCGTCGAAGTTATATTCATCGGTCAAAGGTGTGGATTTAATCACGGCGCCCTGGGCCAACAGGCTGGCAAGCTTTGACCAGCTGGCATCCGGCCCGAACAGCATGTTGGTCTTGAGTGGGCCTGCCAGGGACTCCTTGTCATCGTCTGCCAGGCCGGCGCTGATACTGAACACCTGGCGGGGGCCGAAATAGTGTTCAAAGCGCTTGCACATGATGGCATTGGTTTCGTGATTCCGTGATGTGGCCAGCATGTGTGTATAACCGGTCAGATCCATAAATCGCTCTGCAAACTCCGACAGGGGGTTGCCATAAAACACCTCCAGGCCCTTCATACGTGCATCCCGCAGTCCGGCACGGCGGGTATCGGCCAATTTGACCTTGATTCCATTCTTGTGCAGCGCTTCTCCAATGGCCAGGGATACGCGGTTGGCATTGGTAATCAACACGCCCTGTTCCGAGCGGCTCGATAAGCCCAGTTTCTCGGCCAGCCATCCGGCGCTCAAGCTTTGAACGACCACCGTGCCGATAATCAGGACAAAAGTTAAAGGCACAATTTCCTCGGCCTGGGCAATGCCCTTTTCCTGCAACTTGAGTGCAAACAGTGACGAAACCGCCGCGGCCACGATGCCCCTGGGTGCAATCCAGGACAGCAATGCAATTTCACGCAGACTGACGCTGGTGCCGATGCTGGAGATCAGCACGCTAAGGGGGCGGCAAATAAACAGCGCTACAGCCAGTATCAGCAATGCCGGCGACAGAATCTGGAGCACCAGGTCGAGATTAAGCCTGGCGGCGAGCAGGATAAAAAATACCGATATCAGCACGATCGTCAGGTTCTCTTTGAACGACAGCAATTCGGTGACGTCCAGGTTCTTCATGTTTGCAAGAACCACCCCCATCACGGTGACCGCGATCAAACCCGATTCATGCCCCATTTCGTTCGATGCTGTAAATACCAGCAGGACAAAAGCGAGCGCAGCGAAATTTTGCAGGTAATGCGGGAAAAACTGGCGCTTGAGCAATATTCCCAGCAACAGTCCGCCACCCCAGCCCCAGGCCACGCCGATAACCACGACCTTGATGAACTCCAGCAGTGACTCTGATTGCTGGCCGGTGATCAGGTATTCGAACACCAGCACTGCCAGCACGGCGCCGATAGGATCCACGAGTATCCCTTCCCAGCGCAGGATATTGGCGATCCTGGCGCTGGGCTTTACGCTTCGAATCATCGGCAGGATCACGGTCGGACCGGTCACCGACACCAGCGCCCCGAACAACAGGGAAAGCGACCAGCTCAGGCCTGCGATGTAATGCGCTGCAGCGCCCATGACGCCCCAGGTCACCAGCACACCCAGGCTGGTCAGGTTACGGATGATTCGTTGGACGTTGCGGGCCTCGGAAAACTTGAGGGTCAGGCTGCCTTCGAACAGGATGATTGCAACGCCGATTGAAATGAAAGGAAAAAGCAGGTCGCCCAGCAAAAGGTCAGGATCGAATACGCCACTGACCGGACCCAAAAGCAGACCCACCAGCAACAACGGCAAAATGGCCGGCAGGCGCATGCGCCAGGCCAGCCACTGGCAAACCACGCCAAGCGTCAAAAGCAGGGCTCCCTGCAAGGCAATATCGATGCTGGGCATGGCGGTTGTAGCACTCCTCCTGGTGACCCGGTGCATCATAACAGCGCGACGTCAGGTGTGTTGAATAGGTACAATGGGGATTCGTGCCCAAGCTTCCTGAAGGAGGTCTTCGCGCCGGGTTTAAGCGTTTTCCTGATCATGAATAACAGCCAAAGAAAAACCACGCACTTCGGTTACCGTGAAGTCCCGCTGCAGGACAAAACGGGTCTCGTGCGTGGCGTATTCGAATCGGTCGCGGACCAGTACGACCTGATGAACGACCTGATGTCGCTGGGTGTCCACCGCTTGTGGAAACGAACCTTTATCGCCGGCAGCGGCATATGCGCCGGTGACACGGTGCTTGACCTGGCCGGCGGAACCGGGGATATCGCAGCCTTGCTCAGCGAGCGCGTTGGCAGCTCGGGCAAGGTGGTGCTCAGCGACATCAATAATGCCATGCTGATGCGCGGGCGGGAACGGCTCGAAGACCGTGGCTTCGTATCAAACATCCGCTATGCGCTCGCCAATGCCGAGCAATTACCTTTTCCTGGCCAGTCATTCAACGCCGTGACCATCGCGTTCGGATTGCGTAACGTGACCGACCAGGCCCGCGCGCTGAGAGAAATGCTGCGCGTGCTCAAACCGGGCGGCAAGGCCTTGATACTGGAATTTTCGCGGGTCAGGCCCGAAGCATTAAAGCGCTTGTACGACGGCTATTCTTTCGCCGTGCTGCCCTTGCTCGGCAAGGTGGTGGCCGGGGATTCTGACAGCTATCGCTACCTGGCCGAGAGTATCAGGAAGCATCCGGCGCAGGAAACCCTGGCCGGAATGATGCGTCATGCAGGTTTCAAATCGGTCACCTACCGAAACCTGTCAGGGGGTATCGTTGCAATACACAGGGGGCACCGTGGCTGAATACCGAACCCCCCTGCCGCGCCTGTTTGCCGGCATGCTTGAAGCCAGCCTGGAGAAGGTTCTGGCGCTCGACCCTGAATCGGCACAGCGCCTTTTGCGATTGCAGGGCAAGTGTTTACAACTCGATCTCGAAGGGCTGGAAATCACGCTGTTCATCACTTTTGAATCCGGCAACCTCAGGGTGGACCTGGATTGCGGACAGGAACCCGACACCGTGATATCGGCTTCACCGGTTGCATTGTTCGGCATGGCTGCGCCAGCCGATGGCGGCGATTGGGGTTTGCCTGGGTCCAGCGTCAATATCAGCGGTGACGCCAACCTCGCGCGTGACCTTGAACGGATTTTCAGCAGGTTGGAACCGGATTGGCAGCGGCCACTTTCGGTCCTGTTCGGTGAAACCCTCGGTTACCAGGTCGCCAGCGGCCTGAGACAAGGCGCCGATGCGCTGAGAAAAGCCGCCGGTGACAGTGCCCAAATGGCAGGTGACTGGCTGCGCGAAGATTCTGATTTACTGGCACGCCCCGAACAGTTGCGCGAGTTTTCAAAAACGGTAGATACATTGAGCGACGCCGCTGACCGTTTACAGGCTCGAATAAACTTGCTCAGGGAACGGCAGCAATGATGCATGGACTGCGACAGTTTCTTCGCTTGTGGCACATCAGCGCCACGCTGACACGTTACCGCCTGGAAGAGTTTATTGCGGCAACACACCTGTTCCGGCCCATGCGCTGGATAAGCGCAGTCATACCGATTCGCCCGGAAGTGGCCGGCAAACCCCGCGGCGCCCGCCTGCGCATGGCGCTGGAAAACCTCGGGCCTGTATATGTGAAGTTCGGCCAGATCATCTCGACGCGGCGTGACCTGCTGCCTGCCGATATCGCCGACGAATTATCCCTGTTACAAGACCAGGTGCCGCCATTCCCGGGCAGTGAAGCCCAACAGATCATCGAACGCGCCCTGGGAAAAACTGTTGATGAACTGTTCAGCGCCTTCGATCCGGAACCGCTGGCATCGGCATCTATCGCGCAGGTCCATGCGGTGACCCTTAACGATGGCCGCGAGGCCGTCGCCAAGGTCGTACGCCCGGGTATCGAAAAGCAACTGCGCCGGGACATTGACCTGCTCAAGGCAATCGCGGCGCTGGCGCAGAAATACTGGGAAGGCGGCGAAAAGGTCCGGCCAGTCGATATCGTCAGTGAATTCGAGACCTTCGTATTCGACGAACTGGACATGCAGCGCGAAGCAGCCAACGCATCCCTGCTCAAGCGAAATTTCAAAGACTCGCCGGACCTTTACATTCCCGAGATTTACTGGCCATGGTGCAAGCAGGATGTCCTCGTCATGGAACGGGTTGCCGGCCTGCCGGTGGGCGATATCGAAGGGCTGAAGTCCAGGGGTGTTAACCTGGAGAAACTGGCCAGGCGCGGCGTGCGGGTATTCTATACCCAGGTATTTCGCGACAACCTGTTCCACGCTGACATGCACCCGGGCAATATCCTGGTAGATGCCAGCAATCCCGACGAGCCTACGTTCATCGCGCTGGATTTCGGAATCGTGGCGAGCCTGACGCCGACCGACCTCTACTATATTTCTGAAAACTTCATGGCCCTGTTCAGCCAGGACTACAAGCGCGTCGCTCAATTGCACATCGACGCGGGCTGGGTTCCGGCCGACACGCGCCTGGATGAACTCGAAGCAGCCGTGCGCACCGTGGGTGAGCCCAACTTTACACGGCCGCTCAATGAAATTTCGTTCGGCGAATTGTTGTTCAAGCTGTTCCGCGTGGCGCATCGTTTCCGGCTGACCATCCAGCCGCAGCTCATCATGCTGCAAAAAACCCTGCTCAACGTCGAAGGGCTGGGCCGCCAGCTTTACCCCGAGCTCGACCTGTGGGCAGTGGCAAAGCCTGAACTGGAAGCCATACTTCGCGAGAAACAAAGCGTTGAGCATGCCGCCAGGGACCTGCGTGAGCGCCTGCCGGCGTGGCTGGCTCAAGCGCCCGACATGCCTGGCCTGGTGCACGACTACCTTCAAAAAGCCACGCGCGGCGAGTTGGTGACCCGGATTGCCTCCAAAGACCTCGAAGCGCTGCGGCGGGAACATCACAAGGCGCACCGCCGAACCCTGCACGCCCTGGCGGCCGGCGCTGCGCTGGTGTCGGGCAGCCTGTTCATTGTCACCGACTCCGGGCCCTGGAGCATTTTGGGCTATTCGGCCCCGGGCCTGCTGTTGGTCGCAACAGGCGTGGCACTGTTCGCGCTGGTCCTGCGCCGGTTCTGAATGGCAGCCCAGCTACAACTGCCGGCTGATATCGGGTCCAACCCGGGCTGGCTGATTCACGACTTCCAGGCCATGTTCAGGCGCTTTGCCGTGGCGCAGGTTTCCGAGTCGCTGTACCGCGAATCGGCGTTCATGAACAATGCCATCAATCCGCAACTGGGGAAAATAATGCCGGTGGGGCTAGCGCCGATGCAGGCGGCGTTCCAGAGCGCAGCGCCGGTGCCGGTACCCGCCCCTTACATATTTCACATCGGGCATTGCGGTTCAACGCTGGTATCGCGGGCTTTGGGGGCTAGCGGCGATATTCTCCCTGTCCGCGAACCCCGGTTGCTGATCGCCGTTTCCGATTGCCTGCGTGACCTGCAAGACCCGTTGAGCTGGTTGTCAGCCAGCGAGTACCGGGCCATGGAACGCGTTGCCCTGCTTGCCATGGAACGCCAGTTCCATGACGCGCAGCTCCCGGTAGTCAAACTGACCAGCACCTGTAACAACCTGGTGGACGCGGTACTCGATCAGCACCCGGACCGCAAAGCACTGTTCTTGTATCAACCCCTGGAGCCGGCGCTAGCCGGAATTTTACGCACGCAGCAGAAGCCGACCAGCGATTTGCGGGTCCAGGCCCAGTACCGGCTCATGGACTGGAGCGAAGTAAGCGGCCAGCAACCACCACGATTGACCGAATTGCGCGCCGAGCAAATTGCAGTGATTTCTTGGCTGGGCAATATGACGCGAATGAGTCACGCGATAGAGCGCTACCCGCAACGTATCCTGCCGATGAACTTCGAACAGTTTCTCCAGGACCCTGCCGGTAAGCTCGAACGAATTTGCACACATTTCAGCCTCAGGGACCCAGTCCAGGAAACCGTGATCAAAGGCTTTGCTTCTGTCGCACGCAATTATTCCAAGGATCCGCGACGCGCGTTCACCGCCGCAGACCGCCAGGCCATCCTCAACAAGTCACGCCAGCTGTTCAGCTCGCAGATCAAAGCCGGGCTTGAATACGCCCAGTCCCTGCTCGCCACCCACCAGTTACCCGCCCGGGTTTCCGAGTTGACCGAATAAGTATCGAACACGCTTGCATTCACAGAAATATTCGTTATACTTACTAGTAGGTAAGTAAGGAAACATCAATGGGACGATTAACAGACACGCGTGACCAGATCATGGACAAGGCTGCCGAGTTGCTGATGCAACGCGGGTTCAACGGCTTCAGTTACCGTGACATTTCCACGCACCTGGGCGTGAAGAACGCCGCGATCCATTATCACTTTCCTTCGAAAACGGATCTCGCGATGGCGTTGATCAACGAATACCAGCAGACGCTGCGCAACCAGACCTCGGCTTTCATGGCTTACGGTGGTAAAGCGACACCCCAAATGGAAGGGCTGTTCATGTTTACCGAGAGCCAGTTCTGCATGGGCCGTTGTATCTGTCCTTTTGGCGCATTATCAGTCGATTATGACGATTTACCACCGGAAGTGCGGGGCGCAACCGAGCGCTTCATGTCCGATTCGGTAAAGTGGCTGACGCGGGTGCTCGAAGTGGGTCGCGATCAGAAGGAGTTTAATTTCCAAGGAAACCCCTCGGAGCAGGCCGTCATGATACTGGCCACGCTGCAGGGCGCACGCCAGATGGCGCGCATCCATGGCAAGGAAACGCTTGACCAGGTATTTCACCAAATTCGCACACAACTGGGCATGAGAACCCACTGAGGACGCGTTCAGCGGTTTAGCTCAAAAAAATTTGCTTAAAGTACTTACTTATAGGTAAGTAAATACCGGAGACAAAAGATGAAAACAGTTCACGTATCACCGCCGCTGATTTCGGCGCCCTACCCCGGCGAGGCATCGGCTTTGCCGTGGAGACAATATGTCGCCGTAGCCACTTTGGCGCTCGCAACATTGATACCGGTGATGATGCTGACCATTGCGGGCGTGTGGGCCGTCAATGCCGGCGCCTTGCCGGAATTGGCAGCCGCCTCGTGGTCGTCGGCATTCATCATGTGGGCCGCAGCCGTTGATGGCCAGGGATGGCGCGCAGCCTTGCTCGCCGCATCGGGCTTCGCCCTCGCCGCGCTGGCGTGGCTGAGCTACGCGCTGTCGCCCGAATTCGGAATCTTGGCCACAGCCCTGGCAGGTGCCTGGCTTTCGCTGGCCACAGGTGAACGCTTGGCCCGGAAGTTGGCCCAGGCCGGGTGACCCTGGACTATCGGATCAGCTCAAGCGCGCAACAGGCAGCAGTCTGAACCCCTCGATTTCAATACTGGAGTGGCGCAGCGCTACGGCGCCCAGAAAGCCGGGTTGTGGCCTGACCACGGAAAGCTGCCAGGTATCGGGTTGGTCCCCTTCCATATCCAGAACTGCAGCGGGCCTGGCAGGGTCGACCTCCACGCTGAAACGGCAAAGCTGGTTTGCAATACCGTGGCCGGCAGCCTTGACCACGGCTTCTTTGCACGCCCATGTATGCAGGAACCACGTGTCGAGGTCGTCATCAGTGGCTGACTCCAGGGCAGATTGCTCAGCCGCGCTGAAATAGCGCCGCGCAAGGGCCCTGGGATGGTGGGCTTTGCGCTGATCCGCCTCGAGGTCTACGCCAATTTGCCCTGCCGATGTGATGCCGATCAGGCAAGAACCATTGCTGCCGGCTGAACTGAAATCCAGCGCACCGCCGTGCGTTGCAGCATCCAGAACGGGCTTACCCTTGACCATGCGGCTGATCCTGACGTCCTTACCCGGCACTCCCAGGTAGGCACCCAGCAGCAGCCGCAAATAGAATCTGCGCGTGGTCCGCTCCTGGCGCGGGCTCAAGGCACCCTCGGCCTGCAGAATCGGACTCGACAATTCGGCCAGGTCAAGAAACCACAGGTGAACATGGCCCGCAAGCGGGGGTGCGAGGCCTTCCAGCGGTAATGACCTGCAACTGAATGTGACGTGGTGCATGTTCCCCATCCGATTCGGGTCTCTCGATCGACTCTGCCCAGCGCCATGCGGGGCCGTGCTGACGCTTCCAGACTACCGCATCATGTCTTGCGTGTGAATTGGCCCGCCAGGTCCCGTAAAACATACGCTGCTGCACGGTTATTTGCTTGATAAGAAGGTCGAAGGCGATTAGTGTTAGCGTCCCCCTGGAAACGGCACCTTTAAATGTTATTCGAAAACGTAGTGATTCAGTCCCTGGCTGCAGTAGAACCGCCTATCCGGCTTACCTCGCTGGAGATGATGGAGCGGCTAAGGCCAGCCTTGAATCGCCTCGGCATCAAGGGAAATCTGCTCGAAGACCTGTCGGGTATTGGTGCCCGCCGGCAATGGAAAAAGAACACCCGACCTTCGGATGCGGCAACCATGGCCGCGGAGAAGGCCATCAAGAGTGCCGGTATTGACCGCCAGCGCATCGGGGTGATCATCAACACCTCGGTATGCCGCGACTACCTTGAGCCATCCACTGCCTGCATCGTGCACGGCAACCTGGGCCTTGCCGACCACTGCGTTAATTTTGACGTCGGTAATGCCTGCCTGGCTTTTCTGAACGGTATGGATATCGCCGCGCGCATGATCGAGCGCAAGGAAGTCGATTACGCCTTGATCGTGGATGGCGAGTCCAGCGCCGAGATCACCGACGCGACCATCGAACGCATGCTTGATCCCAAGATGGGCAGAAAACAGTTTCGTGCCGAATTTGCATCATTGACGCTGGGTTCAGGTGCTGCAGCCATGATCATGGCCAGCAAGGACCTGGTTCCGGAAGGCCATCAATATCGCGGAAGCGTGACGCGCGCAGCAACCGAGTTCAATGATTTGTGCCGCGGTCACATGCACCAAATGGTCACTGACACCAAGACCTTGCTGACCGAGGGCCTCAAGCTGGCATCAAAGACCTTCCATGCAGCCTGCACGGCGCTGGGCTGGGTCGCCAGCGAGCTGGACCAGTTCGTCATTCACCAGGTCAGCAAGGTACACACGGAATCCATCGTAAAACTGCTGGGACTGGATCCTGAAAAGGTTCACGCGATTTATCCCGAGATGGGCAATATCGGCCCCGCCTCGGTACCGATGGTGCTGGCCAAGGCCGTCGAGCTGGGCAAGATCAACCGTGGAGACCGCGTCGCCCTGCTTGGCATCGGTTCAGGTTTGAACTGTTCGATGGCGGAAGTTATCTGGTAGCAGCGGTCGTCACGTGATCCCACCGCCTGGCCTGGCCCGCCTTTGAGCCGCTACAAACCACCCGGAAACCTTTATCCGTTCGAGTCACACTGGCTTGAACTGCCGCAAGGGCGTATGCATTACCTTGACGAGGGACCGCGTGACGCGCCACCCGTCATCATGCTGCATGGCAACCCAACCTGGTCGTTTTATTACCGCAACCTGGTGCTGGCGCTGCGTGACCGCTACCGGTGCATCGTGCCCGACCACATGGGTTGCGGCCTGTCTGACAAGCCACCTGACAGTCAGTATTCTTACCGGCTGAGCCAGCGCGTCGACGACATCCAGGCACTGCTTTCCAGCCTCGAGTTTTCAGGCGCTGTAAACCTTGTAGTGCACGACTGGGGCGGCATGATCGGTTTTGCCTGGGCAACCAGGCACAAGGTCAACGTCGACCGCATGGTGATCATGAATACCGCCGCCTTTCCAATGCCCGAAAGCAAGAAGTTCCCGTTTGCGCTTTGGCTGGCCGGCAAAACGTCGCTCGGCGCGCTGCTGGTCAGGGGACTCAACGCCTTTTCTGGCCTGGCTGCACGCGTGGCATTCAAAAAACCGGTCAGCCGGGAAATCCGGGCGGCCTACACCGGTCCTTATGATTCCTGGCGCAACCGAATAGCAACGCTAAGGTTTGTCCAGGATATTCCACTGTCCCCTGGCGACGAGGGCTACGACCTGGTCGGTGAAACTGCCGCAGGGCTGGACCGCTATTTGGATCGCCCGGCATTACTGGCCTGGGGAATGAAGGATTTTGTTTTTGATCGTCCTTTCCTGGAAAAATGGAAACAGTATCTGCCGGCTGCCAGGGCAATCGAATACCCGGATTGCGGTCATTACATCCTCGAAGATGCCGCTACCGACCTGGTGCCAAGAATTGCCGAGTTTCTGGATCAACCAGCCCATGAACTGGAACGGGCCTGATTTCAACAACGTGGCCGGTGCGCTGGCCATGCAGGCGCAGCGCCAGGGTCCGGCTGTCGCGATTCACTATCCGACCGGACTGCGGCGCGGGCGCATTGAATACCAATCCTGCAGCTACACCGAACTCGATGAGCTGAGCGATGCGTACGCGCGCGGTCTGCACGAGCTTGGCATTGGCAGGGGCACCCGCGTTGCATTGATGGTGCCGCCCGGCCTGGAATTTTTTGCCCTGTTTTTCGCACTTTTCAAGGCCGGCGTGGTGCCGGTCCTGATCGATCCTGGCATCGGCCTGAAGCCGCTCAAGCATTGCCTGGCCGAGGCAGCACCAGAGGCATTTATCGGCGTCACCCGTGCCCAGGTGGCCAGGGCTGTTCTGCGCTGGGCGCCGCGCAGCATCCGCAAACTGGTCACCGTTGGCCCGCGCCTCGGCTGGGGCGGCGTTAGCCTGCGACAACTCGGCAGCATGGGTCAGCGCAGTTCCGGACCCATGCTGGAGCAAACCCAGGCGGGTGAAATGGCGGCGATCCTCTTCACTTCAGGAAGCACCGGAATACCCAAGGGGGTGGTCTATCGTCACCGGCATTTCACCGCGCAGGTGGAAATGCTGCAACGCGCATTTGGAATCGAGGCCGGCGAGGTTGATTTGCCCACTTTTCCGCCGTTCGCGTTGTTTGATCCGGCACTGGGAATGACCACGGTGATACCGTGGATGGACCCGACCCGGCCGGCAAAGGCAGACCCGGGCCTGCTGGTCCAGTCCATTGAGCGGTTTGGAGTCACCAACATGTTTGGTTCTCCCGCTCTTTTGCGGGTGCTCGGCAAACACGCAGCCAAACACAAGCTCCGCCTGGATTCAGTCCGGCGCGTGATTTCTGCGGGCGCGGCGGTACCGATTCCGGTGGTTCGCGACATGCAGCAGGCGCTGCCCGACTCCGCGCGCGTGTTCACGCCCTACGGCGCCACCGAGTGCCTGCCGGTCGCGGTCATTTCGGGACACGAACTCGACGAAGAAATGGAAGCACACACGCTGGCCGGAGACGGTATCTGCGTGGGCCGTCCGGTAGACCCAAACCGCGTGGCGGTGATTGCGATTCGCGAAGAAGCGATTGACCTGCTGACCCAGGACCTGCAGATGCCGGCCGGTGTATGTGGGGAAATTGCCGTGCAGGGGCCCACCACGACCGATGCTTACTGGCAGCGGGAACGGCAGACCCGGCTTGCGAAATTAACGGGCAGTGACGGCAAAGTCTGGCACCGCATGGGCGATATCGGTTACCTCGATCAGCATGGCAGGCTGTGGTATTGCGGGCGTAAGTCCCAGCGCGTGGAACTGGACAACGATGTGCTGTTCCCGGACCAGGTCGAAGCGTACTTCAACCAGCACCCCGAGGTGTTTCGTACTGCCCTGGTTGGCGTGGGCAGCGGTGCAGGCCGGAAGGCCGTGCTGTGCATCGAAACAAGGCAGGAAATTGACGCTCATCGCCGCGAGAGGATTCAAACCGACCTGTTGCAACTGGCCGGTGGCCATTCCCGCTTCAAGGTAATTGAAAACGTCCTGTTTCACCCCGGGTTTCCCGTCGACATTCGCCACAATGCCAAGATTGGCCGCGAGCAACTGGCAAAATGGGCGGCCAAGAAGCTGGGCGAGCAATCATGAAAGTATTGGTGACCGGTGGCGGTGGTTTCCTGGGCAGCGCGATCTGTCGTCAATTGCTGGCGCGTGGCGCTGACGTGGTTGCATTCCAGCGCAGCCCTGCGCCCGCCATTGAAGCCATCGGCGCCAGGGTCGTCAGCGGCGACCTGCAGGACATGGCGTGCTTAACGGAAGCCATGAGTGGCTGTGATGCCGTTGTTCACACGGCCGGCAAAGCAGGTGTCTGGGGCGCCTATGAAGACTATTACCGGGTCAACGTTCTGGGCACGGAGAATGTCATTTCCGCCTGCCGTTCAGTGGCTGTTCGAACGCTGGTTTACACCTCCTCTCCAAGCGTGGTTCATGGCGGAGGAGACATCGAAGGCGGCGACGAGAGCCTGCCTTACCCCGCTGAATTTCATTCACCCTACCCGGCAACCAAGGCGTTGGCTGAGCAACTGGCGATGGCGGCGAGTAACGACAGCCTGCACACAACCGGTATTCGGCCGCACCTGGTTTGGGGGCCGGGAGACCCGCATTTATTACCGAGATTGCTGGAACGGTCGAGCGGCGGGGTCCTCAAGCTACCGGGCAGGGACAAGCTGATTGATACCATATTCGTTGAGAACGCCGCGCAGGCCCACCTGCTGGCGCTTGATGAGCTCCGGGGGCAGGCACGCTGCGCCGGCAAGACCTATTTCGTCAGCAACGACCAGCCCTTGCCACAGGGCGAAATTATCGCCGGCTTGCTGGCCGCCGCCGGCAGGGAATGTGAAATCCGGACGGTACCGCCCGGCCTGGCCATCGCGCTCGGCACGATACTGCAATCTGGCTGGAAAATTTTTGGGCGCAGTGGCGAACCGCCATTGACCCGCTGGTCTGCGGAGCAGCTATCCACTGCTCACTGGTATGACATTTCTGCCGCCAAGCGTGATTTTGGCTACGGTGCCGGGATTTCGATCAAGCAGGGGCTGGAAACACTTGCCGAGCATTTCGGGGTGACAGCGCCGGACCCATCGGCGCATCGTGCCTAACCCCCGGACATCGATTCACACAATGCCACGTTGTCGGGCAGCACGCGGCCCAGCGTAATCTGACCGGACAGCCCCAGCGACGGGAAGTCATAAGTCAGTATGGCCTCGCTGCAGCTTTTGAAAACGATGGTGATCGTGCCATAGCTGGTGTTCTGCGTGGCCATCGGATCCGATCCGTTAAAAATTCCACCGCTGGTCAGCTCGGCGGTAATCGTCACGCTGTCTCCGTCGTAGATACCCAGGCCGGTCACCCAGCGCTGATCAGATGCGCCAAAGGTTGCCGTGTCCGGTACAGGCACCATCGAATCGAATGTAAACCAGGCCAGGAAAATCGCCTTCAGATTTTCGAATACGGTCAGGAATATGCCCTGGAACGGCGCCTCGTCCGTGACCCACGCATCATTGAGCCCGGCATTGATGACAAATGCTGCAGAGGCACCGCAGTCCGTATCACTTGCGTCTCTCTGTCCGTCGCCGTCGTTGTCCAGACCGTCAGGTCCGAATTTGCTCTCGGTACCGTCGCTGTCGCAGGCGTTCTTGACGGTCGAAAGCGCCTGGGCGTAATTTGCCGGGTTAATATCCTCACCAACGGGCGCTGCGTCGCCGGTGTGGCAAGACGTACATGTTCCGGCCCCGATTCTCAGTTCATGAACCTGCCGCAAACCGGAGCCCGCCCCACAATTGACCTCGGCGCCGCCCAGGTTTCCTGCCTGGCCGGTGCAGTTTCCGGTCACGTCCTCTGCCCGGCCATGACAGCCAACACAACTGTTCGGAAACTGGATACCGTCTGACTGGTTCAGGAATACTTCCGTCATCGGGCCGCTCTTGTGACAGGCATTGCACTGGCTGCTGACCCAGAAACTATGCTGCCCCATCATCGCGCCTGGCCAGGGCGTGTTGTCGTGCAAAGAGGTATATGCGCCTTCGGGAAAGGAGCCGTGACACGCTTCACATCCGTCGTAAGTAGGGTATCCCCATGAAGGCATGGAGACCACCATCAGCATGGCCGTGATCAGAAGTGTCCCGCTCAATCGCCAGCCAAGGTAAGTTTTGCGCATACAGCCCCCGAAACAAGTACTTTTTAATCCAGCCTTTGTACTTTTCATTATATGCCTTGATCAAACTCTGCTGGGCGGACGCGTTGCCTGGGCTGTCGCTGAACGACAGTTCATCGCATCGTGGTTTCTAACTATGATTTGATTTACTAATTAATATCATCATTACAATCAATTTCTATTATTAACCGTCTTATGTAATGATAGCGTCTATCAATTAAATACTTAGTTTTTCATCAATTTTTTAATGGAGTAAAAGCTTTGAATCAACAACGCGAACAAGTCATTTCTCAACTGGAAAAATTGCTCGCCAGTTCCTACACGCTGTATCTGAAAACGCACAACTATCACTGGAACGTAACCGGGCCGATGTTTACGACCTTACATGGCCTGTTTGAAGAGCAATACACCGATCTCGCCCTGGCTGTTGACGAAATCGCGGAGCGCATCCGTGCCCTGGATGCTCGCGCCCCCGGAAGTTACAGCGAATTTGCAAAGCTCAGCGCCATCAACGAAGACACTGGTAGTCCGGCAGCAACAGACATGATCGGCAACCTCGTCAGTGACCAATCAGTGATTGCGGACATCACGCGTGACCTGATCGAAGCAGCCGAGGCGATCCCAGATGCGGCGACCGCCGATCTCGCTACGCGGCGCATGGACGTTCATCAAAAAAATGCCTGGATGTTGCGCTCTCATCTTGAATGAGCGCGCGGCCCGGCGAAATTCGAAACTATACAAGCAATGACAGGAGTTAAATCATGGAAAAGACAGTACCGCAGGTAGTGTTCAAAACCCGCGTCCGGGATGAGTCCATTGAAGGGCCTAACCCGTTCCGCTGGCAGGACGTCAGCACCGACGAAATTTTCAAAGGTAAACGAGTGGTGTTGTTCGCACTGCCCGGCGCATTTACCCCGACGTGCTCCAGCACGCACCTTCCGCGCTATGAAGAACTTTACGAAGACTTCCTTGGTGAAGGCGTGGACGACGTGTACTGCCTGAGCGTCAACGATGCCTTCACGATGTACCAGTGGGGCAAGCACCAGGGTGTGCGCAACGTGAAGTTGCTGCCCGACGGCAGTGGCCACTTCACCCGCGGGCTCGACATGCTGGTAGACAAGGACAACCTTGGTTTTGGACTTCGCTCATGGCGGTATTCGATGCTGGTCGAGGACGGTGAAATCATCAAGATGTTTATCGAGCCCGGCAAGCAGGACAACTGCCCGACCGACCCGTTTGAGGTGTCCGATGCCGATACGATTTTGAATTACATCCGCGGTCGCAAAGAGACCAAGGCAGCCTGATCTCACAAGCCCTCCAGGCTTACCCCCGGGCGCCCGCCTAAGGCGCCCACTTTTAAAGGGCTCCGCACGGAGCCCTTTTTTTATCCGCGCATCGCTTCCAGGCGCCGAGTCACGATTCAGCCCGATACTTCTTCACGGTAGCTGTAACGCGGATACCAGTCTTTGCCCCGCCCTTGCGGTGTCAGGTCCAGCAGGTGCCACAGCGGCCAGAACAGGTCGAGCTGGCGTTGATCCCGATTCTCGCGAGAAAGCCACAATGCTGCCTCGACCGAGTAGTGATGGCGGATGACACCGTCTTCGCCACGGTGGAACACGGTGATCGATGGTATTTGGCCCCACTCTTCACTCTCGGTGCGGTAATCGGTGTTGAATGTGTTATTGAAACTCGACAGCAGGCGAATATCGCGCCAGTTCCGGGCTGCTGCCCAGGACCGCAGTTTGTGCAGGGGCGCCTTGGTAACGAGCGCAAAATTAACGCGATCCGACACATGCGGCGCCGTCGCATTGTAGCCATCGGCCAGCGAGTTGCAGGCCGGGCACGGCACGTCCGCGTCCGGCGCGAACATCGTGTTGATCAGGATCAGCGTATCCTTACCGTCGGCAAACAACTCGCTGAGCTTCACCTTGTGTACGGTCTGGGTGTCCCGAAGGTCGGCCAGACCCTCGTCGAATTCATAGTCCTCGGGTGGCTCACCACCGGCGGGCAGCGCGCGGCGCTGGGCCGCGACGGCCTCGATCTGCTCAACCAGGTCGAGTTCCGCTGACAGGAGTTCATTGCGGGCCTTGCGGTATTCCTCGCTTTCGCCGGGTAACTGGTAATCGTGTTGGTCTACGTTCATGACGGATCCAGGTTTCGGTTGCGGTACTTTCTCAGTAAAGACTCAAACAGGCTGTAGTTCAACAAGGCACGGTCCTCGTTCGAAGCTTCTTCGTAACGCCCGCGATACTTGTGCTTGACCCAGGCATTGAGGTCCAGCTGTTTCAGGTAGGCAAACATGCGGTGGTTAAAGGGATGGAACCCGTCGCGGAACACGACGGTGGTGCCAAAATCTATGATGCAGGGTGAACCGTCATCACGAACCATCAGGTTGGACTTGGACTTCAGGTCACCATGCGCGACACCGCTTGCGTGGCAAGCCCTGATAGTCTCCAGCAGCGCGTCAAACCAGGCTTCCCTGTCGGGAATCTCGGCATCGCGGTAATGCCGGCCGCGCACGAACTCCAGCACCAGGTAGCGGTCCTCCACCAGGCCATAACTGGACGGCACACCGGCCACACCGGCCAGCCGCTGATAGGCCTTGGCCTCGCGTTGCAGCGTTTTCCTGCGGGCGTGCAGCACAGCGCCCTTGCCCATGGCCGTCTTGACCACGAACTCGGTGCCGTGTTTGCGGTAATGAAGGACCGTGCCCTGGTTACTGGTGGCCAGCACGTGCTCGCCGGTGGCCAGGCAATGCTGGGCCCAGGCGGCCAGGTCTGCGGGGATTTCGGGTCTCGACATGGCGGTCAGTTTACGGCCGACCACCCATCGCCGCCAGCGAGCAGGCATAAATTTTCGAGTCGGCTATATTCAAAGATAGGCGACCCGGAAGGATGATCAAATGAAAACCGGCGTAAAACTGGCCATTACCCTGTTCACCCTCGTGGCCATTGCCCACGGGCTGAGGTTGTTGTTCAGCATCCCGGTCACCGCCGGCAACTGGAGCGTGCCGCAGTGGATCAGCCTGTTCGGCCTGCTGGTGCCGGCCCTGGTTGCGTGGCTGCTGTGGCGTGAAAACAGTCCCTAGTCCGTATCGTCCTGGAAGTAACTCAGGACCATGTGCGTGAATGCACGCACGCCGAGTTGCATGTCCTGTTCGTTAATGTCGAAATTCGGCGAATGGTTGCTGGCCCATTGCTCCGGCGCTGTACCTTCCGGCAGGCTGCCGAGAAACATGTACAGCGAAGGTACCCGCATACTGAACTCGGAAAAGTCCTCGGCCACGGTCTGCGGCGTGACGCGTGCAACAGGCACATCGCCTGTGACCCGGTTCAGGACCGGCATCATTCTCTCGGTCAGTTCATAGTCATTGATTAACGGCAGGTTACCGTCGTCAGCAAGCGTGAATTCCGCGGTGGCGCCAACCGTCGCGGCGATACCCTGTGCCGTGCGTTCCATGGCCGCGAGAATGTAGTCGCGCATTTCAACGTCAAAGGTGCGCACCGTACCCTCGATCTCGACCTGTTCTGGAATGACGTTGTTGCGCACACCGCCGTTGATGCGCCCGACACTGATGATGGATGGCGCCTTGGTCACGTCCACCTGGCGCGAGGCGATGGTCTGGTAGGCCAGGATAATCTGGGATGTCAGCACGATCGGGTCAACACCACCCCACGGCCGCGCGCCGTGCGTCTGCTTGCCGGTAACGGTCAGCCACCAGCGGTCCGAGGCCGCCATGATCGGGCCGGGCCTGACTGAAATCGTGCCGAATTGCGGCACGATGCCGACATGAATTCCGAACACGGCCTCCGGCTTGTGCTCCTCGAAGATGCCCTCTTCGATCATCATCTTGGCGCCGCCGCGCTCAATTTCGCCATCCGCGCCGACCGGCTTGCCTTCCTCGGCGGGCTGAAATATCAGCATCACCGAGCCCGCAAGTTCGTCGCGAAAATCATTCAAAACCTTTGCAGCGCCCAGCGCCATGGCCATGTGCGCGTCGTGTCCGCAGGCGTGCATAACGCCTACTTCAGTGCCCTGGTAGTTGCCTTTTGCCTGCGATGCAAACGGCAGGCCGGTTTCCTCGGTGACGGGCAGTCCGTCAATATCGGCACGGATCGCGACCAGCGGGCCGGGTTTACCGCCCTCGATGATGGCCACGACCCCGGTGTGCGCGATGCCGGTCTGTGGCTCGAGGCCCATGCCTTGAAGAATTTCAGTAATCCGCGCCGCGGTCTGGAATTCACGGTTACTGAGTTCCGGGTTCTGGTGGAACCAGCGCCGCCATTCGACCACCTGGGGAAACACATGCTCAGCGGCCTGGTCTGCTTGCTCCCAGCTGACCTGGGCCAATGCTGGACCGCACAACACCACCGAGACGGCCATCAGCGAACAAAGTCGAGTCAATAGTTCTTTCATAAAGTCTCTCCGCGACAATTTGCCGCTCTCGTATTTCGTAACAGATGTCAGGTTAAGGGTTACCTGTTACCTGTCACCTTTTGTTAGCCCCGTCGTGGTCACCGCCCCTTAAGTTTGGCTTTTGCGAATTTCACCTGTTTAATTTGCGTAATTTGCGTAATTTGTGGATATTTTTCTCTTCGTTCACAACTCGCTTTATTGAGCAGCCCGAGCCGCTGTATCACAAGCCCTCGCCTCCGACGGTTTCGGTACGGCGCCGATATTGGCGCCCGCAGCCGCACTGTCGCGGCGCCCGTCAGCGCCACCCCAGTAAAGGCAGTTTTCAGGGTCGAAGACGATCAATTGCGCGGCGCCGAAAAACGGCCGCTCGCGCAATTCATGGCCCAGCGCCTCGAGCTTTTCGCGCACTTCAACCGGAAACTCGGGTTCCAGCGTCAGCCGGTCGGGCTTCCATTGGTGATGAAAGCGTGGCGCATGCACGGCGCGTTGCGCGTCAAATCCAAAATCAATGACGTTGATCAGCGTGTGTAAAACCGTGGAAATAATACTGGTGCCCATCGGCGAGCCGACCACCATGACCGGGCGGCCGTCTTTCAGGGCAATGGTCGGGGTCATCGAGGACAACGGCCGCTTGAAGGCCTGCACCGAGTTTGCCGCAGACCCGACCGCCTCCCAGAGGTTTGGTAGTTCGGGACCGATGGAAAAGTCATCCATTTCGTTGTTCAGCACGATGCCGGTGCCGGGCACGGTGATCTTGGAGCCGAAAACCGTGTTGATGGTCTGGGTCATCGACACGGCATTGCCGTGGCGGTCCATGACCGAAATTTGCGTGGTGCCGGCATCATCGGCGGCCTGCGGGGTATCAGAAATTGGCGTCGGCTGACCATCCGGCCGGATGCGCACCGCCTGCTGATCTGCGTAGGCCTCGGAAACCAGCCGTTCAACCGGCACGTCCCAGTAGTCTGAATCTCCGAGGTGCTGCGCGCGGTCCTCGAAGGCGACTTTCATGGCGCTGGCCACCAGGTGGATAAAAGCGCTGGAATCCTTGCCCATCGCTGCCAGGTCGTAGCGCTCGAGTATGTTCAGCATCTGGGCCAACAACACGCCGCCGGAGCTCGGCGGTGGCATCGAAACAATCTCGTAACCGCGATAATTACCGCGCACTGGTTCACGCCACAGGGGCTGGTACCGGGCCAGGTCCAGTTGCGTGACCACGCCGCCGGTGGCGGCTTCGATCTTCGCCGCAATCGGGCCGAGCGCCAGCGCCTTTTCACCCCTGGCCTGGACCAGGCGCAAGGTTTCGGCCAGTTCCGGCTGCTTGATCATCCAGCCCAGCGGCGGAGACTTACCCTCGACGGTCTGAATTCTTTGCGTCTCGGGGTATTCATCGAGTTGATCCTCGACCCACGACACCACCATGTGATGCCACGTGCCGACGCGCACGCCCTGCTCAGCCAGTGCGATGGCGGGCTCTACCAGGTCTTCCCACGGCAGCGAACCATGTTCCTTGTGAACAGCCCAAAGCCCCTGCACGAGGCCGGGAACACCCACCGAGCGCGGGCCACTGCGGATCGTTTGCGGATGCTTTTCAAAAAATTTTGCCGAGGCAGAGGCCGGCGCCATTTCCCGCGCATCGAGTGACCGCAGGCTGCCGGTTTCGGCCTCGAAAGTGACGGCAAACATACCGCCACCCAGGCCCGAACTGAATGGGTGCGCCACTGATGCGGCGAATGACATCGCCACTGCTGCGTCGAAGGCATTGCCGCCTTGTTCCAGCACCTTTTGACCGACTTCGGCCGCCGGCGCCACCGAGCTTACGACCATGCCGTCGCGGCCCCATTCCGGGTCGAAATTTGCTGCATGGGCCGCAGCGCTGAGCAGCAAGGCCACGATCGTCGTGATTGCGAACTTCATGACCCCTGGTCTGCTGTCAGGCGTTGATACTTCTGCCACAGTTGTTCCTCTGTTTCCTCGTGATTTTCATCTTTGGGTATACACTCCACCGGGCACACCTCGACGCACTGGGGCGTGTCGAAATGACCGACACATTCGGTGCACAGATCAGGATTGATAACGTAATACTCAAGGCCCTGCGAGATCGCCTGGTTGGGGCATTCGGGCTCGCAGACGTCGCAATTGATGCACTCGTCAGTAATTTTAAGCGCCAAATCGCACCTTCAACGCCTGTTGCACCGCACTGCCGACAAACTCCGAGACATCACCGCCCAGGCGCGCAATTTCCTTGACCAGCGAGGACGATATAAAGCTGTAACCCTCGTCCGGGGTCAGGAACATGGTTTCAATATCGTCATTGAGGCGACGGTTCATCGAGGCGAGCTGGAATTCGTATTCAAAATCCGACACGGCGCGCAGACCACGCACAACCACCCCGGCGCCGTGATCCAGTACGAAATCCATCAGCAGGTTATCGAACCCCATCACTTCGACATTGTCCAGTGCAGACAGCTCGCCGCGGGCCATGTCGATGCGCTCCTGCAAGCTGAACATGGGGGTTTTGTGCGGGCTTTCCGCGATCGCCACGATGACTTTTCCGAACACGCGCGCAGCACGGCTGACCAGGTCAGTGTGGCCATGCGTAACCGGGTCAAAAGTGCCCGGATAAACAGCGATTCGGTGGGGTTCCATCTGCGGCTGCCCATGCTTCAATCAGGGCTGGCTATTCTATCGTGACTGGGGAGCAGGGACTAGGGAAGTGATTGAGCAATAAAATATCCGCAAACTACGCAAAAAAAGAACGATCCCCACGAATTTCACAAATGACACGAATTTAGAAAAAGCTGAACTTGGCGATTCGCAATCTTCGTAGGAGTGATGACCACATCGCGAGCTTAATCGCGACCATCGGCTTGCAGCCTCAGATCGCTCCCACAGCAAAAGGTGCAGCAATCGGCTGCAAGCCAGAAAGGGGCAGCGGGTGAGCCTTCGAGGGGTGTGTGAACCAAGGATGGTTCATCCAAGCCCCCAGGGATGGGTTCATGGCGTCCCCGAGAAGGCTTGCCCGGTGTCGCTTTAACAGTAGATTGTTCCAAATCCTATTCGTGTCATTTGTGTAATTCGTGGGAAATTTTTTCGCGATGATGTCATCGCTCCTACAACCTCACCACCTAACCCCCGCTCTTCAGCACCAACATCTTTACTTCGCCGATTCGTTTCTCCTTCCAGGCAGACCAGCCTTGCGGCACCACCGGCGACGGCGCGTCGGCGGGCGATTCGATGTACAACAGGCCGCCGGGTTTCAGGCAACCGGCATCCGACACCGCTTGCGCGATGTGCTGGTGCAATTCGGAGTCAAAAGGCGGGTCGGCGAACAACAGGTCGAATACCGGCTCTGTTGGCGATCGCAGCCATGCCATCGCATCCATCGGCTTTACGCTGACCTGCTCTGCGCCCAGCATTTCAATGCAGCGTTCGAGGTTCTGTATCGCAAGCCGGTTGTTCTCTACCAGCTCTACCTGCCGGGCGCCGCGCGATGCGGCCTCGAAACCCAAGGCGCCGGTGCCGGCAAACAGGTCAGCGCATACTGCACCGGGTAAATCGGGCGCCAGCCAGTTGAACAGCGTTTCACGGGCCCGGTCGCCACTCGGGCGCAGGCCCGGCACGTCGGCGACGGGCAGCTTGCGTCCGCGCCATTGACCGGCGATGATGCGCACCGTTCCGCTGCCTCGCTTCCCGGCGCTTGATTTTCTGCCCATGGGTCCCAATCCAGCCCTGACGAACTGATAGCATAACGTTTTGATTGACGCCTTTCTCACCCACAAACAGCAGGCACATGTTCAGGATATTCAAAAAGAAGAAAGACAAGACCGGCGCACTGCAGGATGTGCAACTGCGGCCGGTGGAACAGGCTGGCGCCGAATCACTGGATGACCGCCTGGAACGGTCACGCGGCCAGTTTGCCCGCGGCCTGCGCGAACTGCTGGCCGCCCATGACACGATCAATGATGACCTGCTGGAAGAGCTTGAAACTACGCTGCTGGTGGCCGATGTAGGGGTTGCGTCGACGATGACCATTATGGACAACCTGCGTGCAGCCATATCAAACAAGGTGATCAAGGCGCCGGGCGAACTTCTGCCCGCCGTGCAGGCCGAGTTGTTTGAGCTGATCGAGCCCTGTGAGCAATTCCTGCAAGTGGATTCCGGCAAAAAGCCATTCGTGATCCTGATGGTGGGTGTGAACGGCGCCGGAAAGACGACCACCATCGGCAAGCTGGCGCAGCGCTTCAAGGAGGACGGCCTGTCGGTGATGCTGGC
>JABDJL010000052.1 GCA_013002505.1 Lysobacterales bacterium | reverse complement strand
GGAGAAAACGCCGGGGCGCCGTTGATTCCCTTGCTCGAAGACACCAGTTCACGCGCACCCGTGGCCACTTCCTGCATGTAAATTGCCGAGTTGCCTTTTTCGAACGAAACATAGGCCAGGTGCGTGCCATCCGGCGACCAGGCCGGTGACAGCAGGGGCTCGGGCGAACCGACAATAGACTGTGGGTTGAAGCCATCGGCATCGGCCACTACCAGCTCGTAGTGCAGGCCATTGCCGGCGTCTGTGGCCGAAACATAGGCAATTCGGGTTGAGAATGCGCCCGGCACGCCGGTCAGTTTTTCATAGATTGCATCGGCCACGCGGTGTGCGCCGAAGCGCAAATCACCCAGGCCCACGGTCGTGATCTGCGACAGCATGCGCTCCTGCGTATGCACGTCGAACAATTGGTAAGCGATGTCATAACCATTGCCGTCCGGGGCGTTGCTGATCGAACCGATCACGATGTAGTCGGTTTTCAACAGGCGCCAGGTTCCGAAGCGGATATCCTCAGCCTCGATCGGCTTCTCCGCCATGTCGGCCTCGTCCATCGGTGCGAACAGCCCCGACCGGTACAGGTCCAGTGAAATGACGTCGGTGACGGCCGTGATCGGCGGGTAGCCGGACGAACGCCACTGGAATGGAACGACGGCAATCGGCAGCGCACTGGCATTGCCCTGGATAATCTCGATTTCGAGCTTGGCCATGGTCAGCGAAGACCAGGCCAGGCTCGTAACAATGGCAAATACCGTGATCAGTTTTCTCATAGTTTTCTCAATTAAATTCTGATTCCAAAAGTGGGGTCAGCAGTCGGTCTTATTCTTCGTCATAGCGGAAAATAAAATCAATTTCCCGTTCAAATACATCCTCGAAACCGCGATAGGGCAATGTGCCGGTACGTTCAATCGCCGCGACCAGTGACCGGCGGGTGGCTTCGTCCGCATTACACGTGCCCCGGATGACCGCCGAAATCACCTCGCCACCGGGAATCTGCACGATTCGCAAGGTGCACCTCAAGCCGGGCCTGGCGGTCGGCGGGCGCAGCCAGTTCTGCGTCACCTGGGCCTGAATCGCCAGCATGTACTGCTCGCCCAGCGTGGCCAGCCTTCCGGCCTGGAAATCACGCTGCTCGCGCGCCAGCTGCTCCTGCAATGCCTGCTGCGCTTCGGACTGGCGCTGCGCCTCGGCTTCGGCATCGCGACGCGCCTGCAACTGTTTCAGTCGCTCTGCCTCGAGCCGGTTCTGCCGCTCAATTTCTTCGCGCTGGCGGCGGATGTCTTCCAGCTCCTGCTGACGGCGCTGCTGCTGTTCCAGCCGCTCACGTTCCTGTTGCTGGCGCAGCCGTTGCAGCCGCAGGTCTTCCTCGCGTCTTTGCTCATCCAGTTCGCGCTCACGGCGCTCGTCCAGCTCACGCTCTCGCCGCAAGCGCTGCTCTTCGCGCAATGACGCCTGTTCCGCCTCGCGCTGCGCGTCGCGGATCTCGTCCATATCCACGATCACCGCTTCGATGGTCAATCCTTCGAGGCTTGGCGGGCGGAATGGTTCCCATTCCATGGTGCCCAATACGATCAGCAGCGCGGCCATCAGATGGACGCCTATGGACAGGCCAAAAGCCTTGGTGCGGAACCAAAATTGCTGCATCACGCCGGGTCCTTCAGCCGCCCCCTTCCGGGGTGGCGTCCAGCGGGTCACTCATCAGGCCGACCTTTTGTACGCCTGCTTTCTGCAACAGCACCATGGCGTTGTACACCTGCCCGTAACCCACCGCCTGGTCGCCGCCCACCAGCACCTGGATTTCAGGGTTACGCCGCACGATGGCCGAAACCGTGGTAACCAGCGACTCGGCATCGATCAAACCGGCACTGGTGCCGTCCAGGTCGCCGCCGGCATTGAGGTAAAGATCACCGTTTTTCAGCACTGTCAGCACCAACGGTTCGTCACTCTGCTGGGTGTCGAGCGGTTCGGCGTCCGCCTCGGGCAGTTCAACTTCGACACCAAGGTTCAGCAACGGCGCCGTGATCATGAAAATCACCAGCAACACCAGCATCACGTCGATGTACGGCACGACGTTGATCTCCGACATCGGTCGCCTGCGGGAATGTCTCGCCATCAGCCGATCACCTAGCCATGCGCCTGGCGGTGCAGGATGCTGGAAAACTCTTCCTTGAAATTCTCGTAACGCAATTCAAGGCGCTCAACCTGGTTGGAGTACTTGTTGTACGCGATAACCGCCGGAATGGCGGCAAACAGCCCCATGGCGGTGGCAATAAGGGCCTCGGATATGCCCGGCGCCACCATGGCGATGGTCGCCTGGTTGACATTGGCCAGCGCATGGAACGAGGTCATGATGCCCCACACGGTTCCAAACAGCCCGATATAGGGGCTGGTGGAGCCGACCGTGGCGAGAAAACTCAGGTGGTGCTCAAGGTGGTCAGTCTCTCGCGTCAGGGCAATGCGCATGGCGCGTTCTGCGCCTTCGACGGCGCGGTCGGCAGACGACTTGCGCTGCTCCTGCATGCGGGTAAATTCACTGAACCCGGCTTCGAAAAGGGTTTCCATGCCGGTCGGATCGGTGTCCGACATTTCCTGGTGCAGGGTTGCCAGGCTGGTACCAGACCAGAAGCGTTCCTCGAAATTCTCCGCACGCTTGGTGGCCTCGTTCAAAACCTGGCGTTTGCGGAAAATAATCATCCAGGATGACACCGATGCGAGCAGCAGTATCAACATGACGAACTTCACCATCCAACTGGCGTCGAGCACCAGTTGCCAGACCTGTAATTCACCCTGCATGTCTATCAGACCTCTGTTTCATTGTTGTTGTGCCCCGATCGCGTCTTTGAGCCACTGCGGAATCCGTGCCGGCCTGAAGCGGTCGGCTTCCAGGCAAGCCGCGCTTACCGTGGCCTTGCACAGCACCTGGTCGTCATCGGCGCGTTTTAGCTCCTGTTCAAACCGAAGGCGGCTGGCACCCGGCTGAACGGCCCTAACGGAGACTTCCAGTTCATCGTCCATGCGCGCCGGTTTGAGAAAATCTATGTCCATGTGACGGATCGCAAAGACGAGATTGTGCTGCTGCGACAACTCGGACTGCACGATGCCCCTGCTGCGCAACCATTCAGTGCGCGCCCGCTCGAAAAAATTAAGGTATTGCGAATGATAGACCACGCCTCCTGCGTCGGTGTCTTCCCAGTAGACCCTCAATTGCCAGACAAATGCCTCAGTCATTGGTTCCGAAGCATACCTTTACAGACGGTCCTGAATGGCAAAAAGGGTTAAATCTCCCTTTCATCGTCATGATTAAGATTGTCACGATTCGCTATTGTCATCTGCAAACAAATCTTCAGCCGGCTTACCGGGGCGCTTGAGGCCAAAATGCCCGTAAGCCTTGGCCGTTGCCATGCGCCCCCTGGAGGTGCGCATGATGTAGCCCTGCTGGATCAGGAACGGCTCCAGAACGTCCTCTACCGTACCGCGTTCTTCGGACAGGGCGGCGGCAATACTCTCAACGCCCACGGGACCGCCCTCGAACTGCTCAATGATCAGCCGCAACAGGCGCCGGTCCAGCGTGTCGAACCCGCAATCGTCCACTTTCAGCAGGCCCATGGCCGCAGTCGCGATCTGGTCATTGATAAAACCGTCACCCTTGACCTCGGCAAAATCGCGCACCCTGCGCAGCAGGCGATTGGCCACGCGCGGCGTACCGCGGGCGCGGCTGGCAATGCCCATCGCACCCTTATTATCGATACCGATATCGAGAATGCCCGCAGAGCGCATGACGATCTGGGCGAGTTCTGAATCGGAGTAAAATTCGAGGCGCTCGACGATGCCAAAACGGTCGCGCAACGGCGACGTCAGCAGGCCGGCGCGGGTCGTGGCGCCAACCAGCGTGAAGCGCGGCAGGTCCAGCTTGATCGAACGGGCAGCCGGTCCCTCACCGATCATGATGTCAATCTGGAAGTCTTCCAGCGCCGGGTAAAGCACCTCTTCCACCACTGGTGACAGCCGGTGGATCTCATCGACAAACAGGATGTCGCCCGGCTGCAAATTGGTCAGCAGCGCTGCGAGGTCGCCGGCGCGCTCGAGCACTGGCCCGGAAGTCTGGCGCAGGTTGACACCCATCTCGTGCGCGATCACGTGCGCCAGCGTGGTTTTGCCCAGGCCCGGTGGCCCGAATATCAGCACGTGGTCCAGTGCATCGGAGCGCCGCCGTGCGGCCTCGAGGTAAATCTCGAGTTTTTCGCGCATTACCGCCTGTCCGATATATTCGTCGAGCGTGCGCGGCCTCAGGCTCGCATCGAGCACCGTATCTTCGACGGTATCCAGTGGTGTCACGACGCGGTCGGCGGTATCACTCATGCGTTCACCCTGCTTTGCAGCGCCTTACGGATGATTTCAGCCGCGTCCATGTCCGGCTTTGCAACACTGCGCATCATGTGATTGATCTCGTTGTTCTTGTAACCCAGCGCGCGCAGCGCGTTGCTGGCCTCGGAGACGGCACTTCCGGCTGCCGCACCGCCGTCTGCGGCGGGTTGGGGCAAGCTGACGGGCAGGCCTTCGAGCTTGTCGCGCATTTCGATGATGATGCGCTCGGCGGTTTTCTTGCCGATGCCCGGCAGGCGGGTCAGGGAGGCAGTGTCCTTGTCGGCGACATAGCGCGCCAGTTCGTCGCCGCTGGCGCCGGACAGGATCGTCAAGGCCAGCTTGGCGCCAATGCCACTGACTTTCATCAGTTGGCGAAAGATTGTCCGTTCGGCGGTTGAACTGAAACCGTACAGGGTCTGGTGGTCCTGGGATACCTGCAAGTGGGTCACCATGACCACCGGCTTGCCAGTTTCCGGCAGGTTGCCGAACACGCTCGAAGGTGCTTCGACCTCGTAACCGACGCCGTTGACATCAATGACCAACAACGGCGGCTGTTTTTCAAGCAATATTCCGGACAGGCGCGAAATCATCGTGGCGTTGTTCCTACAGCCCTGCCAAGCGGCTCAGCGTAGATTGCGTATGGTGATGACATAATGCCACAGCGAGGGCATCGGCGGCGTCTTCAGGGGGTGTTTCGCGTAAGCCGAGCAGGACCCTTACCATGTGCTGGACCTGGGACTTGTCCGCCGCTCCGCGGCCAACAATGGCCTGCTTGACGGAGCGTGGTGAGTATTCCGCCACCGTGATTTTACCGGCGATCACGGCGCATATGGCTGCACCGCGCGCCTGGCCCAGCTTGATCGCAGAAGAGGCATTGTGACTGACAAACACGGATTCGATGGCCGCCGCGTCGGGTTGGTGGCTTTCGACCAGTTCACGCAGCCCATTGAAGATGATGCCAAGACGCTCGGCAAACTCACCACCGCCAGCCTTGATGACACCGAAATCCACCACCGAGCTGCGGTCACCCTCGAAATCGACGATGCCGTAACCGGTCAGCCTGGAGCCGGGATCAATACCGATGATGCGCATCTTGTTTGCGTTCCTTGCTCAGGAAATTACCCATGGCTGAAATGGTAGACCTGCTTGCCGGCCGTGTTTGCCTCACTCCGCGTAAGCGGCTTCAGGAATATCTGCATTCGAATAAACGTCCTGCGTATCATCGAGGTCCTCGAGCACGTCGAGAAATTTCAGAACTTTCTGGCCGGTTTCGACATCCAGTTCGACCTCGGTGGTGGCGCGCTTGGTGATTTCGGCGTTTTCAGGGTCCAGCCCTGCGTCTCTCATGGCCGATACCACCTCGCGATACGCTTCCTGGCTGGTGGTGACTTCGATTGAGCCGTCGTCTTCGGTCACGATGTCGTCGGCGCCGGCCTCCAGGGCCACCTCCATGACTTCGTCTTCCGATGTGCCGGGTGCAAAGTTCAAAACACCCATGGTGTTAAACAGGTAGGCCACGGAACCGTCGGTCCCCAGGTTGCCGCCATGCTTGGTAAATGCATGGCGCACCTCGGCCACCGTGCGATTACGGTTGTCGGTCATGCATTCGACCAAGACAGCAACACCGCCAGGCGCGTAACCTTCGTACACGATTTCTTCGTAACTGACGCCTTCAAGGTCGCCGGTCGCCTTCTTGATGGCGCGCTCGATATTGTCCTTGGGCATATTGGCCGCATTGGCCTTGTCTATGGCCAGGCGCAACCGTGGGTTGGAATCGGGATCGCCACCCCCTTCGCGCGCAGCCACCGTCAACTCGCGATTGATACGTGTAAACACCTTACCGCGCTTGGCGTCAACGGCCTTTTTCTTGTGCTGGATGTTGGCCCATTTACTGTGTCCGGCCATGCCTGGGTATCCTTTTAAAGCTAACAATACAAGCGCGCAATTTTATCACGGAACGACCCGCGGGCAGGGACTTCAGCGCCTTGCGAAACGGCCATCGCTAAGAAAATGGGCAATCTGCACCGCCACTTCTGCTGAAAACAGCAGGCCGGTGTGCCCGGCAGACACTTGCAGGTGTGCGGCCAGCCCCGGATGTCTCGTTTCACTGAGCATGACCGTGCCGTCACTGGGCCCATCAATCGCGCCGGTCACCCTGCCCAGGCCACGTCCCGCGGTTCCGGCAATCATGCCGATTTCCGTGTGACCGCCGGGCGGGTGGGCGCCGTTTTGCAGCACGGCAGCGGATCTTCCAAGCAATTGGCGCAAGCCCGGCAGGCGCGCCATGCGGCGTGCAACCACGCTGCCTTTCAAAGGCGTACCGAGCATTACCACGCGAGCGCCAAAAGGTTCGTCACGCTGGGCCAGCATCTGCAGGATGATCAAACCGCCCAGGCTGTGGCCGACAAGGTGTACATCGCGGCCTTCCGGCAAGCGTCGCTGCAACTGCCGGGCCACGTCGGCCGGTTCGCGGAAAATACTGGAATAGCTGAAGGTACCGACCGAAAAGCCCAGCTTCCGGAGCCGCTTTTTCAGCAGGAAGGTCGAGCCACGCCCGTACCAGAGACCATGCACCAGGATAATTTCAGGCACGGCGTCTGCGTCGGTTGGCATTTTTGATCTGTTCCATTGACACCAGCACCAGGCCCGTCCAGATGGCGCTGAAAGCCACCACGTGGCCCTGGGTAAAGGGCTCATGCCACAAGAATACAGCCAGCAACATCGACATGGTCGGCCCGATGTACATGAAAAACCCGACCACGGTCAGCGTCAGGTAGCGCGTCGCGGTATTGAACCAGATCAAAGGCAGGATCGTCACCAGGCCCGCGGTCAGTAACAAGGCATCGAGACTGGCCGACACGTGCAGGAAATCCATCCTGCCCTGGCCGTTGCGCCACAGCAGGTAAATGATGCAAGGCGCTAGCAACAGGATGGTTTCCCACATCTGGCCGGTCATCGGGCCGACCGCGAGTTTCTTGCGCACCAGGCCGTAGAACCCGAACAGCAGCGGTAGCGACAGCGATACCCACGGCGCCACGCCGAGATACCAGCCCATGTAAGCGGTACCGCTCGCGGCAATGACCACGGCCACCTTTTGCAAAGGCGTCAGGCGTTCTTTCAGGAACACGAACCCCAACACGATGTTGACCAGCGGGTTGATGAAATAGCCCAGGCTGGTGGCCAGCACTTGTTCATTGACCACGGCCCACACAAAGATCAGCCAGTTGGAAGCCAGCAGCAGCGCGGCCACGGCCAGCCAGGCAATCGTGCGCAGGGGCAGGCGCAGCTTGGGAAACAGCGCCTTGCCGTCGCGCACCAGCAGGAACACGGCCAGCACCGGTAGCGCCCATATGACGCGGTGCGCAACGATTTCCAGCGGTCCGACCGTGTCGATCCACTTGAAATACACCGGCATGACGCCCCAGCTGCCAAACGCGGCCACAGCCGCGGTGACGCCAAGGCGCGTATTGCGTGCAGATTCAGTGTCCTGGTTCAAATAGGGAGCCTCAAAAATAATTGGGGTCAGAGTAAAAATTCCGGCCTGAGCCGGAATTTTTACTC
>JABDJL010000045.1 GCA_013002505.1 Lysobacterales bacterium | reverse complement strand
CCCATGGACTTGGACATCTTGCGGCCGTCGGCGTCAACCGTAAACCCGTGCGTCAGCACCTGGCGGTACGGCGCCACGCCGTGCATCGCGACCGAACTGAGCATTGACGAATGAAACCAGCCGCGGTGCTGGTCAGAGCCCTCGAGGTACATGTCCGCAGGCCGTTGCAACTCATCCCGCTCATCCAGAACACAGCGGTGCGATACGCCCGAATCGAACCACACGTCGAGAATATCGGTGACACGCTCGTATTGCTCCGCATCCACGCCGAGTTCGGCAAAAATAGGGTCTTCATACCAGCAATCGACGCCATCGGCCTCGATCCGGGTGGCAATTTTTTCCATCAGCGCTACCGTTTCCGGGTGCAACTCGCCGCTGACCTTGTCGATGAATACCGTGATCGGCACACCCCAGGTACGCTGGCGCGAGATGCACCAGTCGGGTCGCGCCTCGATCATCTTGTAAATGCGTTCTTCGCCCCATGACGGAATCCAGCGCACGCCACCGATCGCCTGCAACGCATCCTTGCGCAGGCCTTCTTTATCCATGCTGATAAACCACTGCGGCGTGACGCGAAAAGCGGTCGGCGACTTGTGCCGCCAGCAATGCGGGTAACTGTGCTGGTACGGCTCGTGAAACAGCAGCTTGCCCTTCTCGGCCAGCGTCTCGATGATGCTCTGGTTGGCTTTCCACACGAACTGGCCGGCAAAAAGCTCGGTATCCGGCAAAAACAACCCGTTGCTGCCAACCGGGTTGTACACCGGCAAGTCGTAAAGGCGGCCGACCTGGAAATCTTCCTCGCCATGGCCCGGCGCCGTGTGCACGGCCCCGGTTCCGGCCTCGGTGGTGACGTGCTCACCGAGAATTACCGGC
Organism: Lysobacterales bacterium; assembly: GCA_013002505.1. Classification (GTDB taxonomy): domain Bacteria; phylum Pseudomonadota; class Gammaproteobacteria; order Xanthomonadales; family SZUA-36; genus JABDJL01. The sequence goes on along the minus strand of JABDJL010000045.1, from coordinate 3,645 downwards.
ACCTGGCGGGCATAGAATGGGTGTTGCAGCAACACGCCTTCCAGCACGTCGCCGGTCACCGGCCCGCTGCGGTTGTGCAACTTCAGGCCAACACGTTCGGTGAATTCATCGGCCAGCGCCTCGGCCACCACCAGCGCCACGTCGCTGTCATTCCAGCGCCCGCACAGCAGCACGTAGTCCAGTTCAGCATGCAACGCCACGGCCTGGTTGGCCGGCAGTGTCCAGGGCGTCGTGGTCCAGATCGGAACACCCACCTGCCCTTCAAAGCCGCTGACGTCGAATGACGCCAGCACGGCATCTGCGTCGACCGCTTCGAACAATACGTCTATCGCGGGTGAGGTGTGCTGCTGGTACTCGATCTCCGCCTCGGCCAGGGCCGAACCGCAATCGAAGCACCAGTTGACCGGCTTGGCGCCCTGGGTGATATGCCCGGCCTCGAAAATACGTGCCAACGCCCTGACGATATCGGCTTCGTACTTGAAATCCAGTGTGCGGTAAGGATTGTCCCAGTCGCCCAGCACGCCAAGCCGCTTGAAATCTTCGCGCTGGCGGTCAATCTGTTTCAACGCGTACTCACGGCACAGCCTGCGGAACGTGGGGGCGTCTACCTTGTGACCCACTTTGCCGGTCTTCTTTTCAACCTGGTGCTCGATCGGCAGCCCGTGGCAGTCCCAACCGGGAACGTAAGGCGCATGGAAACCTGCCAGTTGGCGTGATTTGACCACCAGGTCCTTGAGAATCTTGTTGACCGCATGCCCGATGTGGATATCGCCGTTCGCGTAAGGCGGGCCATCGTGCAAAACGAACAGCGGCCGGCCGGCCGTTTTCTCCATGATGCGCGCGTGCAGGCCCTGCTCTTCCCATTGTTTGAGCATCTCGGGTTCGCGATTGGCGAGGTTGGCCTTCATCGGAAACGCCGTGCGCGGCAGGTTGATGGTGTGCTTGTAATCCATGTTCTTATCGGTTCTCGTTGTTCAGGCTGTGCCCTGCGCCAGCATGCGCCGGGCCACGATTTCGTCTGCTTTCATTTGCTCGACCAGCTCCGCCAGTTCATCAAAGTCGGCTTCTTCGCGAATCATGCCGACGAATTCAACCTCAAGGTTGTGCCCATAAAGATCAAGGTCCTGGTCAAATATATGGACTTCGACCAGGAATTCCGACCCCCCGACCGCCGGCCTGACCCCGAGGTTGGCAATGCCGTCCAGCCAGGCACCACCATGCAGCACCCGGGCGCGTACGGCGAAAACACCGTGCAGCGGGCTGGGCGAGGCCTCCAGCGCCATGTTGGCCGTCGGATAACCCAGCTTGCGGCCCAGTTTCTGGCCCTCGATGACCGTGCCACACATGGTGAACGGCCTGCCCAGTAAACGCGCGGCCAGGTCGAAATCGCCTTTAGCCAGGGCCTGCCGGGCCGCCGAACTCGACACGCGTTGTCCTTCGAGGCGGTAATCTTCAACCACTTCGACCGCGAAACCCAGCGTATTGCCCAGGCTCTGAAGCTGGCCGGTATCTCCTTCACGCCGGTAACCAAAACGAAAATCGGCGCCAACCACCACTGTGTTAGCGCCCAGCCCAACGGCCAGGACCCTGTTTGCAAATTCACCGGCCTTCATACGGGCCAGTTCCTGGTTGAATTCCATCAGCCATACCAGGTCCATGCCCGCAGACTCCATCAACTCGAGCTTCTGCCTAGCGCTGCTGAGCCGGGCCGGGGCTGCTTCGGGGCGGAAAAAAGCCAGCGGCAGCGGTTCAAAAGTCACCATCGCGGCCTGGTCACCGGGTTCGCGTAAGCCCGTGCAGCGTTGAACCAGGCTCATGTGCCCAAGGTGCAGGCCATCGAAGTTGCCAATCGTGACAACGCCCGACTTTGCGTGGGCGCCCCACTCGTTGCCTGTGATGACTTGCATTGGCCGGTCCGCGCTCACGCCCGCAAAAGGAACGAATTATACCAGCGCCGGGCACTGAATCCGCGCAATTTGAGCTAGCTGCCACCCCTCGAAAACTGCGCAGGCCTGATGCCGGTCAACCACGCGCACAGGCCATAAACGGCGGCGCCAAATACGATGTACAACAGAAGGTCCATGGCACGGGTCAAGGCCGGCAGGCGCATCCAGATGTCCAGGCCCGGAGTCCAGTAGACCAGGGCCGCGACCATCGCGGCACAGCAGCCGGCCGTGACCAGCAAGAGGCGCATCCATCCGTGCCGGGGCTGGTACGCGCCACAACGGCGTAAGCCCAAGTATAAAAGGGTCGCATTCAGGTAGGCCGATGCTGAACTGGCCAGCGCCAGGCCGGCATGGGGTCCTTCAAAACCCCAGTGCAACATGCCACCGACAAACAGCAAATTCATGATCACGTTGGCGCCCAGCGCCAGCAGGCCGATCTTGACCGGCGTCTTGGGGTCCTGGCGTGCGAAATAACCGGGTGCCAGCACCTTGACCGCGATAAACGCCGGCAGGCCAAGGGCGTACGCCACGAGGCTCAGGGACGACATGATAACGTCGTCCGCCTGGAAGGCCTGGTACTGGAACAGCGTGGTCAGTATCGGCACCGCCAGTGCCGCCAGTCCGGCGGCGGCCGGAAGCGTAATGACCAGCGACAGGCGCAGCGCCCAGTCCATGGTGTCTGAAAAAGCCTCGGTACTCTTGGCAGCATGCTTGCGTGACAGGTTGGGCAGGATCACCGTTGCCAGCGCGATGCCGAACACGCCCAGCGGAAACTCCAGCAAGCGGTCCGAGTAGTACAACCACGACACGCTGCCGGAAACCAGGAACGTGGCGATGACCGAGTCAATCAGGATATTGATCTGAGCGGCCGAGGAGCCCAGCAGCGTCGGCACCATCAGGCGCATGATGCGGCGCACGCCCTGGTGTGCGCGGCCCCACCTCGGCCGCGGCAACAAACCGATGCGCGCCAGTGCCGGTACCTGCACGCCGAGTTGCACAAATCCGGCAATCAGCACGCCCCAGGCCAGTGCCATGACCGGTACATCGAGCCGCGGCGACAACAACAGCGCAGCGCCGATCATGGACAGGTTCAGCAATACCGGCGTCAGTGCCGGTAACAGGAATCGTTCGAAGGTATTTAAGATTCCGCCGGCAAAAGCGGTCAGCGAAATCAGCAATATGTACGGAAACGTGATCCGTAACATGTCCGATGAAAGGTCAAACTCGGTCCGTCCCTCCGCCAGCCAGCCGGGCGCAAACAACGAAAGCACCAGCGGTGCGGCCAGCACGCCGGCCGCGGTGATGACCAACAGCACGGCGATCAGGGCGCCGGCGACGTGATCCACCAGGTCCTTGAGCGCCGCGCGGTCACCGGTTTCGCGGTATTCCGACAAAACCGGCACGAACGCCAGTGAAAACGATCCCTCGGCGAACATGCGGCGCAGCAGGTTGGGAATGCGAAAGGCGATGAAAAATGCATCGGTACGGCCATCGGCGCCGAACAGGCGCGCAATCACCATGTCGCGAACAAAGCCCAGTATGCGCGACAGCAAAGTCGCACCGCTGACCATTGCAGTGGATTTCAATAGCTTCAAGCTGAAAATTCCCGGTCCGGAAAGCGCTGTTGATGATTGACCTTGGGGGCAAAAACCACGATACTAGCCGGCTTGTTTTTTTTGACCATTTTGGAGACCAACCT
>JABDJL010000036.1 GCA_013002505.1 Lysobacterales bacterium | reverse complement strand
CCCATGGCAAACCGGGCCGGGTGGTGCTGATGGGCAATTCAATGGGCGGTATCATCGGTGCGCTGATCGCGGAACGCCATGGTGAAGTCTATGACGCAGTGCTGGCCGCCGGTGCGGCCATCCGGCTGGACGTCAAGCACGGCCCGCTGAGCCTGAATTTCGATCCAAAAATTCCGATCCTGTTCCTGACCAATCGCAGCGAGATCGACGGACCCCGTGACTACGTGGAGCGTTCCAGCCAGGCCACCGTGCCGGCTGCGCTGTGGCGGGTGGACCGGGATGGGCATGTAAACGTCAATGACCCCGAGCGCCTGGCCGCGATTCGCGCATTGGAGCACTACCTAGACCATGGCGAACTGGCCCGCCACAAAGACGGCACCATCGCAGTTGCCGCCAACTCAACGGCCCGCTTTTTCGAGAACCGCGCCGAGGGCACCATTGCCGGCGTCACCGCCAATCACGGAAACATCTTCACTAGTCTTGTGCCCGCAGACCTCGAGCAACTTGGCATTGAACCTGGCGATCACTTCTTGTTGACCGTCGGTGAGCACACCGTCCAGGTGCTGCTGGGAAGCAACTACGGTGACGTAGAAAGAGGCGAATGGATCGGTATCATGCGCGCCGAAGGCGTGCTGATGATTGCGCGTAACCGCGAAAGCGCCTGTAAAACCCTGGCTTGTGCCATGGGCAGCACAGTTGTCATATCACCACTTCCTGGTCACGCCGGGCAGTAGCTTCAATGCTCCGTACAAGACCGCTTTTGTCTGACCATGTTGCCGCGCCTGGGAAAGTACCAGCGGGTAGTTGAGCAAACCGAGGAATGCCTCGATTCAAAAGCGGCTTGCATAGACCGTACGCTTAAGGCGCGCTTCCCGGGCAAATCAACTACCCAACAACGGTGAGAAATGGCCTACTCGTATTCCTGCCCCGCTTTGCGAAGACTGAGTGCTCCTGTGACCAGGAAACAAATGCCCAGCAACAGGCCAAATCGCCAGACGAATACTTCGATCTTGAAAGGCTTGAGCAGTATGGCCTCCGATGGCTTATCAGGATTAACAAAGCAGGGGTGATCCGCGCCCGGTGTCATGGCAGAAACAATCGGCCCGGCATCACCCGGGTCCATGAACTTGATGGGTTGTTGAGCCAGGCGCTCTGACGCGTACGATTGGTCTCCAAAACGATAAATGTAACGGACTTTCAACTCCGAAGAAACCGTCGGCTTTTCCTGCTCGAACCAGAATGACTCAATCATGCAATCCTGCGCCTGCCAGCCTGAGATGTCGTGGTATTCCAGCAATGGCCCGATTGGCCAAACCACGAATACGATACCGACAATGATGAATATGGCGGCGAACAGAAGATCCCTCGCCCACAACCAGGTACTCCGCAAGAACGTCACAAATCCACCCTCCCTGGTTGCGCAGATTATGTCGTTAATCCGCGTGAAGCAACGACCGGGGCTCGGGATCGGACGCTTCTTTCGGTGGCGCGCAGCAAAATCCAGGTTCAATAATGCAGGAATGGATCAGCTTTGGCTCAGTCGGCTTGTTGCCAAAGTTCAAATAGCCAGTTTGCGGGTGTTCCCGGCGCGACTGGCACCGGATCCCTGGGGTGACATTTTCAGCACCTTAAAGCAGCAGGATTTCGATATGACTCCGGGTGAAGGCATCGGCTGCGTCCAGTGAATCCGGCGCTGCGCTGGTATGCGACTGCCCGGTCACGAGATCAATAAAGCTGACCTGTCCTGCGATGCAGTCCGCTCTGATGCCGTCAGCGGCTTCAAAACCGGGTGGATCGAAAGAAGTATTGAATCGAATGGACGCATCTTCTGCGAACTGGCCCGCTTCGATCAGGACCAGCCCGCAGATGCCGTTAGAGGTGGCAACGAGACTGCCCCTGTAGAGAGTATCCGGCGCAATCGCTCCGGACACCGCCTTGCTCTGAATGTTACCGTCAACAATCATTGCATCGTGTGACGTATCACAGGCACACAACAGCCCGGCAGCCAGTATTGTCAGGATTCTGATCATATTGAAATTATAGACGAAAGGCTTCGCATTTCAGCCTGGGGGCGCGCCATCCGGTAGTATTCGCATCATGTCTGAACTGATGATTGTTCTTTGCACCTGTCCCGACGAGGAGACCGCACTGCGCCTTTCCAGCGGGCTGGTAGAAGCTGAACTGGTTGCGTGTGTAAACATTTTGCCCGCGGTGCGGTCTATTTACCGCTGGCAGGGCTCGATTCAGAATGATGCAGAGCTGTTGTTAATTGCCAAGACCGTAGCAAGCCAGTTCGGGAACGTGGAGCGGTGGCTGGCCGAACACCACCCATACGATGTTCCCGAGGTGGTCGGCTTACCTGCGGGCGGAGTATCCGGTGCCTACATGCACTGGGTGGAAGATAGCGTTAGCCAGGAAAACAGGCACTGACAATGAATCTCACGGGAATAACAAACCGGGTATTGCTGCACGTGACCGCACTGGCGGCATTGCTGATGCCGGCGCTTGTCAGCGCGATCGAGTTCGACGAAGTCAAGAGTTACGACGAGGTCTTCCGTATCTCGGCGCAGGCGCTGGACCGTGATTCGGTCGAGATTCGCTGGCAGATCGCGCCGGATTACTACCTGTACAACAACAAGTTCCTGGGGTTCAGTACGACGACCGCGGGCGTTACGCTGGGCGAGGCCATCATCCCGCCCGGTGAAAAGAAGTTTGATGAACTGCTGGGCGAAGAGGTCATCAAGTACCACGGTAACCTGGTGATCACGCTGCCATTGGATTCGGTACCGGCCAGCGTCAGCCGCGTCGACCTCGAAATTCGGTCGCAGGGCTGCCTGGAGTCGGTGCTGTGTTACCCGCCATCGAGCCAGGACGTGAGCGTGGAACTACCAGCGTCCGGCCTGACCGCGGAGGGTTCGCTGGCGTCAGCCTTTGATCCGGAGGTCGCTCCGCAAAGCAATGCGCTGCTCGCCGAAGACGACGAGGCATTACAACCGGAAGACGCCTTTCTGTACGAGGCCATTGCACTGAGTGCCGAAACCATCCTCGTGCGCTTCACCGTTCAGCCCGGCTACTACCTGTACGTGGACAAGTTCATGTTCCGCGTCACCAGCGGTGATGGCTTTGAAGTACGCCAGGTCAGCCTGCCGCAAGGGATAATCAAGGACGACCCGGAATTCGGGCCGGTGCCGGTCATTTTCGACCAGGCCGAAATCCCGGTGCGCCTGAATCGCCCTGCCGGGCCTGAACAGGCCATTACACTGGAGGCCGACTACCAGGGCTGCCGCGATGGCGATATCTGCTATCCGCCGCAAAGCGGCTCGGTCGAAGTATTGGTCGCTGCCTCCGACGTGGCCATCGAGCAGAACGTCATTCAGCAGACGCCGACCGTCGAGCTGTTCCTCGAGCCGGTTGAAGGTGAGACCGTGCCGCCGGTCAGTGAGCAGGACCGCCTGGCGCGCTTGCTGGTCGAAAACCCCACGGCGGCCATGTTTGCATTCTTTATCGCCGGGTTGTTGCTGGCGTTCACGCCCTGCGTGTTCCCGATGGTACCGATACTGTCGGGCATTATTGCCGGGCAGGGCGACCGCCTGACGACCGGCCGGGCGTTTTCGCTGTCGCTGGTTTACGTGCTGGCGATGGCGGCCACCTATACCGCGGCCGGTGTGCTGGCCGGGCTGTTCGGCAAGAATTTGCAGGCCGCTTTCCAGAATCCATGGATCATTGGTGGCTTTGTCACGTTGTTCGTGGCGCTGGCCTTTTCCATGTTTGGCTTTTACGAGCTGCAACTACCGGCCAGGTGGCAGACCGCGATGACCGAGCGCAGCAACCGCCAGAGCGGCGGGCGTTACGGCGGCGTGGCGGTGATGGGCTTCCTGTCGGCCCTGATTGTCGGGCCATGCGTGGCGCCGCCGCTGGCGGCAGCGTTGATCGTCATTGGCGCATCGGGTGATGCGGCACTCGGCGGTACAGCGCTGTTTTCGTTGTCCATGGGCATGGGCGTGCCGTTGATCCTGTTCGGCATCTCGGCCGGAAAACTGATTCCCAGGGCTGGCGCCTGGATGGGCGCGGTCAAGGCAGTGTTCGGCGTTGGTTTGCTGGCGCTGGCCATCTGGATGCTGGAACGAATCGTCCAGGGCCCGCTTATCCTGCTGCTGTGGGGCCTGCTGGCCATCGGCAGCGGTGTATTCCTCGGCGCGCTGGAATCCATTCCGCCGGGCGCCTCGGGCTGGAAACGGGTCTGGAAAACCCTGGGCCTGGCCTTGTTGCTGGTTGGCGCCGCCGAGCTGATTGGCGCCGCGGCAGGCAACAACAACTGGATGAAACCGCTGGCCGGCCTCGGCTCAGGCATGGCACAAGAACATCACGTGGCGTTTCAGCGCATCAAGTCGCTAGAAGATCTTGAGCGTGCCCTGGCCGTTTCGGCCGCCGCCGGCAAGCCGGCGATGCTGGATTTTTATGCGGACTGGTGCGTTGAGTGCATCCGCATGGAGCGCAACACCTTCCCGGAGCCGGAGGTGCAGACCCTGCTCTCACAAGTTCAAGCCATCCAGGCCGACGTCACCCCCAACGACAAAGTTGACCAGGCCCTGATGAAGCGCTTCGGTATCATTGGCCCGCCGGCCATCCTGTTTTTTGACCGCCAGGGGCGCGAAATGAAGCCCTACCGCCTGGTCGGGTATTTCACTCCGGGCGAGTTTTCAGCACATTTGCAGAGGGTCATTGATGAATCTTAAGTGGACATTGTTGATTATCGCCGGGCTCGCCGGGGCCGGTGGCGGCTGGTTATTTACCGAGACTGTACTCAGGAACGGGACACCGGAGCCGCTTCAGGCAGCTACCATAAGCAGCCCCGCTGACCTGCTGGGCACGAGCCGTCCGGATTTTTCACTGGGGACCACGACCGGTGAAGTTCTGACCGCAGCGGACCTCGATGGCAACGTGGTGCTAATCAATTTCTGGGCCACGTGGTGCAAACCCTGTCGCGCGGAAATGCCGATGCTGGCGCGCGTGCACGAGGAACTGAATGGCCGCGGTTTCGAGGTCCTTGGCGTGGCCATGGACGACGTGCAGCAAGCCACGGATTTTCTCGATGAACTGGGCATCACCTACCGCAACGCGGTGGGTACGGTGGATGTCATGGCCATGAGTTCTGTTTACGGCAACCGTGCCGGAATGCTGCCATATTCGGTGTTGCTTGATCGTGACGGCATTGTGCGCTGGACCGAGCTTGGCGAGGTCGAAGAGCACGAGCTGCGCGAACAGATCAGGCCTTTGCTCTGATTCAGACCTCACGCCCCGGCCCTTTCTTCGGGCGCCTCTCTTTTTAGGGCTCAAATGTAATCTTGTCGCGATCTTCGGCAATACGGCGGCGAACTGTGGACAATTTGAATGGTATGCGGCAGACTACACGGCCCTGTGAGGGAGCAGTGTTTTGGCCAAAGTACTCGTTCTGAACGGACCCAACCTGAATCTGCTCGGTGAGCGTGAGCCGGATCATTATGGTTCAAGCAGCCTCGACGACATCATCGGGGACATGCGGTCACTGGCCGGGGCATGCGGGGTTGAACTGGCGCATGTGCAGAGCAATTCGGAAGGCGAACTGGTCGATACCATTCACGGGGCGGCGAAAGACGGCGTCGAATACATCATTTTCAATCCGGCCGGCTTTACGCACACCAGCGTGGTCCTGAGGGACGCCTTGCTGGCCGTCAGGATTCCGTTTATCGAAGTACACCTGTCGGCCGTTGATGCACGGGAGCCGTTCCGGCAACAGACCTATTTCGCCGACATTGCGATGGGCGTCATCAGCGGCTTCCGCGGAGAGTCATACTTGCTGGCCTTGCAGGCAGTACTGAACAGGATTGAGCCCGGCCAGGCCGCTAAATAAGTGATGAACAGGATTGAGTCGCGGCCAATGTCCGCTATTCTTGAGAACAAGAGCACCTCGCCCAGTGCCACCCAATGAACATTTAAAGAGCCGAAATCATGGACATTCGTAAAATCAAGAAACTGATCGAGCTGTTGGAAGAGTCAAACCTGACGGAACTCGAAATCATCGAAGGCGAAGAGTCGGTCAGGCTGACTCGAGGCGCGGTTGCGCAACCGCAGCAGGTCATGATGCAGGCTCCGCAGCCGGCACCTATACAGGTGCCGTCTGAAGGCGAATTACCGGTCACGCCGGACGAGGGCGATACCCCGGTACCCGACGGCGAGCTGGTCAGGTCACCGATGGTGGGCACCTTCTATGCCTCGTCCAGCCCGGAGGCAGAACCTTTCGTCGCCATGGGACAGAAAGTTGGTGTCGGGGACACCTTGTGCATTATTGAGGCCATGAAGATGTTCAACCAGATTGAATCCGACGTTGCCGGTACGGTCGTGGCGATACTTGCCGAGAACGGCCAGCCCGTCGAGTTCGATCAACCCTTGTTCGTCATTCGCTGACCGCCCGGCATGGCTGTACTTGACAAGATTGTCATCGCCAACCGCGGCGAGATTGCACTGAGAATTCTGCGTGCCTGCCAGGCCATGGGCATCAAGACCGTGGCCGTGCACAGCACCGTGGACCGGAACCTCAAACACGTGGCGCTGGCCGATGAATCGGTGTGTATCGGCCCGGTACCAAGCGCCGAGAGTTACCTGAACATTCCGGCCATCATCGCCGCCACCGAGGTCACGGATGCTGTGGCAGTGCATCCGGGCTACGGTTTCCTGGCCGAGAATGCCGACTTTGCCGAACGCATCGAGGAAAGCGGTTTTATTTTCATCGGTCCGCGTCCTGAAACCATTCGCCTGATGGGCGACAAGGTATCGGCGATTGCCGCCATGAAAAAGGCCGGCGTGCCCTGTGTACCGGGCTCAGACGGCCCCCTTTCCGAGGACTTGCAGGAAAGTATCACCGTGGCCCGCAAAATCGGTTACCCGGTCATCATCAAGGCGGCGGCCGGTGGCGGTGGTCGTGGAATGCGTGTCGTGCACACCGAGGCACACCTGGCCAATGCCCTGCAACTGACCCGCCAGGAAGCCCAGGGTGCGTTTGGCGATGAAACGGTCTACATGGAGAAGTACCTCGAGAATCCGCGCCACATCGAGATCCAGGTATTGTCTGACCAGCATGGAAACGCCATTCACCTTGGAGAGCGTGATTGCTCGACCCAGCGCCGTCACCAGAAAGTGATCGAGGAGGCGCCGGGAGTCGGCATCACCGACAAGCAGCGCGAAAAGATCGGCAAGATTTGCACCGACGCCTGTAAGCGCATTGGTTACCGCGGCGCCGGCACATTCGAATTCCTGTTCGACGACGGGCAATTCTATTTCATCGAAATGAACACCCGCATCCAGGTCGAGCACCCGGTCACCGAGCGCATCACCGGCGTTGACCTGGTGCGCGAACAAATCCTGATCGCGGCCGGCGCCAGGCTGTCCTATAAGCAGGACAATATCCAGTTCCGCGGGCATGCCATCGAGTGCCGTATCAACGCCGAAGACCCGGATAACTTCATGCCCTGCCCGGGCACCATTGATGATTTCCACGCCCCGGGTGGGCCTGGAATCCGCATGGACTCTCACATTTACGATGGCTACCGCGTGCCGCCGAACTATGACTCGATGATCGCCAAGATTATCGCCCATGGTGAAAACCGCAGCGCTGCACTGGCGCGCATGCGGGTGGCGCTTGATGAGCTGGTGCTGCAGGGCATCAAGACCAATGTGCCTCTGCACAAGTGGCTGCTCAGCGATCCGGGCTTTCTGAAGGGCGGATTTAACATCCATTACCTGGAAAAGCGTCTCGCTGAACGGGAAGTTGACTGACCCCGGAAAAAGTTGGCTGCAGCTGCAGTTGCAAATCCCTCGGGAGCAGGTGCCAGTGTTCGAGGGGGCCCTGCATTCAATCGGTGCGCTGTCGGTCAGCCTCGCAGATTCCGCCGACCACCCGGTGCTCGAACCGGGTGTTGGCGAAACGCCATTATGGCCAGAGGTGACGATAACCGGGCTTTTTGAAAATACGCATCGCACTGATGATCTGCTGGCGTCCCTGTGCGCCGAGGCGCCCGGCGCGAGAATGCTCGAGGCCCGGGTGACGGAGCTTCGAGACCAGGACTGGACGCGCGCCTGGATGGACGACTTCAAACCCATGCAGTTCGGAAAGCGCCTGTGGGTAGTACCGCGCGATCATGCCGTGCCTGAAAATGCAGAAAAGGTCATTCAGCTGGATCCCGGGCTGGCCTTTGGCAGTGGCACGCATCCCACAACCCGCCTGTGCCTGGAGTGGCTGGAATCGCAGTCATTAAAGGGTTGCAGCGTGCTCGACTATGGCTGCGGCTCGGGCATACTCGCGATCGCCGCCGCCGTGTTGGGTGCAAAGCAGGTCACCGGCCTGGACAATGATCCCCAGGCGCTGATATCCAGCCGCAGTAACGCCGCCAACAATGCGGTAGCGGAACAGGTCGAAGTGCGAGGACCCGGTCCAATGAGCGGGCTGCAGTACGATGTCATTTTGGCCAACATACTGGCAGGCGCGCTGATCGAACTTGCCCGCGGTTTTTCGGAACTTTGCCGGCCGGCCGGGCAAATTGCACTGAGCGGCATCATGTACACGCAGGCTGAAGACGTGAAGGCCGCTTACCGGCCCTGGTTTGATGGTTTTGAAACAATGCAGTTCGAAGAGTGGGTATTGATCACCGCCGTACGGAGCGCGCAAGAGGGACAGGCATGAGCATCAGGATCAATCTTGGCTCCGGGCACTGGAAGTTTGACGGTTGGGTGAACGTGGACCTGGATCGCGACAGCAAACCCGAGGTCTGCGCGGACCTGTCGGGAAATCTGCCGTTTGCCAACGGCGTCGCCGAGCTGATGCACACCGAGGATTTTATCGACCAGCTTGAGCTGGACCAGGCGCGTGTTTTCCTGCGTGAGTGCCACCGTATTCTGCAGCCGCGTGGTGTGCTGCGTGTCTTGACCCCCGACCTCGGGGAACTGGCCCGCCTGTATTTACACGACCAGGCACGCTTGAAGTTCCTGTGGAATGAGCACGTGGGCGTGCCCCTGCAGACCGGCACTGCTGGGGAGATATTCAACACCGGCATGCGATTTGCAGGGCACACCTTCCTGTACGACGAGGAAACGCTCAAACACCTCGCCGCTGAATGCGGTTTCGATGCGCGCCGCACGGCTTACCAGCAGAGCGATGTCGAAGCCTTGCGAGGCCTGGACCTGCGCAGTCCTGACGACGCGGTGAGCATGTATTTCGACCTGTACAAATTGGGGGACGAGTGACTTCTCGATAAACCTCAAGAACATATCCGCAAATTACGTACACGAGGTGGGGTCAGGGTAAAGGGACAGGGTCGCGACCCTGTCCCCAGATTTCGACTCAAGAGTTCGGAGCCTGGCAAGCAGAACAGGCGATTCGCTTGGCACGGCCAAGTCCAAATATCAATTTGTGTAATTCGTGTAATTCGTGGGGATCTTTCTTTTCAGTCGCCGACAAGCGAAAGCAGTTCATGCGGGCTTTTCCAGTCGCGTCCACACACGTAGCGCGGCAGGTTCCAGCGGTTGCTCTCGGCCGTGACATGGCCGGGCTCGGTGCCGAGCGCCGCACGGCAGCGGTGACGGTGGGTAAACTTCGGGAAATAGTGCTCGCGGATAAATTCACTGGATTCTCCGAAGGGGTAGGCGAAGAACGCGGGCCGGGTACCGCAGCGCTGCTCGATCTCTGTGGCCGCTTCTTCGACCTGGCGTTCACATTGGGCCATTGTCGAAATACCGCTAAAGCCACCCCGTTCCGGGCCGAGGTCGGGATGATTGTGGTCCCAGCCGTGGTTGCCAATGCCAATCAGGGGGTCCTCGCCCCACCAGTCGTCGCTGATCCAGCCCTTGCCGAACAACGACTTCTGATCAATGATGCCGCGCGCTTCGCCGCTGGCAATGACGAACGAGGTGGCCTGCAAGCCCGGCTGTTCTGACGGACCATGCCTGGCCACGAAATCGCGCATGATGCCGAGAAAACTGCGCTGGACACCGAAACCGGGGTAATCAATGTCCCGTGCGTCGAAATCACAACCGTCATCGAACGTCAGGCACAGGCTTTTGCCGGGCGCCACGCCGCTGCCGTCCAGGCAATCGAGCAAGGTATCCAGGGAAATAAACCGCCATCCATCGCCGTGCAGTTGTTCGAGGTCCGCGGCAAATGCCACGTGATCATTGTCGGCCGTGGCGTGGCCGGCAATGTTCTGCGAGTGGTAGGTCAGGATTGGAACGTGAAACTGCATCAGCCTATACCCGCGAGGAAGTGCTGCGCTTGAGATATACTCTGGCGCTGCCCGGCTTGCTTAAAGTGAGCATCCGGTTCCCGGGTCCGGTGCGAAAAAAATGAAGCCGCTTAAATCCCTTTCTGTTCAATGTTCCGACCTGCTGGCGTATCTGCTGATACCGCTATTATCGCTGTTAATTCCGGGTCGTGCGTCGCGTAAATTGGTCCGCTCAGCCTCGCATTGGTCGTGGCTGCTGGCGGGTGAATTACGCGTCAGCCTGCGGCAAGCCGCTAACTACGTGGATATCGAAGACCATGCTCAATGGCTGCAGCGCGCACGCATGGTCATGTTGCTCGAAGCGCGTGATCTCGGGTTGTTAATGCTTGGGCGGCAAACAACGGTTTTTTCCGAAATTGCCGGCAGCGCGCAGCTATCCCAAGCCCGGGACCGGGTTTTGATCGGTATGCACTGGGGCCCTTCGATCGCCATTCTTGCCCTGCTGAAACACCTGGATCAGCGGCCCTTGCTGGTTTTTCGCAGCGTAGAGCGATCGATCCTTTGCCACCGGCCGTTTTTCTGGCTGTACCTGGTGCTCTCGGTGCGGCACATCCGGAAAATGTGTGGCGACAGGGCCATCACCATCCGTGGCGCGGGCGCACGCCTGGCCGAAGAACTGCCAAGGCCGGGCACATCGGTGGTCGTACTCGATGCGCCGCCGGCGCCGGGACGGTCCACGCTTATAGGAACGGTGGCCGGCCACCGGGTGAAGTTCAATGCCGGGTTTCCGGAAATCCTCAAAGCATCCGGCAGGAACTACCATTTCTATGCAATCACGTTACAGCCCGGTGATTCAGGATTGCGGCAACTGGAACTGGGCGCTGCGTGCAGCCCGGGGGACGCGCTGATCGAAGATTATTGCCGCTACCTGGAAGACCATTTGCTGGCGGATTCTGCACAATGGCGTATCTGGCAAGTTGCAGGACAATTCTTTGTCGCCAGGCCAGGCGCGAAAACGACAAAAGCTGCGGACGAGGCATCGCTGCCAGCGGAGCAGTTATATTGAGGCGCCGGACTAAACTGGCCTGACGAATTGGTTCAACATGGCAAAACTGTATTTCAACTATTCATCCATGAACGCGGGTAAGACCACCGTGCTCCTGCAGTCTGCGCACAATTATCGTGAACGGGGCATGACGCCGTTGTTGTTCACGCCCCGGCTTGATGACCGCTACAAGGTGGGCGTCATCAAGTCGCGCATCGGCCTCGAGTCGCCGGCCACGATATTCGAACCGGATTCCGACCTGTTTGAACTAACGCGCCAGGAGCTTGATGACCACAACGTGCACTGCGTGCTGGTGGACGAGGCACAATTCCTGACCCGCAAGCAGGTTTACCAGCTGACCGAGGTGGTCGATGAACTGGCCATTCCGGTGTTGTGTTTTGGCCTGCGCACGGATTTCCAGGGAGAGTTGTTTGAAGGCAGCAAGCACCTGTTGGCCTGGGCCGACGAGTTACGTGAACTGAAAACGATATGCCACACCGGGCGCAAGGCCAACATGGTGGTGCGCGTTGATGAGCGCGGCTATGCCCTGCGCGAAGGCGCCCAGGTCGAAATCGGCGGCAATGACCGCTACGTGTCGGTCAGCCGCAAGGAGTTCAAGAGCGTTTTTTTTGGCGGCAAGCGCATCAAGTTTATCGAGCCCCCGGCCAATGATGGTGTCGCGGACGCCGACCCTGAAAAAGATTTGTTGTAGAGTATTCCTGTTCCCGGCCATCCGTGGCCGGCAGCCCGGGAGGCCGAAATGCGCTGGATGATCGCTCTGATCTTAATTCTGCTGGCGGTTTTTCATTTCATGAAGGAACCTGAGCCCAGGCCTGTGGAAGAAACCTTTATCGGTGACCAGGTCAAGCTGCTCAAAGACGCCGAGAACATCGAGGATCAGTATCTCGATGCGGTGAAAAAAGCCCAGCAACAAATGGAAAAGGACCTCGAGGACGACACCGGCGGGTAAACTGCTTGCGGACTCAGGACTGGCAGGTCTTGCAATAAAAGCTCGAGCGTTGCCCGATGACCCGCTGTTGCAGGGCACGGCCACATTGAAAACAGGCTTGTCCCGCGCGGCCATAAACCAGTAGTTCCTGGGCGAAGTATCCGGGCGCCCCGTCGGAGTCCACGAAATCCCGCAGCGTTGTACCGCCGCGCCGAATGGCGCGCGCCAGCACGTCCCTGATCGCTGCTGCCAGTGCGCGATAGCGGGCCAGCGACACACGGCCTGCGGCACGCACCGGGCTGATCCCGGCCATGAACAGCGCTTCCGAAGCATAAATGTTGCCGACACCCACCACCACGCGCCCATCCATGATGTAGTTTTTGACCGCCAGGCGGCGGCCCCTGGACTTTTGATACAGGTAGTCGCCGTCGAACGCGTCGCCAAGCGGTTCAGGGCCGAGGCTGGACAGCAGTGGATGCGATTCAGGCGAACTGTCGTGCCACAGCAGCAGGCCGAAACGCCTTGGGTCGTTGTAACGGATGGTCGTGCCGCCGGTAACGATGTCAAAATGATCATGCCGGGAAGGTTCCTGCTCGCTGGTCAGCACGCGCAGCGAGCCCGACATGCCAAGGTGAATCAGCAGCGTCCCGTTTGCCGTCCGGATCAATATGTACTTGGCGCGCCGCCGCAACGATTCGACCTGGTGGCCGACCACGCGTTGCACCGCAGTCGGAATTTTTTGCCGCAACCGGTCGTCGCGCACCTCGATCGCGTCAATAACGCGATGCTCCATGTGCGGAGCAATGCCGCGCAGGGTGGTTTCAACTTCGGGCAGTTCAGGCATGGCTTCCTTTGTGTTTCGTCTGGCGCGGCTGGCAGGGTGCCGCCGGCCCGTTACAATAGCCGCACTCTGCATGGCGAACAACGTGGCCCAATCTCCCGAACCAGGCATGACGCGTATCGTGGCCGGAATTGACACCGGCGGCACGTTTACCGACCTGTATGTCATCAGCGGGCAACAGGTCAGGCAGTGCAAGGTGCTGTCTACGCCAGCTGATCCATCGAAAGCCATCGCCGAGGGCCTGCAACGCCTGGGCCTCGATGACGTCCCCATCCAGATAGTCCACGGAACCACGGTCGGCACCAATGCCGTGCTGGAAAACAAGGGCGCCCGTGTCGCGTACGTGGCGACCTCGGGGTTCTCCGATATCCTCACCCTGGGACGCCAGGAGCGCACAGAGGTCTACCGGCTTGACCAGCCGGAAGTGGCGCCGCCGGTGCCTGATGCCCTGTGTTTCGAGATACCCACGCGAATCCTGGCGGATGGTACGTTGCAATCGCAGGCCACGGATGAGGATATCGAAGACCTGGCGCAATCCATTTCACAACAGGCGCCTGATTCGATCGCCATCAACCTGTTGTTCTCATTCCTGCGGCCGGAACAGGAGCAACGGCTCGCAGACAGGTTCAGGTCCGGCTATTTCGTGTCCCTGTCGAGTGAGGTGTTGCCCGAATTGAGGGAATACGAACGCGGCATTGCAACCTGGCTCGATGCGTCGGTCGGGCCAGTTATTTCAGCTTACCTCGACAAGCTGGCCACGCGATTGCCCAAGGCAGGGATTTCGGTGATGCAGAGCTCGGGCACCACGGTTTCCGCCGCGCAGGCGTCCGGTCGCGCAGTGCACCTGCTGTTGTCCGGCCCCGCCGGCGGTCTCGCGGCGGCGCATCTGCTTGGTCAGCAGACGGGCGTGGAAAAACTGCTGAGCTTCGACATGGGCGGCACGTCCACTGATGTTTCGCTGATTGACGGCCAGATTCCGCTGACCACCAGCAACCGGATCGGCGCGTGGCCGCTGGGCGTGGCTTCAGTGGATATACATACCATCGGCGCCGGGGGTGGTTCCATTGCGCGTGTCGATCGTGCCGGTATGTTGCTGGTGGGGCCCGAGTCCGCCGGAGCCGAACCCGGCCCGGCCTGTTATGGACAGGGTGGCGAAGCGATGACCGTCACCGACGCCAACCTGGTGCTCGGAAGGATTCCCGAAAATACATTATTGGGGGGTCATATGCCGCTGGTTACCGGGGCGGCAAAGGCTGCAACTGATCGCCTGGCTGCGCACCTGGATTGCACACGGGTCGAGGCGGCCAGGGGGGTGATTCGTCTGGCCAATGAACACATGGCCAGGGCCTTGCGCGTCATGTCGGTGGAGCGGGGACATCATCCCGGCACATGTGCACTGCTCAGTTTTGGCGGCGCGGGAGGCCTGCATGCGTGCGAACTGGCTGACTTGCTGGGCATGGACAGGATCATACTGCCCGCCGCCGGTGGCGTACTGTCGGCCCTTGGCATGGTGGCCTCCAGGCCTGGCCGGGATCGCAGCCGTGCGATCCTGGAAAACGTCAACCAGGTCAGTGACCAAGATTTGCTCGAGGAATTTGCCGCGATGGCGCAGCAGTCGGAAGCAGAGCTTGCACGGGAAGGCGCCAGCAGGGCCGGACTGCACGAGGTGCGGACCGTGGAGCTGCGTTATCTCGGGCAAAGTAATGTGCTGGATCTGCCGTACGAGCCCGGGCTGGCGTTGGAGCAGCTTTTCCACGACACGCATGATTCACGAATTGGGCATCGTCTCGAACGGCCGGTCGAGCTGGTCAACATTCGCTCTTCAATGAGGGCACAGGCGCCATTGACATCGCTGCAGCGGGTTGGCGAACAAGGCCAGGCCAGCCCCGTGGCGCAGGTCCCGGTCGCGGGGGTCAGCGGCCCGGTACCGGTCTATCGGCGCAGTGAACTCGGTCGCGGCGTGACTATCGGTGCGCCGGCGATCCTGGTGGAGGATTCGGCGACCTCGTGGCTGGCGCCGGGATGGCGGGCGCAGTGCGACGAATGGGGCAACCTGATCCTTCATAAGTGAGGCGCCCGCGATGTACTCGGATATGCCGTCGCTGCGCGGACCGATACCGAGCAACTTGCGGGCACAAAAAAACCCGCGCTTAACCAGGCGGGTTTCTTTGACGAAAGTAAAGACCGCTTACTTGATCTTGGCTTCCTTGTAGATGACGTGCTTGCGCACGACCGGATCAAATTTCTTGATCTCGAACTTTCCGGTCATGTTCTTCTTGTTCTTGTCGGTGGTGTAGAAATGTCCGGTATCGGCGGTCGATACCAGGCGAATCTTTTCACGGGCTGATTTGGCCATGGTTCAGTCCTCCTCAGACTTTCTCACCACGGGCGCGAAGATCGGCAAGCACGGTATCAATACCCTTCTTGTCGATGATACGCAGGCCCTTGGTGGACACACGAAGCTTGACCCAACGGTTTTCACTTTCGACCCAGAAACGGTGGCTGTGAAGGTTGGGCATGAAGCGTCGCTTGCTCTTGATGTTCGAGTGCGACACGTTGTTTCCGGCGACCGGCCTCTTGCCCGTCACCTGGCATACTCTGGACATTGTGCTGTTCCGTTGTTGCGGCAGAAAAATAGCGGGCCTTTATACCCCAAGCGCCGTTCTGCTGCAAGCTTTTCGGCCCGAAACAACGCTCAGATCATTCCGCGGCTGGCCATTGACACGGGCTCCTCGCTGCCAATGATGAAGTGATCCAGCAGGCGAATTTCGAGCAGGCCCAGGGCATCCTTGAGCCGACGGGTGATGGCCTGGTCGGCGAGGCTGGGTTCGGCGACGCCAGACGGGTGGTTGTGCGCGACGATGACGGCCGCGGCATTGTGTCGCAGCGCGTGTTCCGCCACGACCCTGGGGTAAACACTGGCGCCGTCAATGGATCCCAGGAACAGGTTGTCGCAACTAATGACACGGTGGCGCGTATCGAGAAATATGCACAGGAACACCTCCCTGCGACGGTGACCCAGGTGCAGTCTCAGGAAATCGATGGTTTCCGCCGGGCTGGTCAGGGCTTGTCCGTTCAGGAGTTTTTCATTCAGCTGGCGCCGCAGCAGTTCCTGGGCCGCGATTACTAACTCGTACACCTCGCCCGGTTCCGCCGCGCATTTACCAGCTGCGGCAGCACGAAACAGGCCGGTCAGTGAACCGTGGCGTTTCATTGCGGCCTGGGCCTGCGCAAGACAGGCGCCCGCCGGGGCAGTCACAAGCAGCAAGTGCGCGATGAGGGTGGCGTCATCCATGACGCCCGGGCGGGCCTCGATGCTGCCTGTCGAAAACCCCGGCACAGTCATGGCAGGCTCGCTTGCGTTTGTCATGGATAAAGCATGCGGTCCTTCATGGTTTGGTGGTAGCAGAATCTGCGCCATTTCCTGTAGGCTGCTTGCCCGTAGAGCGCAGCGATTCGAGCCTTGTTATCATGTGATGCCGGTACACGAAGGCCTGCCCCGGGAGCCCGGCAACACACTCCTGGCGCAGGCAGAGGCAATGGCTGTCTGTCTTGTCCTGCACGGCCGGAGCGAAAGCGATCCGGGGAGTAATTTGAACGAAGTACAAATCAAAATTATTGACGAAAGGCTGGGGCGGGAGATTCCGCTTCCGGAGTACGCAACGCCCGGATCAGCCGGCATGGACCTGAGGGCCTGTACCGAAGAGGCGATGACCGTGGAAGCCGGTCAGACCGTGTTGGTTCCAACCGGGTTCGCGATGCATATTTCTGATCCCGGCATCGCGGCGACCCTGCTGCCACGGTCTGGCCTGGGGCACAAACACGGGCTGGTGCTGGGCAACCTCGTGGGTCTGATTGACAGTGATTACCAGGGACAGGTTTTCGTCTCGTGCTGGAACCGTTCAGCAAAACCCTTCACCATTGAGCCGGGAGCGCGCATTGCGCAGATGGTATTTGTGCCGATCATCCAGTCAAACTGGAGAGTCGTGACCGAATTTGAAGGCACCGAGCGCGGTGACGGAGGGTTCGGGCATACAGGACAGACATGAAACTCGATTTCAAATTCAAGCCCGGAGCGGGCAAAGACAAGGAACACAAAGGCGGGGCTGGGAAGAAGCTCGATATTGGCCATATCCCGATACCATCATTCCTTAAAAGCCCACTGCTTTTAATCATCCTTGGATTGAGCATGATCCTGATGATGACCGTGTTGTTGTTTACCGGAGCATCGAGTGAACGCAATCTCGGAAAAGCACAGGAGCAGGCGCAACGCGTCATATCGCAGTTGTCGGAGCCCATCCAGTCATTCACCCGTTTGCTTGAAGACGAGCAGGTGAAGTCGCTGGCCATGATGGCTATTGAAGACCCGGAAACGACCCGGGAGTTGGAACAGTACCTGAACGGGCGCTTACGGGATTTCGAATCGGTTCGCCTTTTTGGGCCCAACGACTACCTTGCCGACCCCAAGGCCCTCGGCGACCAGGGCTGGATCATTCTGGACATGCTGATCGCGGCAAGAAGCAACGGCAAGGCGCCGGTGCAGTTGCTCGGCGAACAGGAACTGGCCGGCGTGATCAGGCTCGGCGACGCGCAGGATTATGTTGGCTTCATGATGGTAAGCGCCGGCCGCGAGCTGCTGCTCGCCTCGTTTGATATGACTTTACCCTCCGGCGGCTATATTGCCCTGGAACAGAATAACGGCCGGTATACCCCGACTTTGATGGAATCATACGGTGATGCCAGCGCCGCCACCAATGGCCTTAGCCGCAGGACAATCCCGGGTTCATTGTTCCGGGTCGTGGTTCCGAACGTGGCGCCGCCCGCCACTACGAGCGGATTTCAAAAACTCGTTCTCCTGCTGGGAGGATGCCTGTTACTGGCCCTGGGTGTCATCATGCATCAGCGCAGCCTTCACCCGTTGGCAGAACTCAAGGAAGACCCCGCGCAACTGGGTAATGAAGCTGACGAAGAAACGGAACCGCAGGAGCCGGAGGAGCCGGAGGAGCCGGCAGAGCCGCGACAAGCAGAACGGCCGCCTGAACCAAGCAATCCGCCCGTTGAGCTGGGCGACCTGCCATTCACACTCGCAGACCGTAAACGCAACAAACCCGGAGGAAACGCACCAGTGGAATTATCACCTGAAATCTTTCGCGCTTATGACATTCGCGGCGTGGTTGGCCAGTCGCTTGATGAAGGTATCGCGCGCCAGGTTGGACAGGCCATCGGCACACAGGCGCTCGAAGATGGCGCCGCGCCGGTCGTCGTCGCACGTGATGGCAGGCATTCAGGCCCCGGCCTGGTCAAAGGCATGATTGAAGGCATTTCATCGACTGGTTGCGATGTGATTGATATCGGTGCGGTGCCCACTGGCGTATTGTATTTCGCGGCTTACGAGGCCGGCAGCGGTTCAGGGGTCATGGTCACGGGAAGCCATAACCCACCCGATTACAACGGCTTCAAAGTTATGCTGGGCGGCAAGACCCTGGCCCAGGAAAGGATTACCGGTCTCTACGAACGCCTCGAAGCGGGCGATATCAGGATTGGCAAGGGAGACATCACGCAGCAGGAACGCCTGCAAGCCTATCGCGACCGTATTGCCGGGGACATCCAGCTCAAGCGGCCCATCAAGGTGGTTGCAGATTGCGGTAATGGTATCGGCGGGGTATGTGCGGCTGACGTGCTTCGCGACATCGGCGCCGAAGTGCTGCCCTTGTTCGACGATGTTGACGGAGATTTTCCCAACCACCACCCGGACCCCAGCGACCCGCATAACCTGGAAGATCTCATCGGCTCTGTTGCCATGATGCAGGCGGACCTTGGCGTTGCCTTCGATGGCGATGCTGACCGCCTCGGCGTGGTCACACCCGACGGCGAAATCATCTATTCAGACCGCCTGATGATGTTATTCGCGCGCGAAGTGCTGAGCAGGAATCCGGGCGCCAAAATCATCTATGACGTCAAGTGCACCGGCAAGCTTGACGAGGTCATTCGCGAGGCCGGTGGTGACCCCGAAATGTTCAAGACCGGCCACTCTTTGATCAAGAACCGTATGAAAGAGGTGGATGCGCCGTTTGCCGGCGAGATGAGCGGGCACTTCTTTTTCAAGGATCGCTGGTACGGTTTCGATTGCGGCATTTATTCCGCGGCCCGGATGTTGGAAATTCTCGCCATGGATGACAGGACACCGCAGCAGGTCCTCAGCAGCCTGCCGGCCAGTATCAGCACGCCCGAACTGAAAGTGCAGATGAACGAAGGCGAGAACCACGAATTTGTGGCTGATTTCCAGGAAAAGGCCCGCTTTGTCGACGCGCGGGTCAGCACGATCGATGGTCTTCGCGCCGATTATGATTACGGTTGGGGTTTGGTGCGAGCATCGAACACAACACCGATCCTGGTAGTGCGCTTCGAGGCGGACAGCGAGGAGTCACTTGAAATCATCAAGGAGTCGTTCCGAATGCAGATGCTTTCAGTGCGCCGGGACCTGAATTTACCTTTCTGAACTGCGTTCAGCCATGGTTCAGCTTGGGCCGAGCATGATGCGTTCAGGAACGGGCAAAAAGCCGGTCATCCGCCGGAATCGTTCCAGGAGACCTACTGAAATGAAAAGATTATTGATGGCATTCACCGCCGTATTGTTGCTCCCTGTCGCTGCCTTCGGGCTCGACCCGGAACTGGCGCGCGTGGTGACTTACAAGGAGAACGTGGCCGAGTGCCTGGCGCCGGTTTCGATCAAGACCATAGACGGTGAAAACCGGATGCTGCCCAATTTTGGATTCGATATTGAACCGGGCTGGCACACCATGCACGGCACCACGACCGTCAATCTCAAACACTGTCCGGTCAACGAGGAACGAATTCGCAAGAAAGTGAATGTTCCACCCCTGGAGTGGCTGTTCGAGGCTGGCAAAATCTACTACGTAGGTTTCGACCACAGCTCACCGATGCGCGATAACTGGCGCCTGGTCGTATGGAAGGTCGAGAGCATGGAAGACTTCAGCGAAGAAGACGAGGCAAACGGGGATTAGCTGATTGATCTTTCGATGCCTGTTCAGCCTCTTACTCGCAGGAGTTTTACTGGTACAGAACCGCTTAGCTGCCGGGCAGGCAATCGACGCGGCCAGCGGGCAAACCGTCAATCCCGATTATTCTGAGCTGTTTACGGCTTACGAGGGTGACCTGGCCACGCTGGCCGCGGTCAATGTCCATGATGCGCGCCTCGATATCCTGGCCGACGGGCTCAACAAGCCGTGGGCCATGGAGTTCCTGGATGGTCGCGAATTACTGATCAGTGAGTTTGACGGCCGGCTGCTTCGCCTGGACCTGGCTGACGGTTCACGCCGCGAAATCACCGGTTTGCCGGATATCGCCACCGGCCAGGACCAGGTCGGTTTGCTCGACGTGGAGCTACATCCACGCTTTTCCGAAAACCAGCGTATTTATTTCAGTTATGTCAGTTCGGACGAAAAGACCGGACGATTTTTCGCAACCGCGGTCGGATCGGCCGTGCTGGTTGAAGACCGTTTGTCGGAATTCCAGCAAATACTGATCGCAGAACCGTTTGACTGGTCACCGGCGAATTTTGGTGGAGCGCTGGAGTTTGGCGGCGATGGATTCCTCTACGTCACGGTGGGCGACCGCAGCGTCTCCGAACGGGCGCAGGCGCTGGACCGGCTGGAGGGCAAGGTTTTACGCCTCAACGATGACGGATCTGCAGCCCCAGGCAACCCATTTGTCGATACGCCTGGCGCCGATCCAAGGGTCTATGCCCTTGGACTGCGCAACCCGCAAGGCCTGCACTGGGACGCCGAGTCCGCCTGCATGTTCGCTGCCGAGCATGGCCCGCTGGGCGGCGACGAGATCAACCTGGTGAAGGCCGGAGCCAATTTCGGTTGGCCCGTGGTCACCTACGGCATGGATTACATCATGGCACCGATGGGCGCTGGCACCCACGCCGATGGAATGACCCAACCGCTGTTTTATTACCTTCCTTCAGAGGCGATCTCACCGCTCACGGTGTATCGAGGCGCCATGTTCCCGCAATGGGACGGTCACATCCTGGCCGGCGCGCTGAAAGGCAAACACGTCAGCAAGGTCGCGTTGGATGGCCTTTCCGTCAGGTCTGAATACCCCATCCTGGGCGAAATCAACGGCCGCATCCGGGATATCAAGGTCGCTCCGGATGGTGCCGTCCTGGTCTTGTCCCAGAACGGCAGGCTGTACCGCCTGTCACGTGATTCTACGATCAGCGCCGAGCCACCACCGGTTAACAATCAACTGCTTTACCAGATCATTTGCTCGGGTTGTCATGACAGCGGTGGTTACAACGCGCCGCGGCTCAGCCACCCTGAAGAATGGACCGCGGTCTTGCGTCGCCAGAGGCAGGACGTGTACCAGCGTGCGCGAGAGGGTGTCGGGGATATGCCCGAGAAGGGCATGTGCTATCACTGCTCGGATGAGCAATTGAACGACCTCGTGGATTACATGCTCGACCGGGTGGCGGACAAGGATCAGTAAGCGCACTCGCTGAAAATCGGGTCCACCGATTCATTCCAGCGCCCGTGGTACAACGCGAGCTTGCGATCCGCGGGCGTGATGCCGCTCTGGGCGGTTTCCTGCAGTGGCGCCAGGAAGCCGGTTTCATTGTCGCCGGACGCGTTCAGGCGCTTGCGGGCGTTAAGGCCGGCGCTGGCAATGTCCAGTAGGTCTAGCGACAGGTCCTGCAGGCTGCGGCCCCTGATCTCAGCCCGAAGCCCGAGTTTCGGTGCGTCGCGACGCAATTCCAGGCGTTCTTCCATCGTCCAGTCCTTTGCCAGGTCCCAGGCCGCGTCAAGCGATGACTGGTCATAGAGCAGGCCTGCCCAGAATGCAGGCAGCGCACACAGGCGGCGCCAGGGTCCGCCGTCAGCGCCACGCATCTCGAGGAAACGCTTCAGGCGAACTTCGGGGAAAGCCGTGGTCAGGTGATCCTCGAAATCTGTCATGGTCGGTTTTTCGCCCGGAAGAATCTCGAGCTTGCCGTTCATGAAGTCCCGGAATGAAAGCCCGGAAGCATCAAGATACTCCTCGCCGCGGTGCACGAAATACATCGGCACATCGAGCATGTAATCAAGGTACCGCTCGAAGCCGAAGCCCTGCTCGAACACGAATGGCAGCATGCCGGTGCGGTCAGGGTCGGTGTCCTCCCAGACGTGGGAACGGAAACTGACAAAGCCGGTCGGCCGGCCGTCCACGAACGGAGAATTGGCGAACAATGCCGTGGCCACCGGTTGCAACGCCAGCGAGGTGCGGAACTTGTCCACCATGTCCCGTTCAGACGAAAAATCCAGGTTGACCTGTACCGTGCATGTGCGGCTCATCATGTCAAGGCCGAGGTTGCCGACCCTGGGCATGTACGACCGCATGATCTGGTAGCGGCCCTTGGGCATCCACTCGGTATCACGCCGCCGCTGGCGTGGCTGGAAGCCCATGCCGAGAAACGCCGCACCCATGGGTTCGGCAATCGACTTGACCTGCTTCAGGTGGGTGTTCACTTCGCGGCAGGTGTCGTGGATATTGTCCAGCAGCGCGCCTGACAACTCGAGTTGCCCGCCGGGTTCAAGCGTCACCGAGGCGCCCGTGTTATCGAGCAGTGCAATCGGCCTGCCATGCTCCAGCACGGGTTGCCAGTCATAGTGCTCGGCCAGGCCTTCGAGTATGGCGCGTATACTGCGCGCTCCCTCGTACGGAAGTGGCGCGAGCGTTTCGGTGTCGAATCCGAATTTTTCGTGCTCGGTGCCGAGCCGCCATTCATCCTTCGGACGGCTGCCCGATGCGAGGTAATCCAGCAACTGCTGGCGGGACTCGATAATCTCTGTCTTTTTTACGCCCAAGTGTCCACCGTTGCCTGATAGTCATTAGAATGGTCGGGTGCGAGGCCTAGCATACACATGACCCGACCATTCCAGAAGATCATGCGCTGTACAACGGTGCTTTTAATTTTCATGGTCAGCGTGGTTTCTGTCGAAGCACAAGTCCTGCGGCGCGGTATCGGCCCGGAACCGGATTCACTCCACATTCACCAGGCGCAAGGCCTGTCGGCGATCCACCTGCTGCGAGAAACCAGGGAAGGGTTGCTGACTTTCGATGCACAAGGGGAGCCGGTGGCGGGCGTGGCCCAGTCCTGGAAAGTCAGCGACGATGGCCTGACCTGGACCTTTATCCTGCGGGAAGATGCGCGCTGGTCCAACGGCGACGCGGTCACCGCGGCGCACTTTGTCGCTGGCTGGCGCAGGGCGGTTGATCCTCAAAGCCAGGCGCGAACCGCGAACCTTCTGTCGCCGGTGGAGGGCGCTCAACAGGTTATGTCGGGAGAACAGGACCCCGAATCGTTGGGCATCTCGGCGCTGGACCCGCAAACGGTACAGGTTCGTTTGCAGCGGGCCACGCCCTGGTTCGAAGAGATCCTGGCCCACCCGGTGACCTATCCGATGCATGAGCTGGGCAGCGAGGATGCCCGGCAGGCGCCGGTCAATGGCGCATTCTTCATCTCTGACACGACACCCCATGCGCAGATCAGCTTGCGGCCCAATCCATACTTTCATAGCCGTGACAGCCTGGCGCTGGATGCCGTGGAGCTTTACCCCATCGAAGACCCGTCGGCCGAGTTATCGCGCTACCGGGCCGGAGAGCTGCACATCACCGAGACCATTCCGCCGGGCCGCTTTGAATGGCTGGCGGACCATCATGGCGACGCGCTGCGCGTGTCGCCCTACCTGGGCAGTTTCTGGCTCGGAATCAACCTGTCGAGGGCGCCGTTCCGGGACAACCCGGACCTGCGCCGCGCGTTATCGCTGGCCATAGACCGCGATGTCCTGGTGCGGGTCATCACCGGCGCCGGTGAATTGCCGGCGTGGGGCATCGTACCGCCCGGTTTGGGTGGCAGCCACTGGACATTTGACTTCATGGGTAATGCCGATCAACGCGCTATCGAAGCGCGCCGCCTGTTTAAAAACGCCGGTTTCAGCCGCAACAACGCGCCACGCATTGAGCTGCGCTACAACTCCTCAGGTCAGCATCGCCGCATGGCCGTGGCCGTGGCCGCGATGTGGAAGCAGGTGCTGGGTGTGGCCACGACATTGATCAACGAGGAGTGGAAAGTGTTCGTCAACAACCGGCGGCAAAGGGTGCTGACCGAGGTGTTTCGTGGCGGGTGGATTGCCGACTATGCCGATCCGGCCAGTTTCCTGGATCTGTTTCGCAGTGACGAACCTTTAAACTGGAGCGCGTACGCGAACCCGGATTTCGATGAACTGATGGAGCAATCCACGAAGCTGGCGGGAGTCGAGCGTGACATTGCCCTGATGAAAGCCGAGAGGCTGTTGATGAGCGACATGCCGGTCATACCGCTTTACTATTATGTTTCCCGGCACCTGGTTGCGCCCGGCGTGAAGGGATTTGTTGATAACGTGCGCGATATACACCTGTCGCGCTACCTGGATATCGAAACGGAAGCCCAGTGAAATTCAGCCTCCTCGCACCAGTACTGCCAGCACTGCTCATGGCCTGTGGGGGTGATGACGGCCAGCTAACGCCGCCCAGGGACAACCGGCCCAGGCCTGTGGATGAGCTTTTGGTTGACGGCCGGCCAGATCCTTCCACGCTGGCCGCGGAACAGGTGTTGCGCCGGGCCAACGGCGAAGAACCGCAAACCCTCGATCCACACCTGGCCGAAGGCGTACCGTCATCGCACATCCTGCGTGACCTGTTCGAGGGGCTGACCACCGAGGCGCCGGACGGAACAGTCATTCCGGGTACCGCGCAACGCTGGAACATCAGCCGGGACGGCAAAACCTACACCTTTTACCTGCGGCGCGATGCGCGGTGGTCCAACGGTGACCCGGTCATGGCCGAAGACTTCGTGCTCGGCCTGCAGCGCAGCGCTGACCCTGCGACAGCCTCGAACTATGCGCAGGTGCTGTTGCCCATCGAAAATGCCGAGGCGGTGCTGGGGGGCATGCTTCCGCCGGACCAGCTCGGAATCGAGGCGCTTGATGAATTTACTCTACAGATTCGCCTCAGGGACCCGACGCCCTATTTTCTCGGGCTGCTCAGCCACTCGTCGACCTACCCGGTGCACCGGCCCAGCCTTGCCGAGCATGGGGCGCGATTCTCGCGGCCCGGAAACCTGGTTTCGAACGGGGCTTATGAGCTCAGGGAGTGGGTGGTTCGATCGCATATCCTGGTTGAGCGAAATCCGCACTACCATTCGGCTGACCAGGTGCTGCTCGACCGCGTTTACTACTACCCCTACGAAGACCAGTCCACCGCCCTGAAGCAGTACCGTGCCGGGGAATTGCACTGGACTTACGAGGTACCCAACAACCAGTTCAAGTGGCTGCAACGGCATCACCCCGAAGAGTTGGTTGTCAGCCCGTGGCTGGGCTCATACTTCTTCGGCTTCAACCTGACTCGCGAGCCCTTCATTGAAAGCCCTGATCTGCGCCAGGCGCTGGTGATGGCCATCGACCGGGAGCTGTTGACGGAAAAAGTCAGCCAATTCGGAGAGCAGCCCTCTTTCACGCTGGTACCGCCGGGAATCGGCGAGTACCAGTCACCACAACCGGAGTGGGCGGACTGGACGCAGCAGGAACGCAATGACGAGGCACGCAGGCTGTACGCCGCAGCCGGATACTCGCAAGAGCGGCCACTGAGGGTGGAGATTCGTTACAACACCAGTGAAAACCATAAAAAAATGGCGCTGGCCATAGCCTCGCTGTGGAAGCAGGTGCTTGGCGTTCATGCCACGCTGGTCAACGAGGAGTGGAAAGTATTCCTGCAGAATCGCGAGCAGAAGTTTCTCACCCAGGTGTTCCGTGCCGGCTGGATCAGCGACTATGGGGATCCTTACAGCTTCCTGGAGCTGTTCCGGACAGGGCACGGGCAGAATGACTACGGATACAGCAACCCCGTTTACGACGAGTTGCTGACGATGATTGCCAGCGAGCGAATTCCCGCGCGGCGCAGGCGCCTGATGGAAGAGGCGGAACGCATGTTGCTTGAAACCTGGCCAATCATCCCTGTTTATACCTACGTGACCAAGCGGCTGGTCGACCGCCATGTGCGGGGCTGGGAAAACAACGTCATGGACCATCATTACTCGCGCTACATGTACCTGCTCAAATCCAGGCCCGCCGGTTCATGATGCACGAGCACGGCATCCTGCGCCACGCAGCCCAGCGCCTGCTGGGAGTGCTGCCGACCATGTTGCTGTTGATCACCGTCGTGTTTTTCCTGGTGCGCGTCGCTCCGGGCGGCCCGTTCGACAGCGAGAAAGCCCTGCCGCCGGAAATCCAGGCCAACCTGGAGGCCAAGTACCACCTCGACGAGCCGCTGATCCAGCAGTATTTTCGTTATCTCGGGCAAATCCTGGTGCTCGATTTCGGGCCTTCGTTCCAGTACAAGGACTGGACGGTCAACGAGCTCATTGCCGAGGGCTTTCCGGTATCGCTGACGGTGGGCGGGCTTGCGATGGTGCTGGCGTTCCTGGTCGGGACAATGATCGGCATCACGGCGGCCATGAAGCAGAACACGCCGGTCGATTACTCGACCATGGGCTTTGCGATGCTCGGCATCTCGATCCCCAATTTCGTGGTCGCTCCGCTGTTGATCCTGGTGTTTGCGGTCTACGCAGGCTGGTTACCGGCCGGTGGCTGGGACTGGTCGGTGCAGCGCATGGTGTTGCCGGTCATCACGCTGGCGCTGCCGATGATCGCATACGTTGCACGGCTGACGCGCGGCAGCATGATCGAAGTGCTGCACAGTAATT
Organism: Lysobacterales bacterium; assembly: GCA_013002505.1. Classification (GTDB taxonomy): domain Bacteria; phylum Pseudomonadota; class Gammaproteobacteria; order Xanthomonadales; family SZUA-36; genus JABDJL01. The sequence goes on along the minus strand of JABDJL010000036.1, from coordinate 11,472 downwards.
TCATCCGCACGGCGCGCGCCAAGGGCCTGCCTGAAAAAACCGTGATCCGCCGGCATGCGCTGAAACCCGCCATGTTGCCGGTAATTTCATTCATGGGGCCGGCTACCGCGGGCCTGATCACCGGGTCGGTGGTCATCGAGCGTATTTACGCGATACCCGGGCTGGGTTCGTATTTTGTCACCGGTGCGCTGAACCGGGACTACACGCTGGTGATGGGCGTGGTCATTTTTTATGGCTTGCTGATTATCCTGCTCAATTTCATCGTCGACCTGCTCTACGCGTGGCTCAACCCGAAGATTCGTTATGACGAAGAATACTGAAGCCGGCGTTCTCGAGCAGCATCCCGTCGATCCATTCGAGGCGGCGATGGAGCTGGGCGATATTCGCGGTCGTTCACCGTGGGAGGACGCCTGGCACCGGCTGTTGAAGAACCGCGCCGCCGTGTTCAGCGCATTCATCATGGCGGCCATGATCCTGGTGGTAATCATCGGGCCCTGGCTGATTAGCTGGGAAGCTGACTTCACCGACTGGGACAACACGTCCACGGGGCCAAGTCTTTCGACCGGTCACTGGTTTGGCACTGACGCCGTGGGCCGTGACATCCTGGTCCGCACGCTGGAGGGCGGCCGCATTTCGCTGTTGGTCGGCTTTGTCGCAACCCTGGTCAGCCTGGTCATCGGGGTGACCTACGGGTCGATTGCCGGGTTTTATGGCGGCATTACCGATCGCGTCATGATGCGCATCGTGGACATCATTTATGCCTTGCCGTTCATGTTTTTCGTCATCCTGTTGATGGTCGTATTCGGGCGCAACATCATACTGATCTTCGTCGCCATTGGTGCCGTGAACTGGCTGGACATGGCGCGTATTGTGCGCGGCCAGACCCTGAGCCTCAAGAATACCGAGTTTGTCGAGGCGGCCCAGGCGTGCGGGGTGGGGCGGCTGGATATCATTCGCCGCCACATTGTTCCCAACCTGTTGGGCGTGGTGATGGTATACGTGACCCTGACCATTCCGCAGGTCATCCTGGTCGAATCATTCCTGAGCTTTCTGGGCCTCGGGGTGCAGGAGCCGATGAGTTCCTGGGGTGCGCTGGTCAATGACGGCGCCCAGGACATGGAGTCTGCGCCGTGGACGCTGATTTTTCCGGCCGTTTTCCTGACCGTGACGCTGTATTGCTTCAATTACATCGGCGACGGTCTGCGCGACGCACTTGACCCCAAGGACCGCTGATGAACCTGCTTGATGTCAAGAACCTCACGGTGAGCTTCGACACGCCCGATGGCCAGGTACACGCGGTCAGTGGTATCGATTTCACGCTGGAAGAAGGTGATGCGCTGGCGATAGTCGGCGAATCCGGCTCGGGCAAGACCCAGACCGTCATGGCCTTGATGGGGCTGCTGGCGGAAAACGGAACAGCCAGCGGAAACGCCTGGTTCCGTGGTGAGGACCTGATGGCCATGGATGCGCAGGAGCTGAACCGGCATCGCGGCACCGACATTGCGATGATTTTCCAGGACCCAATGACTTCGCTGAACCCCTACCTGAATATTGAAAAACAGATGACCGAAGTGTTGATGCACCACCAGGACCTGTCACACCGCGAGGCGACCGAGCACGCCATCGAAATGCTGCGCGCAGTGCGCATCCCGGACCCCGAACAGCGCATCAGGCAGTACCCGCACGAGTTTTCAGGTGGTATGCGTCAGCGCGTGATGGTCGCGATGGGCCTGTTGTGCGAACCGGACATTCTGATTGCCGATGAGCCGACCACGGCGCTGGACGTGACGGTCCAGGCGCAGATCAGCCAGTTAATGGCCGAGCTGCGCAGGCAATCCAGAACCGCCATCGTGCTGATCACGCATGACCTGGGCGTGGTGGCCGGCCTGTGCGACCGGGTGCTGGTGATGTATGCCGGTGAGGTGGTCGAGTACGGAACGGTCGAACAAATCTACTACTCGCCACAGCATCCGTATACACAGGGGCTGCTCGATTCAGTGCCACGCCTCGACGACGTCGAGGACCAGAGCCTGCACGCGATACCAGGCAACCCGCCCAATTTGCTCAGCCTGCCCAAGGGTTGCAGCTTCAGAAGCCGCTGCAGCAAGGCGTTTGATGCCTGCCGCGAAAAACCGGCGCTGACCGAACTTGAAGGCGGCCAACTGGCCCGCTGCCACCTGGTGAACAGATCATGAAATCGGCAACCGGCACCGAGGCGGTACTGCGCGTGCAGGACCTGGCCGTGCATTTCCAGGTCCACAAGGGTGGCCTGATGTCGAACAAGATAAGCGTACTGAAGGCCGTGGACGGCATCAGCTTTGATCTTGCGGCGGGGGAAACACTTGGCGTGGTAGGCGAGTCCGGCTGTGGTAAGTCGACGCTGGCGAGGGCCATTCTTGGATTGATCCGGCCCCAGCGCGGGCGGGTCCTGTGGCTGGGGGAAAACCTGACCGGGCTTGATGACGAAGCCTTGAGAAAAAAGCGCAAGGAACTGCAGATCGTGTTCCAGGATCCACTGGCATCGTTGAACCCCAGGATGACGGTCGGCGATATCATCGCCGAGCCCCTGAAAACGTTTTATCCAAAGTTCGCAAAAGTCCAGGTAGAGGAGCGCGTACGCGGGATGATGAAAATGGTTGGACTGTTGCCCAACCAGATCAATCGCTACCCACACGAGTTCTCCGGCGGGCAGTGCCAGAGAATCGGGATTGCACGCGCGCTGGTGCTGAACCCGCGGCTGATCATATGCGACGAGCCGGTCAGCGCCCTGGATGTTTCCATCCAGGCCCAGATCGTGAACCTGCTGAAGGATCTTCAGAAGAAGCTCAGACTGTCATTGATTTTTATCGCCCACGACCTGTCGGTGGTCAAACACATCAGTGACCGGGTGATGGTCATGTACCTGGGCAAGGCGATGGAAATCGCGCGCCAGGGGGCGCTCTACCGCAAACCCCTTCACCCTTACACCAGCGCGCTGGTCAAGGCTGTTCCGGTCCCTGACCCGGAAATTGCGCGGCAACAGCCGGACACCGGCCTGACCGGCGATATGCCGTCGCCATTCGAGCCACCGCAGGGCTGCGTGTTTCACACCCGCTGCCCTTTCGTCGTCAAGCGTTGCAAGGTCGAGGTGCCGCCTCTGCGCAGAATGGAAAATGATGACTGGGTGGCCTGCCATTGTGCCGAGGAGCTGGACCTGACCATTCGCCGGGTCGCCGTGCGCAAGCGAAACCAGGATGAGTGATGCCGGTGCCTTACGGGCCGGATTGTGCGACCTGGACATCGAGCCTGGTGAGCGGGCGCTTGAAGAGCTCCTCGCATACCTTGAACTCGTCAGGCGCTGGGGCAGGGCTTATAACCTGGTCTCGCCCGGCGACCTCGAACAGTTCATTCCGCGGCACCTGCTCGACTGCGCGGCCGTCGCGCCGTTCGTGCCCGGGGGCACGCTACTCGACGCCGGCAGCGGCGCCGGTTTACCCGGCGTGCCCCTTGCAATACTCCACCCGGAATTGCGTTGCACCTTGCTCGACAGCGTCGGCAAGAAAGTCAGGTTTCTGCGTCACGTGCAGCGCACGCTTGGCCTGGATAATGTCACCCCGGTGCATCACAGGCTTGAACAATGGGCGCCCGAGCCGCCACCGGATACGATTATCAGCCGGGCATTCAAGAGCCTGCTTGATTTCGGAACCGCCGTGCGTCATCTTGTGGCGCCTGAAACGCGGCTGTTGGCCATGAAGGGCCGTTACCCGGAGGCGGAAATTACCGCACTACCCGAATGGCTAAAGGTACTCGAGGTAAAGAAAATTGACGTGCCGCAATTGCAGGCTGAGCGTCATCTGGTCATCATGGCAGGTTCGGTGGGCTGATCTTCGGAATTGCCCGGTGAAAAACAGGCATCAACATTGATTGAGAACCCATGGCAAGAATCATAGCGGTCGCGAACCAGAAAGGCGGGGTGGGCAAGACCACGACCTGCGTCAACCTGGTGGCGGCCCTGGCGGACATGCACTACCGGACCTTGCTGGTGGATTTCGATTCACAGGGCAATGCCACGGTCGGCTGTGGCGTGAACCCGCGCAGCCTGGAACGTTCCGCTTACGACGTGATGACCGGCCAGGCCAGTGTGTCCGAGGCCATTATCAAGCTGCCCGAGCTGGGTTTCGACCTGCTGCCTTCAAACAGTGACCTGACTGCCGCCGAAGTCGAAATGATGCAGCAGGAGCAGCGCGAGTACCGGCTGCAGCAGGCGCTGGATGAAGTTGCACCGCAGTATGGCTGGATCGTCATTGACTGTCCGCCCTCTTTGAACATGCTGACGCTTAATGCGCTGACGGCTGCCAACAGCGTGTTGATACCGATCCAATGTGAGTATTATGCGCTTGAAGGCCTTGCATCGCTGCTCGAAACCATTGAGCAGGTCCGGGCCAGCGTGAATCCTGGCCTGGAGATCGAAGGGCTGCTGAGAACCATGTTTGACGTGCGTAACAACCTTTCCAGCGCTGTCTCGGACCAGCTCGAAGAGCATTTCGGCGAGCAGGTTTATCGGACCATGGTACCGCGAAACGTGCGTGTCGCCGAAGCACCCAGCCACGGCGTGCCGGTGTTGCGCTATGATCCCGGCTCACGTGGCGCACTGGCCTATATCGGGCTGGCCGGTGAGATACTACGCAGAAGGCGAAAACGCGAGGCCGGATAGTGAGAAACAGGCACAAATGACTTCCAGGAAAAAGCCGGTACTTGGCAGAAACCTCAGCTCGATGCTCAGCCAGAGCACGCTGGACAAGGCTGTTGATTCCGGTAACAAGGGCAGCGGAGGCGCCGCCGGTGAACTGGCCGTGGACCTGATCAGGCCGGGCCCGTTTCAGCCGCGTTCCGTGTTTGAGCCGGAAAAACTGGCGGAGCTGGCAGAATCCATCAAGGCCCAGGGCGTGATCCAGCCGATCGTGGTGCGCCAGGTGGGTGACCAGTATGAAATTCTTGCCGGTGAGCGGCGCTGGCGCGCTGCGCAACAGGCCGGGCTGGAGCTTATTCCAGTCATCATCCGCGACATTCCCGACGAAGCCGCCATGGCGCTCGCGCTGATTGAAAACATTCAGCGGGAGGATCTGAATCCGCTCGAAGAAGCCGCCGCCCTGAAACGCCTGGTCGATGATTTTCAGCTCACGCACGGCGAGGCAGCCGGGGCCGTCGGGCGATCGCGCTCGATGGTTTCCAACTTGTTGCGATTGCTGGAATTAACGCGTGAAGTTCGCGACATGATTGATGCCCGGCACCTGGAAATGGGCCATGCGCGGGCACTGCTGGCACTGCCCGAGGGCCTCCAGGTACGCGCAGCGCGCGAGGTGACCCGCAAGAAACTGTCGGTGCGGGAAACCGAAGCGCTGGTGCGCCGTTTGCAGAATCCGCCCCGGCCGAAGTCAAAATCTGTCGATCCCGATATCCTGCGCCTGCAGGACGACCTTGCCGAGGCGCTGTGCGCCAAGGTACGCATTCAGCACGGCAATAAGGGCAAGGGTAAATTGGTCATCGAATACAACTCATCGGATGAGCTCGAAGGCATCATCGGCCACCTGAAAGGCGACTAGGCCCCGCTCGGCATCGTATTTTCACCTGCGCCGCCAAACTCTAAGCCTCTCTTTATGACTCAAGGGGGTTTGGAGGGATTAGAACTTTCTTCTACCTGCCGTAACTTTTTGGGTTTCGCCCGCTGCTGCGCGCAAAACCAATCCTGAAAGCACTCCACACTAATCCCTTTCCACTGAACTACGACTCAACTGTTGTGGCTGCAAAGCTGCATCTCTGTGCATGTAAGCCGTTGAGACGGCGAACGAGAATAGGGGTCAAAGCAAGTAAGCCCACTGGAACGCTCTGATGAAGCTGCACATATTGTTTGAAAATGAAGAATGGATGCCGCCATTGCGCAAGGCGCTGGCCGACCGTGGAATTGAAACGGCCGAGCACTACATGGTCGACAACCGGATCAATATCGGCTGTAGCCCCGGGCCCGGTGTCTACCTCAATCGCATGTCACCTTCATCTCACACTCGTGGCCACCAGGGTGGCCTGGTCTTTTCCCGCGAACTCATTTACCAGCTCGAGCAATGTGGAAGCCGCGTGATCAACGGCAGTGGACCGGCCGCCATGGAAGTGAGCAAGTTGCGCCAGCATGCTGCACTCGAGGCTTTCGGCATCAGGACACCGAAGACAATCGGCCTGATGGGCAAAACCGGACTCAAGGATGCGGCCCGTGAAATGGCATTTCCGTTCATCACCAAGCACAACCAGGGCGGTAAAGGGCTGGGCGTCAGGTTATTCAACGACTATGACGCTTTCGACGAGTACGTGGACAGCCCGGACTTTGAAGACTCACCCGATGGAATTACGCTTATTCAGCAATACATCCAGCCGCGCGGCGAATTCATCACACGCGTCGAGATCGTAGACGGCGCATTCCTGTATGCGATTGCCGCCAATACCAGCCAGGGGTTCGAGTTGTGCCCGGCAGATCCCTGCGAGGTGGGCGAAGATTTTTGCCCGGTCGGCGATTCCGGGGTGTTCTCGCTTCGTAAGGATATTAGGTCTTCAGACCCGCTGGTTCGCAAGTTAATCGAGTTCACCTGTCTGCATGAACTTGATATCGCCGGTATCGAGTGGGTTGAAGACGCGGACGGAGAGCGGTTCGTTTATGACATCAACGGCACCACGAATTTCAACAGCGACCTGGAAGCGGAACACGGTTTGAACGGCATGGGTGCCGTGGCCGACCTGTGTGCCCGCGAACTTGCCCAGCTGAAGGCGGCGGCCTGATGAAAATGGCGGTATGAACTGACTCAGCCTGCAGCCGGGGCGGGCGCCACTTCCACGCTGATGTCCAGTTCAATGCCTGCGGACATGGAGTTGGTGATCAGGCAGTTTTTCTCGGCCATTTCAAGCAGTCGCTTAGCTTTGGCGGAATCAGTCCCCGCCGGGATTTTCAGGCTCGCGATCAGATCAAAGCCCGTAAACCGGGTGATTCGGTCTTGCTTGTCCAGCACACCCTCGGCCGCGCAATTCAGCTCCAGCCATTCCAGTTTCGAAGCGCGTGCTATGGCCTTGAAGGTCAGGTTGAAGCAATCGACCACCGAAGCGACCAATAGGGTCTCAGGCGACCAGTAACCTTCCGGCCCGCCGAATTCGGGTGGCGCCGTGCTGGATATCGGATCAAGGCCGGGACTGGTGAGCTCGACCGGGTCGTTCGGGTTGCAGTGTGCGCTGGCCTTGTACTTGTGGGGAAACTCTTTCATGCGACAGACTCCTTTGGGAGCATGATAATACTGAGCCCCGGCGCCGACATATTGACCAAAATCAGCTTAAAGCGTTCGTGAATCGCCTGTTTTTATCCCGAAAATGCCCACAACCGTTGCCCGCGCTCAAAGCCCGATGCTAAAATGGGCGGTCTTTTGCGGGGATTTACTTCTCACGCAGAAAACGACGCGAAAAAAACGCGACAGAACAAGGCGGAGCAGGCTCCCGGGCATGGAAGGGGCAGACAAAAATTTCCCTGAAATGAATCCGGCGGGCGGCCAAGGCAGTTCAACCGATATTCACCTGGTTACAAGGCGGTGCCTGCGGGCGCAGTCACTGACAGGTCTGGCACTGGCTGGTGCATTATTACTGGTCGGCCCGGTTGCTGCTTACTCCTCCCTGTTTGGAAGCCTGGCGGCGTATGTCCCGTCCTTGCTGTTTGCACTGATAGTGCTGCGCAATGTCGGGGGAGACAGCGCCGCTTTTTTACGCGCAGCGGTCTTGGGCGAGGCGGCAAAATTGCTGACCACGGCCTTGATCTGCATGGCGGTTTTCATGCTGGTCGAACCCCTGGCTTACGGCTGGTTTTTCGCAGGCATGATCCTGGTCATTTTCATTGGCTTTCTGCGCCCGCTTTTTGGGGGTTGATTTTCAGTCAATAAGACCAACTTCCCAAGTGGGAGTTAAAACGCGGCAAAGCACGGGGTTTTGCGGCATGAGCAATAAACGGAACGGACGATTTGATGGCTAGCGGTAGCGAAGCGCCAACCACCGGCGAATACATCCAGCATCATTTGCAGAACCTGACATTCGGCAAGCACCCCGATGGTCACTGGGGCTTTGCGCATGGCGCCGAAGAGGCCGCTGCGATGGGTTTCTGGGCCGTCCACGTAGATACGTTGTTCTGGTCGCTGCTGCTCGGGTTCGGATTCTTCTTCATGTTCCGCAACGTGGCCAAGAAGGCCAATTCGGGGGTGCCGACGCGATTCCAGGCCATGATCGAGTCGATCGTGGAGTTTGTCGACAGCAGTGTTCGTGACTCGTTTCATGGCACCAGCAAACTAATTGCGCCACTGGCACTGACCTTGTTCGTGTGGATTTTCTTCATGAATTTCATGGACCTGATCCCCGTTGACTGGCTGCCCTGGGCGGCGTCGACTGCCGGGGTTGAGTACCAGAAAGTCGTGCCGACTACGGATGTCAATGCCACCATGGGCATGGCGATCACGGTATTTATCCTGATCCTGGTTTACAGCATCCGATTCAAGGGTGTCGGCGGATTCTTGTCCGAACTGGTATTCAACCCGCTAAACCCCAGGGAATTGGGCATGCCAAAGGTGGTATGGCCATTCGTCATGGCGTTCAACTTCATCCTCGAAATCGTATCCCTGCTGGCCAAGCCGGTTTCGCTGGGATTGCGGCTGTTCGGCAACCTGTATGCAGGCGAACTGATTTTTATCCTGATCGCACTGATATTCACAGCGGGCGCTGGCCTGTTTGCCTCCGGCCTGAGCTCAGTGTTCGGTGAACACATTCCGGCCTGGTTCTGGATAGTCGCCACGGGCAGCGTTTTTGCAACATTGTGGCTGAACCTCAAGGGCCAGCTTTCTACGAAGCGTACCTTGTGGCTGCTGATGATCGAGATGTTGCTGGTCGGTGGGCTGGCTTTCCTTGGCGGACAGCTGATGCACTTCGGGTGGGCCGCATTCCACCTGTTGGTGATCACGTTGCAGGCCTTTATTTTCATGATGTTGACGATCGTGTACCTGTCCATGGCGACAGAGCACCACTAGGTCGGCATCTACTGGTTTTTTTGTGAGTAAAAGACTCTACGGAGAGTAAAAAATGGAAACTGTAATTGGAATGACCGCAATCGCCGTTGCCCTGTTGATTGGCCTGGGCGCGCTGGGTGTTGGTATTGGTGTGGGTATCCTGGGCGGTCGTCTGCTCGAAGGGTCTGCCCGTCAGCCGGAGTTGGCTCCGATGCTGCAGGGTAAGTTCTTCCTGGCCATCGGCCTGCTCGACGCCGTGGCAATGATCGGCGTGGGCATCGCACTGTTCTTCACCTTCGCCAACCCGTTTGTAGGTCAGCTGCAAGCCGCCCTGGGCGGATAAGTTTGCCGCGCTTTAACGCTTTAGAAGAGGAGCAGGCATGAATATCAATGCCACCCTGATACTGCAATCGATCGCAATGATGATCTTCGTATGGTTTTGTATGAAGTTTATCTGGCCGCCTTTGCTGAAGGCCATGGACGAGCGACGTGAAAAGATTGCCGATGGACTGGCTGCATCAGACCGGGCCGAGAAAGAGCTTGCAGCCGCCAAGGTCAAGGCAGACGAAGAAATTCGCCAGGCCCGGGACAAGGCAGGCGAGATCGTCGACCAGGCCAACCAGCGGCACAGCCAGATACTGGAGCAGGCCAAGGACGATGCCGTCAGCGAGAAAAAACGGCAGGTTGCCGCGGCCGAATCCGAGATCGGGTTGGCTGCAAACCAGGCACGCGAAGAACTGCGTACCTCGGTTGCGAGCCTTGCCGTGCTGGGCGCGTCCAGGATTCTTGAAAAAGAAATTGACGCCGAGGCACACCGCGAGTTGCTTGACAAGCTGATCAAGGAAATATGAGCAACCTGACGACACTCGCGAGGCCTTACGCCAAGGCTGCGTTCTCACTGGCCAACGAGCAGTCCGACCTCGCCGGTTGGGATCGCTTGTTGAGCACGGTGGGCGCCATCGTCTCGGATGAAACCGTGGCAGACCTGCTGCGGAATCCCGAGGTCAGCCGTGAGCAGTGCCTGGCAATCATTACCGACGCGCTGGGAGAAGGCGCCGACAAATCATTCACCGGGTTTCTCTCCGTGCTCGGCGAAAACAAGCGTTTGTCCTTGCTGCCGGAGATTTCATCCCTGTTTTCAGAGTTGAGGCAGGAGGCGGAAAAACGCCTGCGTGTGAGGGTGGTTTCGGCCATCGAGTTGGAGCCACGCCAGGCACAACAGCTTGAACAAGCGCTGGCCAGGCGGTTCGACCGGGAAATCGAGATGGAAAACATCATCGATGCCTCGGTGCTCGGAGGCGCCATCGTTTATGCCGGCGACCAGGTGATTGACGGTTCACTACTTGGCCGCCTCGAAAAATTGCAGGCCGGATTGGCCTGAGGTGATTGGCGAAACATTCATAGAAACATTTAATTCCGGCACCGATTGACGGCCGGACTGGGAAAAAAAGATGCAAGCGACATTGAATCCATCTGAAATCAGCGAGCTGATCAAGAAGCGCGTCGAAGAACTGAACATCGCTTCGGAAACGCGCAACGAAGGCACCGTTGTCAGCGTATCCGACGGCATTGCCCGACTGCATGGTCTTGAAGACGCCATGCAGGGCGAGATGATCGAGTTTCCGGGCAACACCTTCGGGCTGGCCCTCAACCTCGAGCGCGACTCGGTCGGAACGGTAATCCTGGGCGATTACGAGCACATCACCGAGGGCGACACGGTCAAATGCACCGGGCGTATTCTCGAAGTTCCACATGGGCCGGGCTTGCTGGGCCGCGTGGTGGACGCGCTCGGTAATCCCATCGATGGCCAGGGCGAGATCGAAAACGACGGTTTTGCGCCGATCGAAAAGGTCGCGCCGGGCGTCATCTGGCGTAAATCGGTTGACCAGCCCGTGCAGACCGGACTCAAGTCCATTGACGCGATGGTGCCAATCGGCCGGGGCCAGCGCGAACTGATCATCGGTGACCGCCAGATCGGTAAGTCGGCGATCGCGATCGACACCATCATTAACCAGGCCAAGTCGGGCATTAAGTGTATTTACGTTGCCATCGGCCAGAAGCAGTCAACGGTGGCCAACGTGGTTGCCAAGCTCGAAGAACACGGCGCCATGGAACACACCATCGTCGTCAATGCTTCTGCTTCGGAGTCGGCCGCGATGCAGTACATCGCACCCTATTCTGGTTGCACCATGGGTGAGTATTTCCGTGACCGTGGTGAAGACGCACTGATCATTTACGACGATTTGACCAAGCAGGCCTGGGCCTATCGCCAGGTATCCCTGCTGTTGCGTCGTCCGCCGGGCCGTGAAGCCTACCCGGGTGACGTGTTCTACCTGCACTCACGCCTGCTGGAACGCGCCGCGCGGGTCAACGTGGACTACGTCGAGAAATTCACCGAGGGCAAGGTCAAGGGCAAGAC
>JABDJL010000033.1 GCA_013002505.1 Lysobacterales bacterium | reverse complement strand
GTCCAGCACATCCAGCACGTTAACCCCCGACTCCGGAATGACCGGCATGGCCATTGAAGGACCGCCGTTCTGGTGCAGGATGGTGCGCGGATCGACCATGACTTTCTCTATTCGGGCAATGTCACGTAAGCGGATCGGCTTGCCATCGCGCCATTGCAGAACCAGGTCACCCAGCGACTGGATTTCGTACTTGCCGCTGAAACGCAGCGTGTACTGCCTGCGCCCTACCTCCTGGTTGCCGCCGGAAACATCAGCGTTGGCCCCCAGCTCCTGAGAAATACTGGTCAGGTCAAGCCCGATATTGGCAGCCTTGTAAGGGTCGAAAGTAATCCGGATTTCGTGGCTGCGCCCGCCAAAGGCATTAACCTGGGAAACGCCTGCAATACGTTCGAGGCGGGTGATGACGGTCTCATCCAAGAAATCGTAGTAAGACGCGATTTCCCGGTCATTACCCTCCACAGCAGTGATTGCGAACCACGCAATGGCGCGTTCAAACGAGAATCCACCCACCGTGATAATCGGTTCATCGGCGTCCACCGGGTAGCGCGGCACCTGGTTGAGCCGGTTCATCACTTCGATCAGGGCCCGGTTCATATCGGTGCCGACCGCGAATTCCAGCGTAATGCTGCCACTTCCGTAACTGGCCGATGATTCCAGGCGCAGCAAGGCAGGCGTACTACGCAACACGTCTTCCTGTTGTTCGATAATCTCCGACTCGATCTCGGTCGGCGCCGAAGCGCGCCATGTCGTACGGACGTTGATTTGAGGGCGCTCGATTTCCGGCGTCATCTGGATAGGTAATCGCGACAGGCTGATGGTGCCAAAAATCGCCAGCAATATGCCCGCCACGATGACTGCCACGGGATTCCCCAGGGATAATCTTGTTAATGTCACTTTTCGAGTCCTCCGGCAGCGGTCACGCGGATCTGGCGATCGGCGCCAGTTCCTGCGCTGCCTGCCTGGTCAGCGCGTCAAAATATGATTTCAGTTGTTCAACCGACTGCTCCATGGGCACCGTGGAGCCCGCCGCCCGGGACTGCATTACCCCACCCTCCATGACCGTCAGGATGAATCGTGCCAGTGCGCGGCGGTTACAGCCAGCCGGCAGTGCCGCGCCAGCCTCTTCCAGCCAGCCATGAATGATCGAAGTCCAGTTTTCAAAGTTTCGATCAATCAGGGACCTCAGTTGCGGGTGCGTGTCCGACACTTCCAGCGCCAGGTTTCCGACAGGACAACCCAGGCGGCAGCCATTTTCATCGAGAAACCCGGTATACCAGTCCATCAGCTTCAGAACCCTTGAGACCGGGTCCGGTTCTGATTTTTCCATGGGCTCCATGATTTCGGGGTAAAGCCGCGCCAGGTAACTGTCCAGTACGTTCTCCAGCAGGGCTTCCTTGCTGGGAAAGAAATGGTACAGGCTGCCCGAATTGACATCCGCTTCGCGCAAAATGGTGGCCACACCGGTCGCCGCGTATCCCTGTTCATGAAACAGGCGGGCGGCAGATTGAATGATTCGGTCCCTGGTGTCCACGTTTCGTGCAGTCGGCTTCCAGTGCTTGGTTGAATGATCAATCAACTATAACCGGTCTACAGTACCTGTAAACCAATCAGCGACCAATTGAGTGGCGACTGCGGTCAATGGACGGCTTTACGGCAAGAACCTGTCATCAAATTGACCTGTACCCTTGCCTGGCGCAAATACTCGGATATTATTCGCTATCCGCCGGTCGGAGAGTTCATGGAATACGATTACATTATCGTGGGTGCTGGATCAGCAGGGTGTGTCCTGGCGGCCAGGCTGTCTGAAAACCCTGCCAACCGCGTCTTATTGCTGGAAGCTGGCGGACGTGATCGTCACCCCCTGATCCACATGCCTGCAGGGCTGGCCCGGCTGGCGACCATGACGTCTGTAAACTGGTCGTACTATACGCAACCCGAGCCCGAACTGAATAACCGCGAACTCTACTGGCCCCGTGGCAAGGTGCTCGGCGGTTCCAGTTCGATCAACGCGATGTGTTACTGCCGCGGCCATGCGCGCGATTACGATTCCTGGGCGGAATCGGGTTGCGCCGGCTGGCACTGGGATGCAGTGAAACCGTGGTTTATGCATTCCGAGGACCAGCAGCGCGGCGCCAGTGAACTGCACGGCGTCGGCGGCGAACTGAAGGTCCAGGACCTGCGTTACCACAGCCCGCTCAGTGAGCGCTTCATCGAAGCCGGCGTACAGGCTGGCTACGCGCGTACCGATGACTTCAATGGGCCGCGGCAACGTGGTTTCGGCCTGTACCAGGTGACACAGGACAATGGCCGCCGGTGCAGCACGGCTTACGCGTTTTTGCGCCCCGCACTCGAGCGGCCGAACCTGACCCTGTTAACCCGTGCCCGGGTCCAGTCTATACGGCTTGAAAACGGCATCGCCCGCGGCGTAGTGGCAACCGTCAAAGGGCGACAACAGTCCTTCGAGGCCGGTGAAACCGTGCTGGCGGGTGGCGCAATCAATTCACCTCAACTGCTCATGCTGTCGGGAATCGGCAGACCAGACGACTTGCGCCTGGCAGGGATCGAGCCGTTACATGAAATGGCCGGGGTTGGCCAGAACCTCCAGGACCACCTCGATATTTGTACGCTCGTGGGTATCAAGGGCAAGCAAAGCTACGATCACATCAACGAATTCATGGCCGGGCTGCGTTACCTGTTGACGCGCGGCGGGCCGGGCAGTTCAAACGTCGCAGAGGCAGGTGCGTTCGTGGCCAGTGACCTGGCGCAAGATGACCGGCCGGACATCCAGTTACACTTCGTGCCAGCCCTGCTCGACGATCACGGCCGAAACCGCATGGAAGGCTATGGCATGACCATTCATGCGTGCAATCTCCGGCCGACCAGTCGCGGTGAGATCCGCCTTTCAACGGACAACCCCGACCAGGCGCCGCTGATATTTGCGCGCTACATGTCCACGGAGTTCGACCGCCGGATGATGGTCGAGTGTGCGCGCCTCGGGCGGCGCATTTTCGAGCAGGAGGCATTTGCCGATTGCCGGTCGCAAGAAATTTTTCCCGGTGCACAGCACCAGGACTACGAGGCTCTACTGGAATTCGTACGGCGCAAAGCAGAAACCATTTACCACCCCGTCGGGACCTGCAAAATGGGCAGCGATGACCTCGCCGTTGTTGATCCGCAGCTGCGTGTTCACGGAATTGATGGATTGAGGGTGTGTGATGCTTCGATCATTCCTTCACTGGTGTCCGGAAACACCAATGCACCCACCATCATGATCGCCGAGCGTTGTGCCGCATGGATGCTTGAAAATTCAAAGTCCCGGCAGTCAGTCCCCCCGGCCGCCGCCTGAAGCGATCCCTGGCGGAATCATCGGTACGGGGACATGCAACATCGCGCACACCGCGCGCAGCAGTTCCAGCTCAATGGCGATCAACCGGCCGTCATGAGTAACCACCTCGATTAGTGCCCTGATCAGTTTTTCCTTGTCCTCCAGGCACAGCTTGTCGAGGCCCGCGAGAGACTTGTCCAGCGTGCCAATCCAGTCACCCGAGGCGGGCATGGGCAACTCTGAATCCCTGGAAAGAATTTGCATCGCCGCCGTAAACGCATGCTGCGCGGCATCTTCATTCTCGTGTCCGTGCCTTGCCATGACAGCAAGCACGCTGGCCGCATCCGCGAGCTGCGAGGCCAGTCGCCGCTTACCCGAAACCGAAGTCGCATGCGGATTTGTCGCCTCCCACAGGTATTGCGAAACAATGCGCGCCAGCAGGTATTCGAATACATCGACACGGCCATCGGCCGAGATCAGTTCATTGACCGTTTTGAGCACCTTGTGCACCACTTCCGGCGGATGGCGTTTCAACGACGGCAGCGCCACCTCCATGATCGGCAAGCGTTGCTCGGGATTCGGTAACCCGGATGCGATCACCAGGTTTCTGACCCGCTTTTCACTATCACCACCCATGCCCCTGGACACGGCCAGGAGCTGGTTTTCGCGAACCTCGTCATCACCGTCCAGAAGGGTATAGAACAACACTTCGGGTGCCCACTCGGCCGAGCGGGCCGCGTCGCGAATATTGACGGGGATTGATGCCGCCAGGGCCGCAGCCATCAGCAGTTTTTCCCATTGAGGGTTACCAATTTCCTGCATGATGGCGGCAGGGTCGAAGATGGCCGCGCCGCCCGAACCCGCCGCGCTGTCCTGTTGTTCAGCAAGCCGGGCTTCGCGTTCTGCGTCCAGCCTCTCCTTGCGCTTGATGTCCCTGGCAATATTGGCCAGCTCACTTTCGTCGAAGGACGGCTCAACGCGGCGAATCCGGTCCATCAGCGGCGGATGCGTTGCGAACAGGTTCATTTTCTGACCCGAGCCGAACAACATGTGGCCAACCTCCTCGGTCTCGACATCCAGGTATGAGCCATCACTGTAAACAGCGATTTTCTTGAGCGCTCCTGCAATGGAACCCGGGTCACGCGTGAACTGAACCGCAGAAGCGTCTGCCAGGTATTCTCTCTGCCGGGACACGGCCGACTTGATCCAGCGTCCAAAAAACAGCCCGAGGTAGCCGATAGTCGTGAGCGCCAAGGCCAGTATCAGTATGGCTGCACCGCTGTTGTCACGGGAGCGGCCCACGTAGTGCGTGTGGTGTAATACGCGGCGCCCAATCAGGGCCAGCACCAGGATGCCGAACAAGGCCCCCATCAGGCGGATGTTCAGCCGCATATCGCCGTTGAAAATGTGGCTGAATTCATGCGCGATTACGCCCTGCAATTCGGACCGGCTGAGTTTTTCCATTGCGCCCCGCGTCACGGCCACCGCGGCGTCGGCTGGTGAGAACCCTGCGGCGAACGCATTAATGCCGGATTCCTGCTCAAGGACGTAAATTTCGGGAACGGGGGTGCCTGAAGCGAGTGCTATTT
>JABDJL010000026.1 GCA_013002505.1 Lysobacterales bacterium | reverse complement strand
CACGCTAACCTGCCTTTGGACATCGTCCCGATCAGCGCTCCGCTTCAGGGTATCTTCGCGTGGCGTGTCCGGTGCGCGATCGAATACAACAACATACTGGCCGGGAATTATATTCGACGAATCTTCGTCGCGACCCTGAACAGTCCAGGGCTGACGTACTGCTTGCGCAATCAAAGCGTCCGGCTGCAAACGTCTTGCAGTTTCTGCATCCGATTGAGATTGCGGACTAACGTCATTTCTCAAAACACGTGAGGCTTCCGTTCCAACTAGGGCATATACCGCATTGTCAGCGGCCGCCCGTTCTCCAGGTTGCAAAGTCTTTTCTTTGCCTGTTAGCGGCGCCGTTTCGGAATTGACCTGGGCATGGGCTATACCCAAAGCACACGATAAGCCAACGAGTAATCCAATTCGCATGTTGATTTCTCCTAGCTCAAACTACCTAAGAAAATACTTATACATTAGGAGTTTAGGAGTACAGGAGTATACGTGAACAGAGGCGGCCCCGTTTATTTGGACAGCTAAACCCGATTGCATAACTGAAATATAGTTAAGAATATGAATCCTGCCCCTTATCTTTCTTCGTCCGCTTAGCTGTTCAACGGCTTACTTCTTGCCAGGAGAACCTGCCACATCTGGAAAACCAGCCGGACACGAAAATTCGGGTGACGCGGTACTCGTCAAGCAACCGCCGGGATTTCGCATCGGCACGTTCAAAGGAATCAGCGCAGAAATAATGGGGTCAGAGGATATAATGGGCTCAGAGTAAAAACTCATTGCGGCAAGCATATCGAAATATTTGGAGTCAGAGAAATATTTGAGGCAGAGGAAGATAACCCTCACATTTCGGGCAGCAGGTTAAGGAAAAGATTCCATCATTTAACATTTCTTCGGCGTTGGGCTGTCCAGCGCCGGATGCTTGCTCGGCCAAGCCATAACTTGTCCACAAATCTCCTGATCACCCATAATAATCTTCAAGTCTTCGAATCTGAGACAAGGAGTAGTCCATGAACCGGTCCCGCTTTCGCATTGTTTTAAGCCTTTTACCGGTAATGATTGCCAGCCCGGCGCTTGCCGCAACTGAACGAGCGCAATGGCGCGTGGTCAACCCCGCTTCACTTTCTGTCGAATCCCTTGGGAATGAAGCAGTCGACGCCTTGTTGTCCAGTGATGCCCGTATTTCCAATGAAATGGCCGAGAGCTTGTCAGCCCGGGTCATTCACCAGTCAAAATCTGGCGTCAAGGTTTCAGAATTGCGCCAGCACATCAACGGAATCGAGGTGTTTGGCCGTCGCGGGCTGGTTCTGAGTGATCGTTCGGGAGAACCGGCAAAGGCGCGTCACAATTTTAGGAATGTATCGCCAGCCCAGGTCCGCAGCGTGCCCGGTTTCTCGTCAGCCAAGGGTCGCAAGTTCTGGGTTGCTTCGGGCGATGTGCTGGTCCCGGCAACCCTGAGCTATCGAAATCAAGGCAGTGGCGAAGATTTCCACATGATGGCGGAATTGCGGTCATGGCCGGATGGCGGGCTTATCCGGTCAGCATCGGTCACCGATCGCCTGGCAGTGGACTACCGTATTTACGACCAGGATGATCCCTATGGCCACAACCAGCCGCATCCGACCGGCGTACAGGACGGGTTTTTGCCGGCGGTCGAAGTGCCGCAGGTGGTGGTTAATATCGATGAAGTATCCGTATTGCGGGATGACCCCTGGCTGCCGGATGGCGCCACCGGGTCGGTGGGCAACAACATCGATTCATTCTTCAATTCGATCCGCAATGATGATGGCACCTGCGACTTCAACGCATTTGACGGCGTTGGCGGCTGGGGCCTCGAGTTCGGGGACCTTGATTTTCGGGCGCAGCTGAAGCCTTCAGGTTTTGATTACCCTTATGTTGAGGCGCTGTCAGAATTTGATTTTCGGCACTCGTTCTCCGCCGGGTGTCCCGTTCCGGACCCAACCGACACGCAGGTCAATGCCAAGCTGGTGCAAAACTTCTACTGGGGCAACCTGTTACATGACTGGTTTTACGATGTGGGCTTCGACGAAGCCGCTGGGAATGCGCAACAAGATAATTTTGGTCGCGGTGGTGTTGAAGGCGACCGCATGATCATCCATGGCGGGGCGGCAACGACGTTTGTCTCCACGCCTGGCGACGGGGAATCACCGGTCATGGTCATCGGCCTGAATTCGCGCACTTTTACCGACCGCGACAGCTCGCTGGACTTCTCATTGTTTGCACACGAATGGGGCCACTACCTGGTACGCCGGCTGGTCGGTGGCGGGGGCGCTTTTCTCAGCACCACCCAGGCGCGCAGCCTCAATGAAGGCTGGGCCGACTTCATCGGCGTGCTGGTCAATGTCCGTGAGGCGGATTTCTCTGCAATTGCCCCCGGCGAGACCAGCAGCTACGCCGTGGGCAGCTACTTTAATCGTGATTACAACCCGATCATCTCGACGGCCACTTCCACCGGTACGCCGGATGCCTATTTTTACGGAATTCGCCGCTGGCCGCTGGGTCCGTCCAATCCGTTGATGTTCCGGCACATGGCCCATGAAGAACCGCTGCCCGCGGGTTTCGATTTCTATGACTGGAAGGGTCGGACCATTCACAATACCGAGATTCATACTGCCGGTGAGATCTGGTCGGCCGCCATGTGGGACTGTGCGCGTGCCGTGTTGTCCCGTGACGACCGCAGCTTTGGCAAAAACTGGTCCCGAGTGGCCGAGTACACGGTGGTCGGTATGAAGCTGACGCCAGTGGACCCGACTATCCTCGAAGCCCGTGACGCCCTGTTGTCGGCGATCGAGGCCATGGACAGCCAGGATCACCAGGTCTGCCGCGCAACATTTGCGTCGCGGGGCATGGGTTCTGGCGCCTTGTCCGCGCCGCGAGATTCCAGGGCGATGACGGACCTGGTGGAAAGTTTCGCCGATGAGGATTTCGATATCACGATCGTGTCTTCAAGCCTGGAAGATGACGTTGAAGGCGTTGATTCGGACGGCATTCTCGATTTCGGTGAGACCGGCACACTGACCACCTTGGTTCGTAACACCGGCTTCCGGCATATCCAGACGCTTCGGCTCAAGCCCGTCAGTACGGCAGATCATCGCATAAAGCACCCGGAACTGCTGGTAGACCTGTTACCAGGCGCAGAAGCAGAAGTGACATTTGAAGTTGAACTTCTGCACGACAGAGACTACGACCCGTCTGCATTCGAGTTTGAATGGAAGGCGGTCGACCAGGGCGCGCAGGCCCAAGGCCTGGCAAGCGTCGTGCACCGCACCCACTTTGACATCGAGGCATTCGCCGGGCCGCACGATGCGGAGTTGCCCGAGACCTTTGCCGACTGGACGCAGGACAGAATTGAGGAGCCTTTTTTCATCGATTCGACCTGGGACCGGGTCGATACAGGCGGCAACACGGTGTATCGCGCTGGTGAAATCTATGCCCGTGCCGACCAGGCGCTGGTGTCACGGCCGCTGATGGTCGGCGATGCCGAAGATTTTCGGATCACCTTTGATCATGCCCACCAGTTGTCCGGCATGTATGACATCTACGCGGTCGATAAAGGCGTCGTCTACGTCGAGATTTCAACGGACGGTGGGTCGAGCTGGAACACCGAATTGATGCTGGGTGGCAACTCGGCTGGGTTCCCGGCCTTGCTGCCGACCGAGGTCAACCTCGGAATGGCCTATGCCCTGCAACAGGTATTGGTGCGGTTCCGCTTGCAGACCTTCACGGCCAGCATCTTCGACGGTGCAGGCTTCGTTTACGTCCCGGTTGACGAGGCGTGGCTGATAGACAACATCGGTTTTGCGGGAATTACCAACCAGCCGTTCACACGTGTGGTGCCGGAAGATGGCAGTTGAATCAGTGTGGCCAATGGCGGGCAATCACTTCGAAGGCCCGCCTGGCCCACTCCTGGTAAACCCGGGGCCCGGGATGAAAACCGTCTTCGGCCATGGTGTCCGGATCTTCGGTGAAACGAAGGCTGAGAAAGTGCGTGTCGGGCTCAAGGCTGAGCGTTTCCTGCAGGGTCTGGTCAAACAGTGATGCGCGCCAGCCGAGGTGCCAGCGTAGAGGTTGAGGTAATGCAGGAAAGCCGTGAACCGGTGGTAAGCCGCAGATAATCATCATCGAAACGCCGAATTTCTGTCGTAGAAGCTGGCGCAGTTGCTGTTGGTCATCAAGCCACGGTTTTACGCCCCGGTGTGACGTCACGTCATTAACGCCCAGCGATGTCAGGGCAATATCGAATGGCTGAGGCGGTAAGTTGCTCAAGCGTTTGATGGTGGTTTTGGTCGTGACGCCTGTCTTTGCTTCGAGGCGCCAATCGAGCGCGTGATGCTGTTCCAACATCTTGGTCAGCCGGCCTGCAAGTGCCTGGTCCTGGTGGGCGGTGCCGACACCGGCGGCCGACGAGTCACCGGCAATCAACAGTCTCAGCCGCTGTCCGCCAGCGGCATGACCGGCTCTAGCACCCGGCGGTTCGGGCAGCTTCAGTGTTGTGGCGCGGGTCACAACGCCCTGTGCGAGCAGTAACGGGCTCAGGAGCGCCGAAGCGATGTGCTTCATCATGGCTTCATCAGGGCTGCGATTGCTTTTCCATGCTCAGAGTGTTCCCGATTACTACACCACGCGCCAGCACCACTGCAGTTCTTCGCTCAGATGTATACCGCGACCAGCGAAAGCACCGCGATGACCACCACAGACAAGGCGCGTCGCATTTGGTAGAACCAACCCGGGATCAGCTCCAGCCGATGGGCGGCAGCATCATTGAAGAGCGCGAGGAGCAAGGCGGCGACCAACAGCCACAAGCCGGGGTCAGGTGGCAACAATAGCGCCACCCATGCCGTGGTAAACGGCGCCAGGCTGAGTAAATAAAGGCGGTCGTTTCCTGCCTGCACAGCCGTGCCCCAGGTAATACCACCAAGAAAAGAGGCGATTACGGCGCCCCAGGCGTGCAGCGCCCGCAGCGCATTAGTGGCCAGGTCGCCATCTGCAACCATCGCCAGGACGGAGAGGCCAACAAAGGGCAGCAGTCCGGCGCCTCCGAGTGTCATGGCCAGGCGATGGTTCATGCACGATCTTCCCAGGGCAGGGCGCGTAGCGCGCTGCTCAGCCTGGGGTCGGGCCGCTTGTGTGCGGACATCATGTAGTTGATCAGTGTGCTTCCCGTAAGCGACATGCTACGGGAAACCGGATTGACCTGCACGCCCGTCATGCGGCTGACCGACAGCCCCTGGATTTCCAGCAGCCGCATGATTTCACGTGGCTTTCTCAGGCGGTCATAGCGGTGCGTGCCGCGCGGCAGCCACCCGAGCACGTATTCGGCGCCGAATATGGCGACCAGCCAGGCGATCCAGTTGCGATTGATCGTGGCCACGAACATCTGCCCACCGGGCCTGACCATGTTGGTCGCCGCTACCATGAAGCCTTCGAGATCAGCGACGTGCTCGACGACCTCCATGTTCAGCACGATGTCATACAGCGGTGAATGCTGTGCGAGAGCCTCGGCCGTGGTGCATTCATATTTCACGCTGATGCCCGATTTTTGCGCATGGCTCGTGGCGACCAGGATATTGCGCTCGGCCACGTCAATGCCGTGAACCGAAGCGCCCAGTTGCGCCATGGATTCTGCCAGTATTCCCCCGCCACAGCCGATATCAAGCACCTTCAAACCCTGCAGCGGAAGTTGCGCTCCGGAATCGCGGCCGTGGTGCAAACAGACCTGTTCTGCAATGAACGGTACGCGCGAAGCGTTAAGTGTGTGCAATGGCCAAAAGGGACCGTCCTGATCCCACCAGGTGTCGGCGAGGCGGTCGTAGTGAGCGACCTCTCGCGGGTCCACGCTGGCGGTGTCCGCCCAATCGCGACTGGCTGGATCGGGTGTGCTCATTCTCCGACCCAGGCGTTACACCAACCAGCGCCCTTGACCTGCTTACCGGGTAATATGTTGCGAGCGACCCGGCTGCGGTTTTTCATGGTTATCTCCTCATTGTATAAGAAATGTATAATTAATAGGAAACAGAAACTATACAATTAATTACATGACTACGATAAATACATCCAATAAGCAGCTTGATGACGTGTTGAAGGAGGTCTGGAAGGATCTTGTCGATGGCGTTTCAAGTGCCCGAAATCCGTTTCACACGCCAGCGGTCTCCAGCCTGGGAACGGAGGGTCCCGAGGTCCGGACCGTGGTGTTGCGCGGCGCAGACCCCGGCGAGCGGGAACTCTTCTTTCATACCGATGCAAGATCGCCCAAGTACGCCCAGCTGCAGGCCGACCCTCGGCTGGAGTGGATGTTCTACGATCGTGAGCGCAAAATCCAGTTGCGGGCCAGGGGTCACTGCACGGTGCACCGGGAAGACAACATCGCCCTTCAGCGGTGGCAGGACACATCCGACAACAGTCGCTGGTGTTACACCTCATCGGAGGGTCCGGGCACGCCGATTGAAACCGCGGACGCAGTGCAGCACGAGGATGAGGGCTACGTGAATTTCGTCGCCGTGCGATGCCGTATCGAGCGCCTCGACTGGCTGTATCTCAGGGCCGGTGGACACCTGAGGTGCCAGTTCCTGTGGGTTGGTGATTCCTGGGACGGGCAGTGGGTAGCGCCGTAGCAGCAGGTTTCAAGATCAGTGCTGTGTTGAATCTGCCTTGAGGCGTGTAACGGCGTCCCAGGCTGGCGGAAAGTCAGGCCAGATTTCGAGCGCCTTTAGCTGGGCCGCCAGGGCTTCGTCCTTGCGCCCCCCGGCTTCAAGCGCCAGGCCGTAAACGTGGTGGGCCGAATGCACCTCGGGGTAGGTTTGGCGATACATGTCATAAAGCAGAATGGCC